>SIRX01000192.1 GCA_004563715.1 Actinomycetota bacterium | reverse complement strand
GCGGAGATCCAGGACCGCCTCCCATACGAGCACACGGTGTACTTCGGCGACACCGCGCGGGTACCCTACGGGGTAAAGGACCTCGGCGAGGTCCGGGAGTTCGCCTTCGAGATCATCGAGTACCTCACGAGCCTGAACGTGAAGCTGGTGGTTATCGCCTGCAACACGGCGACGGCCGCCGCCCTGGAGGTTGCCCAGGCCTCCTTCGACGTCCCGATAATCGGGGTTATAGAGCCGGGCGCCCGGGCGGCGGTGCTGGATACCCTCAACCGCCGCGTGGGCGTGCTGGCCACCGAGGGGACGGTCAGCAGCGGGGCCTACACGAGGGCCGTGCGCCTCATGGACGCCGGGGTGGAAGTCTACGAGCAGGCCGCCCCCGAGTTCGTCCCGCTTATCGAGCGGGGTGTTACGGAAGGCCCCGAGCTTGAGGCCGTGGCCGGCCGCTATCTGGAGCCGCTAATGCAATGGGGCGTCGGGGCGGTCGTTCTGGGGTGCACGCACTACCCTCTGATCTCCGCCACCATCAACCGCATCCTCGGCCCGGAGGTGCGCCTGATCTCCTCCGCCGGACAGACCGCCCTGGAGGTCGGACGGGTGCTCTCGCGGCGGGGGTACCTCCGCCGGCACCGCCACCCCGAGGACTACGGACGCGCCACCTTCGTTTGTAGCGAAGACCCCGCGACGTTTGCCGCGCTGGGGAGCCGCTTTCTCGGGGAGGAGATAGAAGCCGTGGCCCCGGCGGCCGTGATTTGAACGCTTGTACCCCTTTGATATACTGATCACCGGTCTTCGCGGGGCGTGGCGCAGCCTGGTAGCGCACCTGCTTTGGGAGCAGGGGGTCGGAGGTTCAAATCCTCTCGCCCCGACGGCGGCGGGACCGGCGGAAACGCGCGCGGGTGTAGCTCAACGGTAGAGTTCCAGCCTTCCAAGCTGGCGATGGGGGTTCGATTCCCCTCACCCGCTCTCCGGGTGGCGGGTAGAAAAAACCGGGGTCCGCGCAACGTCGGAACCCCGGCAAAACCAGCGGTTGGAGTTAGTCCAGAAGGTCTTTCGCGGCGCCCTTTTTCTCTTTCAGGGTGCCTTTGTCCTGATCCTTGCGGCCCTTCGACTTGGTGTCTTCGTCCCCGGTCAGAGAGCCAGCTGCTTCCTTGGCCCGGCCCTTGACTTTGTCCATTGCTCCTTCGCTCTTGTCTTTCTTGCTGTCCTTACCCACTATCTACCGTCCTTTCTTCTCCTGTGCGCTAAGTGGTTTCATGCCCGGCTTCCGCGGCCGGCAAACATCAGGTGGCGGAGCACCGTAGTACTACCGGCGCGCCCGACCGCGGAACCAGAGATCAAGCCCCAAAAGGAGAGTAAGGCAGGTCTTCTTCGGTAAACGCCCGGGGTGGCTTGTAGGCTTTCTGTCCGGCTTTTCTCATGCCTTCTATAGCCTCCTCCACCGTGTGCAGCGTGATGAGGTCCAGCGCCTTCAGGTGACCGGGGGCGTTGACAGCCATAGTCACGGCCGTGGCCGTAAGCTCATCGGGGACCTCGAAGATAATGACGCCATCGTACTTGCCCCGGCAGTAGTAGAAGGCGTGCACCTGCCCGCCCAGCTTCTCGACGTGTTCGCGGAAGACGACGCTACGGTCTTCCGGCTTCTTTACCAGCGCCGCCAGGGCGTTAGGAGTGTAAGAGAACTGTGCCAGGTACAGCGGCATGGTTTTCACCTCCTTAATGCTTTCTTTTACAAATCGTTCCCGAAACCGGGGCAGGCGAAACGCCCCGCGCGTGAAGACCGGCACGCGGCGTTTCGTACCGGCGGCGCAACTTCGGTGGATCGCGCGCGTAGATAGAAGGCATGGCCGGAGGCGGGAAAAAAGGTTTCGGACGCCAGCGGGAATCGGCGTTGCGGGATCTCGTGGCGCTCGCGCGCCCGCAGAGAACGATCGTCGCGGCGACGCTGGTTCTGGGGGCGGGGGCGAGCCTGGCGTCTCTCGCCCAGCCGCTGGTGGTCGGCGAGATCGTGGGCCGGCTCACGGGCGGGGAGACGGTGCGCCCGGTGGTCGTCCTGCTCGTCGCCCTGTTCGCTGTCTCGGCGGCTTTGTCCGCGGCTCAGGGCTACCTGCTCGGCCGTACGGGGGAGGCCATCGTCTTCGGGCTGCGGCGGCGCCTCGTAGAACGCCTCCTGCGCCTGACGGTGGCCGAACACGAGCGCCAGAGGTCTGGCGACCTGCTCTCACGCGTCGGCACGGACACGACCCTCCTGCGCACCGCGCTCACCTCCAGCCTCACGAACGCCCTGGGCGGCGCCCTCACCCTCGTCGGGGCCGTGGCGCTCATGGCGTATACGGATGCGTTGTTGTTGGGGGTAGCCCTGCTTTGCGTTGCGGGTTCGACGTTGCTCGTTGTCTCTGTTTCCAGAAGGGTGCGGGAAGCGAACGAGAGGGCGCAGAAGAGCATCGGGGGGCTGGGGGCTGCCCTGGAACGGGTGCTGCGGGCCATCCGCACCGTCAAGCTCAGCGGCGCGGAGGAGCGTGAGGAGGCGGTCATCACGGATGAGGCTCGTACCGCCTACGAGGCGGGCCTGCGCGCCGAGAAGCTCAAGGCCGTTGTAGAGCCCGCCACGTTCGTGGCGATGCAGGGTTCGTTCGTGCTGGTGCTCGGCATCGGCGGGGCGCGGCTGGCTTCGGGGGCGATGAGCCTCGGAGACCTGGTCGCTTTCCTGCTCTACCTGCTGTACCTCGTAGGCCCGCTCGCCATGATCTTCGCCTCCATCACCGACCTTCAGCAGGGGCTCGCCGCCGTCGGGCGCATCCGCGAGGTGCTGGCAGCGCCTGTAGAGAACCCCGGCGGGACAGCCGGACCGCGCCCCGAGGGGCTCGCCGTCGTGAACCCGCGAGACACGCCGGCCATCCTTTTCGAGGGTGTCACCTTCGGCTACGATCCTTCCTGGCCCGTTCTGCGGGACGTCACTTTCGAGGTGCCGGGACGCTCGCTCACGGCGCTGGTCGGGCCTTCAGGGGCGGGCAAGTCTACGATCTTCGCGCTCCTGGAGCGATTCTACGAGCCGGATAGCGGGCGCGTGCTGCTCGGAGGAAAAGACATCAAGGAGTTGTCGCTGCGGGAGCTGCGGGGAGAGATCGGCTACGTAGAGCAGGACTCACCCGCGCTGGCGGGCTCGATCCGCTCGAACCTGCTCTATGCCCGGCCGGACGCTTCCCAAGACGAGTTGGAAGAGGTGTTGGAGCTGACGAACCTGCGCTCTCTCGTGGGACGGCTGCCGCGGGGCCTCGAAACGGAGGTCGGAGAGAGCGGGGTGTTGCTCTCTGGCGGCGAGCGCCAGAGGGTCGCCATCGCGCGCGTCCTCCTCACCCGACCACGTCTCCTGCTACTCGACGAGGTCACCTCCCAGCTCGACAGCCGCAACGAAGCAGCCCTCAGAGAAGCCGTCTCCCGCGTCGCCCGGCAGTGCACGGTGGTAGTGATCGCGCACCGGCTCTCCACGGTAGCCGATGCCGACCGTATAGTCGTCCTCGACGAGGGACGAGTAAGGGCGGTCGGGACGCACGACAACCTCATCCGCTCCGATGCCCTCTACAAAGACCTCGCCGCGAGCCAGTTTATAGACGCCTGAGATCAACGAGCCTCGGAAGTTTGCTTTCCAGCTTATGGGCACACCCCACAGGTCAACCCCGGTCCGCAAACGCGACGGTCAGGACGCGGCAGCCAGGCTTGCAGCTACGGAGACCCAAAACAGTAACTGGCGGTGAATTGGTTGAAAGCGGCTGCTACGAGCATCTTTATCTATGTGCATTTCCTTTCTATCCGTCTGCCCGGACAAACAGAAAGAGCGGTCTACACGTTTTCGACAATAGAGTCCGACGTGGCTGAAGTTCCGGGCTAATATGGTGCGGCCTCAAGCTACCCTTGGCGAAAGCCGGATTTCCGGCCATCAAGCTGCACGACCTTTGCCACGCGTGCGCTACAATACCCCTCATGGCGGATAAGCGGCCAGATTCATTGCTGCCAGGCCGATGCGCCCGTAGCTCAGCTGGATAGAGCAGCGGACTTCTAATCCGCAGGTCGCAGGTTCGAATCCTGCCGGGCGTGCTATAGCTTCGTTCGCGTGTTGGGTGTTCCGGGATCTTGCTCACGGCCCCGGCTTGCTATCCGGTGGCGCGGGCTGTATAAGTACCGGGAGGAGACCAAGGCTCGGAGACCAGGCAGGAGGGGTGTAGGGTTTGATCGAGGAACTGCTCGTTATCAACGTCGTCGTCCTTCTCGTCCTGGGTGGTGTGACCATCTCTGTCTCCATCGTCGTCTTGAGGAGGGCGCGCGGCTACGTGGAGCTGGCCGAACGGCGCATGGAGTCTCTACGTGAGGGGCAGGCCCGCCTAGCGAGGGCCATGAGCCAGGGGCGACAGAGCCTCGGAGAAGACACCGGGCGAGACCAGCCGTCGCGCGATGAGGAAGAGCGCCGGGTCCAGGCTCGGCGAGAGATAGAGCTGAAAATCGAGCAACTCCAGAGACAGCTCAGCGAGCTCCGGGAAGCCCAGGAAAACCTCGAGGTTCGCGAGAAGGCTTACGCGGCCAGCCATGAAGGAACGCTCGCCGGTGGCCTCCAGGACCAGATATACATGGAGACGGTTCCGGAGGAAGAGCAGGGGCATTCAGGACGGCCCCGGGATACGGAGCCCGCCGGGGTTCGGGAGTCGGGTTCACCGGATAATCCACCCGAAAAAGTTCGTCTCGCCCGCTGGCACCTGCACCCCGATGACGATGCAAAGCCCTCGGGCAAACCAGATCAAAGCCAGAACCCACCGGCGCAGATGTTCCGGGAGCATTACGACCGCTACCTGGAGAACTACGAAGGCTACGTAAAGCTGGTCGAGAGGCTTTGTTCGGGGATAGAGCAGAGAGACGGCGAACGGGAAGAACAGGACCGGGAAGGCCGCCTGCGGCGTCTGAACGACGGCATAGAACGAACGACCTCCAGGCTAGACATCTTGGAGCAGTACAACCCCGAACTGGCGACCGATGACCGCATCTCCCGCCGCGCCGACATCGCCCGAGCTTACGCGGCCCTCGAAAAGCGCATCCGAACAAGCGCTTCTCGATAGCAGAATACGGCGCCCGAGCTGACTCCAACAAAGCCTCGACCGCTGTTCAGAGTAACTGGTTCCTGGTAAAATCTCCCGGCACCGTGGTGGCCGTAGCTCAGTCGGTAGAGCATCGGATTGTGGCTCCGAAGGTCGCGGGTTCGAGTCCCGTCGGTCACCCTCTCGAACTTCTGATAGATAAGCCAGGTACTCGGAATGACAAAAAGCCCCTACACTCTCGCCGGGGGCTTTTGATGCCAACCTGTCAGACCAGGGCCTCATCGATGGCGTCTACCGCCACGCTGCCCATGACGGGAACCACGTGGCTGTAGGTGTCCGTGGTCTGAGAGATGGTGGCGTGGCCCAGCGCCTCCTGCACGATCTTGGGGTTGGCGTTCTTCTGGAGCAGGAGGGTCGCGAAGGTGTGGCGTATGATGTGGAAGGTGAAAGTCTCGGACAAGCGAGCCTTCTTCAGAAGCCTCTTCCAATCCCTGTAATACAGGTTGTTATGGTCCATCGGTACGACCTCTTTCTTGTGCACCTGCGGGGTCTTCACTGAATTCGTCTCGTTGCGTGGTATGAGGCCGTCCATTACCGTCTGCTTCAAGGCTTTGTGGAGCGTCACGTGTATGTAGTTGACGTTACGGGTGGACAGACCGGATGCAAGCTTGGCCCGGTACAGCTCGCGGACCTGTACCGGGGTGAGCGCGTTGAGTTTGGGCCTTCCGAGCGCGGGCCTGATGTGATACGTGACGATGTCCTCGTATCGAGTGTAGGTGCTGTTGCGGACGGAGACTTTGACACTGCTCGCGAGCCAGCTATCCAAATACTCGTCAAGTTTCAGGGAGAAGGCTATGTGTCTGTTCGCTATCGCAGTTGGGAGGTCGGTAGCGGGATCTACAAACCTGCCTCAGGATCGCTCTTGTTCGCACTTCCACGACCGAGCATCTTGCCGAAGATGCCCCGGGCTTTACCACGGGCTACTGTAGCCGTGTCTCTGATGCCGCCGGCCATCCTTTGGGGTATGCTGGACTTCGTGGCCACCCGGTAGTCTCGGGCTTTCCGCTCGGCCTCCGCAAGGTCTAGGGGTACTTCCAGCGTCTCGGAGACTTCATTGAGGAACTCCCTCTCTTTTTCCGTCAATGCCCCGTCACAGATGGCCATGAGCACCAGCACGTCGAGCAGCCTGTGGCGCATCTCTACGCCCTCTATCTTCGCTGCGGCCTCTATGAGGTTTTCCTTGTTGTCAACCAGGCTCTGAAACTCTTTCTGATCGTACTCTTCTAACCTCATGCGCGAGAGCATGGAACGGTAGAGCTCGCGTTCCTTGGGCGACACCTGGCCGTCGAGGCTGGCGATGTACAGGGCTGCTGCGGGGAATACCAACTCGTAGGTGTTCTGGCGTGAGAGGAGCCTGTGAAGCTCGCCGGTAAACTTCCTACGGTTTTTGAAGTGGATCTTGGCGATCTTGCCCACCGAGCGGGTGCTCAGGTAGTTGTAGCTGCCGCCCACTGCGGCAGAGGCTGCGGGTACCGCGTACTTGACGATGGTACGCTGGAGGATCTTGAAGCCCAGCTTGCGGGCGAAACCCTGGATAGCCTTGAGGACGTTTTTAGAGACGTATCTCTTGATCAAGGTTTGCGTCCCGCCCCCTGCGGCCTTCATGGCCGCCGTGCCGAGCATCTCCGTGGGGGCTACACCGAGGGCGTAGCCGAAGACCATGAGCACGTCTTCGGGGTCTTCGGGGTCGAGTTGGAGATCGTAGACCACCGAGAGATCCAACACCAGGCGCATCTGGATGCGAGCCAAGTAGACCATCTCCGCTCCTATAACCCCAAAGAACACAGGAGCGGTCATTCCGGCGGTGGTGAGGGTGCTGATCTGGGCTGAGGTGGCAGCCGCCCCGGCCACCCCTCCGGCGACGGTGGCGTAGCGGGCCGTTACTGAGGTGAGGATGTCCGCTATCTCGTCGGGGGCGAGACCCGGATACTTCTTCTGAAAGGAGGTATCGTCAAGAGTTGTGGATCAGACTCCGTGATCACGCGGCTACCTTCTCCTCATCTCCTTCTACCAGCCCTCCGTTTACGAACCTTGCTCCGGCTCTGACCAACGCCACCAGGTGAGCC
>SIRX01000191.1 GCA_004563715.1 Actinomycetota bacterium | reverse complement strand
CTCCAGCACAGCCTTCACGCCCTGGCGGACTCGGGTCTCGACATCCAGCTTCACGTCGCGCTCGAACTCATGTTTCGGGGTCAAGTGTCTCCCTCCTCACTCAACCCACAACTTACCAGACGCTATCAACAGGTGCGCAGCCTCGTGGAACAGGGAGCTTATGACGCATAAAACGCATTAGCATGAAGGTTGGACGAGAGTCACCGTTTCTACGGTAGAGAAAAGGAGAAAATCATACTCGAAGAGACAAGGCTATAGACCGCCGCTTTGCACATAAGGTGTTGAGGAACCTGGCCACTATATACGAACCAATCGCCGAAGATAGAGAAGCCGATGTCGACCTACGACTATAACCGTCACGTACTCTGTTTCAGGTGCGAATCCGGCGAGCTGCTCGCCATCAATCCCTTTCTGGTGCGCTGCACCAGATGTGACCTCACTTTGAGCTGGCAATTCTTCACTACCCTGCGTCAAATACGTTCCCTTCCGGAGGTGGGAGTCGTGTCGCACCTGGATCCTCGTGAAGTTGGCCGGGAAGGTAGTGCAGATCCAGGATCGAAAGATGGCACGGAAACGGAAGATGCAGGAACAGAGAAGTAACGGGAAGGAGAACGCGCAATGTATGTCGAGCGCACCGTAGAGATCGAGCGTCCATTAACGAGGTCTTTGAGTACGCTACTACACTGGATAACGATCCGTAGGACTATCCTACGCCCGTCAGGTGTTTTTTCAGGAACTTCTCGACGGCTTCGTAGGCTTCTTCCTCCTCCCTGAAGAGCCTCGGGAAGAAGTAGAACCCGTGCGGCATCCCCTCGCTGACGAAGAGCTCGACACCCCTGTTCCCCGCCTCTTCGAGCTTCCGGGCGAAGGCGTGGGCGCCATCTACTATGGGGTCGGCGGTCCCGACGACCAGCATCGTCGGCGGGTAGCCGCGCAGGTCAGCGTAGATGGGGCTGACGTGGGGGTGCGCCCAGTCCTCGTGCCCGACGTACGCCCCGCGCAGAAAGCCCACGAACGCGGAATCGTAGACGATCCCTTTGGGGGCCAGCCGGTTGAACGACTCGTACTGCTCGAAGTTGAAGTCGCATACCGGCCCGAGCATCACCACCGCCGCGGGTAGCGGCAGCCCGGCGTCGCGGGCCCGGAGCGCCGCGGCCGCCGCGAAGTTGGAGCCGGAGGAGTCGCCGGCGAAGACGATGCGGCTCTTGTCCACGTCTTCCAGCGCGTCGTCCTGCTCCAGCACCCAGCGGTACGCCGCCACGCAGTCGTCGAGGCCGGTCGGGAACGGCCACTCCGGCGCCAGGCGGTAGTTGACGCTAACCACCACCAGGTCGTTCTGCACGCACATCTTGCGCGTCAGGAACTCCGTGTCCTCCGAGCTGCCGACCATGAAACCCCCGCCGTGGAAGTACAGCATCACCGGCAGGTTCGAAGGCGCACCCTCCGGCCGGAAGACCTCGCAACGTATCGGCCCGTCCGGTGAGGGCGCATAGGCCTGTTCCACGGCCACGTTCGGGAACAACTCATCCGGCGGGGGCGGAAGGAGCTTCGGGTCGATGTGCTCGTCCTGGCCCAGATAGCCCGTGCGCACCGGCTCGATCATCATCTCGCGCAGCGATAACGCCCCTCTCAGCTGCGCGACCAGCTCGTAGTTCGGGGCCGCCGGGTCGTTCGGGTCGATGCGCGAGAGGCCGGTGCCGCCCGGGAGCTGGTCGACCGGTGTACCTTGCGGCCCTGCGGGCTGGCTTTGCTCCTTCACTCCGAACCCCTCTTTCACATGCTGTTCGCGCCGCGGGTAAATACCCGGCACGCGTCCGCCAGGATTTTCCGAGTATCGCGGCTGCCGCCCGCCGGGTCAACCGCTACGGCTGGAGGCGCTGGCCGTCCTCATCAACACCTCAAGGCTGCAGGCGCGTGATGCGCCACCCCTCGTCCCGCCGGTCGTAGAGCAGCCGGTCGTGCAGGCGGTTCTCACGTCCCTGCCAGAACTCCAGCCTCTCCGGCGCGACCTGGTAGCCGCCCCAGAAGGGCGGCCGCAGTATCTCACGCCCCTCGTACTCTTTCTCTAGCTCCCGCAGGCGTTCTTCCAGGTCCCGGCGGCTCCCGGCGGGGCGGCTCTGCTCTGAAACCCACGCCCCGAGCTGGCTGCCCCGCGGACGGCTGGCGTAGTAGGCGTCGGACTCCGCGGCCGGAACGCGGTCGGCGCGGCCCTCGACGCGGACCTGCCGCTCCAGCTCGCCCCAGTAGAAAACGAGGGCGCAGTACGGATTGGCCTCCAGCTCCCCGGCTTTGCGGCCCTCGTAGTTGGTGTAGAAGACGAAGCCCCGCCCGTCGAAGCCCTTGAGGAGCACGACGCGGGCCGAGGGACGGCCGTCGGGGGTAGCGGTGGCAAGGGTCATGGCGTTGGGCTCGTGGAGGCCGGCGTTTAGCGCCTCGTCGAACCAGCGGCGGAACTGCTGTAGGGGGTCCGGGGCGGCGTCGGGCTCGCGGAGCCCGGCCCGGGTGTACTCGCGGCGGAGGGCGGCGTGGTCCAAGGGAGCTACCAGCCCCAGGTCCCGGGAGCGCCCTTGAACGGGCCGACGATGTTAGAGGTGATCCAACCGCCATAGAAATCCCCCTCCTGCGCCTCGACCTTCTCGCCGGCCACCCAGCAGGAATCCATCTTCGACGGGTAGAACGCCACGTAGTCCTTGAGGCTCGCGAAAGAGGGCGTCGGCTCGGGGTAGCTCCAGGCGGCCCGTTCCTCCTCGCGCTCCTCGGTCGAAACGTCCCAGTACTGCGCCCGGCCCTTCCACTCGCAGAACGTGGTTCCCGCCACGGGCGTGAGGTGCTCTATCCTGATGTCCTCGGGCGGGACGTAGTAGACCGGCGGGTGGCTCGTCTCCAGCACCCTCTTGGCGCGGGTCGTGTACGCGAGCGTCACGCCGCCGAAGACTACCTTTACACGCCCGTCCACGTCCTCCAGCCGCGGCGGACGGGGGTAGTCCCAGACGGACTCCTGCCCCGGACCGGGCTCTACGCGCTGTCGGCTCATAGGTAGATAGCCTCCCTGTCTCTGGTCCGTACGGGGAGATTATAATTTGCGGCCCCGCCGGCGGGTTGTTAGAGGGATTCCAGCCGCTCCTCGCTCAGCCCCAGCAGCTCCCCGGTGAACGGCCGCCGCTGGGGGAACAGGGTGCTGATGTGGACGTGGCGCGCGAGCGTGAGCGCCGCGTAGGCCCGCACCCTCGGGAACACCTCCTCGCCCGCGAAGCTTTCTTCCAGCGCCTCCTCGCGGTCTCGCAAAGCATCCGGGTCTCCGAAGGTCCTCAGGCTGTACTCCGTGAGATGGGCGGCGAAGTTCCCGATGTCCAGCGCCGGGTCCCCCAGGCAGTACAGGTCGAGGTCCAGGAGCCAGAGGCGGTCCCCGTCTACGAGCACCTGGTCCGGGTAGAAGTCCCGGTGCACGGGCCGGAGTTCCGGTTGCCGCAAACCCTCTCCCACCCGGTTACAGAGCCTCAGGACCCGCTCTATCCGCTTTTCCCAGCGCGGGTTCACCGCGACCACGAGCGGCAGGCGTTGGTGCAGGATCTCCAGCTCTCTATCTATACCGTGCGGGGGCCGGAGCGGCCCGACGCGGCTTTCGTGCAGGCCGTGCGCGAGCCCCGCGGCCTTCCGCGCCAGGCCCCTCCCTCCCGTCCCGGTGAGCTTTTCCATAGCCGGGACGCCGGCCACCTTTTTCTGGAGCCACATGTAAAACTCGGGCACGATGCCGAGCGGCTCCGGCACCGGTTGTCCCTCCCTCCAGAGGGTCTTCTGCACCCGGTAGCTTCTCTCGTCGAGGCCCTTTGCCCGCGCCTTGCCGAGCACGGTGGTCGTTCCGCCGTCCTCCAGGTCCAGCTCGTAGGAGACGAGGGCCCGGCGGCCCGGTTTGTGCCGGAGGAGGCTGGCTTCCCGCAGGCGGAGGTCCCTCTCCGGCAGGGCGCGCCGGAGGGCGGGTTCGGCCCGGGCGGGGTCCAGGGCGTCCGCCAGAAAGGGCATGGCGGGGTCGTCTATAGCGGAAGCGCCCTGCATTCTACGAGGCGAGCGCGGCCCCCGGCAGGAACTCGCGGGCTCGCTCCAGGATGCGGCGCGTCCTGCCGGGCCAGTCGGGCTCCCGGCGCCGGAAGGGCTCCGGGGCCAGCTTGAGCAGCCCGATGGCGGTGTAGAGCCTTATCCGCCCGGGGTCCGGGAGCGCGGCGGCCGAGCGATAGCCGACGAACAGCCTGGCCTTCAGCGCTTCGGCCCGGTCCCGGGAGAGCGGGCCGAGCAGGGCGGCCCGCTCGAGGTGGGCGGCGAAGTTCCCGATGTCCCAGGCTGGGTCCCGCAGCGTGGCCCGGTCCAGGTCCAGGATCGAGACCCGTTCGCCGTCCACCAGGACCTGTTCGTCGTAGAAGTCGCCGTGCGTCAGACGATATTCTGGGGTTTGATCCAGCAACCGGGCCGAGAGCCCGGACGCGACGTCGTGCGCCGTCCGGGAGAGCCGCGGACAAGTAAAACCGACCGCGCTGGCCACTGCCAGCAGTTCGTTGGCCTCCTCCTGCCGGGTTACGTATTCTAGTCCACCGGAATTACCGCCGAGGACGCCAGCGTGCAGCCTGGCCAGAGCCACGCCCGTGGCCTCCCCGGCCTCCGGACTCGCCTCACGCAGCGCGACACCATTTTCCCACTCGAAGGCCACGGCGTGAAACCTGCCCGAACATCCGAGCAACCGCGGCAGCCGCAGTGCCCCCGAAACGTCGGGCAAGCCGGTGAAAGCTTCCGTAGCGGACTTTACCGCCCTGTAGTCGGGCTCCGCGTAGAATTTTACCGTGGCCACGGGCCGCCCTTCCGATACCAGACATGCCACGTAGCGGCGCTCGGGCTTGTACCGGAGAGTTTGCAGGTCTCCCCCGTAGAGTCTCGGGAGGTCGGGGAGAAGATCCTTCAGCAGCTTGCACGTTCCACTATCTTCGGCCAGCCGCCTGAGCGCCCTGAGCCTGCCGTCGTTCGGGAAGAACGAAACGACAACGCCGGCCTCTTCGAGTACCAGCCGCCCGGCACCGAAGGGCCCGGCGGATGCGGGCTTCTCGCGGGCTTTGCGGAGCTTGATACCAGCATCCGGGCCGTGGGCTTTGGCGTAGACCCGCGCCGTCACACCGCCGGAGGAGCGAAGGGCGTAGGAGACCAGACAGCTGGTCTCCGGTTTGTAACGGACGTAGGTGGGCTTAACGAACTCCAATTCGACGTTGGGCAGTTTCTTTTCGAGGGCTGCGGCGAACGCCTCGGGGTCTAGCACCGTGGCGATGCCGGGGACCTGCGGGTCCCGGCGTACGATGTCGGTGTCAGCGGGTGAGAGCGCCATGTCCCCCCTCTCTCGGGTCCAGCCGGCCCGTGGCGGCCTGGAGCTGGTAGAGTGCCGCGTAGCGGCCGCCAACGCGCAGCAGGTCGGCGTGCGGGCCGCGCTCCGCCACGCGGCCGTTCTCGATGTACAGGACCTCGTCCGAGCGGGCGGCGAAGCGCAGGTCGTGCGTGATCACGAACGTCGTCCTACCCTCCGAGAGCTTCTCCAGCGCGTCGTTTACCTGCTGCTCGTTCTCCTCGTCGAGGCCCGTGGTCGGCTCGTCGAGTACCAGGATGGGGGCCTCGCGGATCGCCGCGCGGGCGATGGCGATGCGCTGGCGCTGCCCTCCGGAGAGGCTGGAACCCCTCTCGGAGAGGACGGTATCGTACCCCTGGGGCATGGCCTGGATAAAGCCGTGGGCGTTGGCGAGCCGGGCGGCGGCCTCGACCTCCCCGTCGGAGACCTCCCGGCCCGCGCCGAAGACGATGTTCTCCCGCACGCTGGCCGCGAACAGGAAGCTGTCCTGCAGCACCACGCTGACCTGGGAGCGCAGGGACTCCAGCGTGTACTCCCGCACGTCGCGGCCGTCCACCATCACCTGGCCTTCCTGAGGGTCGTAGAGCCGGAGCAGCAGGTTGGCTATCGTGGACTTGCCGTTCCCGGACGGCCCCACGAGCGCCACCCGGCCGCCGGGCTCGACCTCGAAGTCAATGCCGTCCAGCGCCCGGCTTCCGGGCTCGTAGCCGAACGCGACCTCCTCGAAGCGCACCCGCCCGCGGAAGGGGGACGCGGGCCGGGCTTCGGGGAGGTCGCGGATCTCCGGCTCCTCCTCCAGCACGTCTATCACCCGCTCGCCGGCGGCGGTGGCGCGGGCGAGGCGGCCGGTGTACTTGGCGAAGTCCCGCACCGGCTTGAAGGCGTTCTTCAGGTACGTGATAAACACCACCAGCTCGCCCGCGGTGAGGGAACCAGAGATCACCAGCCGGGCTCCCAGCCAGAGGACGAGGGCGGTGGAGACCGCGATCAGGAGGTCCGCCGAGCGTTCGAGGCGGGCCGCGAGCCGCTTGGCCCGCACCCCCTCCTTGAGGCTCTTGGCGTTCTCCCCGGAGAAGTTCTGGGAGAACACGTCCTCCAGCGAGAGGGCCTGTACGACCTTTATCGCGCCGATGGACTCCGAGGCGGTCGAGGCCATCGCCCCCTCCCGCTTGCGCTGGTCGCGGGAGACGGCCGTGATGTTGCGGCTCAGGCGCACCGAGAGGAGCCAGAAGAGCGGCAGGGTGACGAGGGCCAGGAGCGCCAGCTGCCAGTTAAAGAAGAACATGACGGCCAGCATGGCGAGCAGGATGAAGATGTTGCCCACGAAGGGCATCACCGCGGTGACGGTTATCTCCTGCAGCTTGCCGATGTCCCCCACAACGCGCACGGTGAGGTCCCCGCTGCGGGCCTTGCCGTGGTAGGAGAGCGAGAGCTTCTGTAGGTGGTCGTAGAGCCGGCCCCGCACCTCCGTCAGCACCCGGTTGCCCACCAGGGCAAAGCCGATGGTGCTCAGGTAGGCCGAGAGCGCCCGCAGCCCCACGATGACCACGAGCGAGATCGCCGCCACGTTCAGCAGGGCCATCGGCGAGAGGCCCTGTAGCCAGGGTATGATCTGTCCGCCGCTGTCCGCTATGACGTAGTCGAGCACGATCGCCAGCGGCCACGGCTCCAGCAGGCGGAACGCCACCTCCGCGAAGAGGGCGAGGAACGAGAGCGCCAGCTTGCCCTTGTGCTGCCGGATGTACGGCCACAGGTGGCGCACCACGTTCGTAAACCGCGGCAGGGTCTCCTGGAGCTGCTTGGGACGCTTCGCCACTCTAACCTCCCACCTCCACCGGCTCGGGGACCTCCAGGCCCGCCAGCTCCAGGATGCGCCGGGCAACCGCGCCCCAGGTATGCTTCCTGAGCACGGACGCGCGGGCGCGAGCCCCCAGGCCTTCTCGCAGGGAGGCGTCGTTTTGGAGCCGGGTCAGCGCGTCCGCCAGGGCGCCCGCGTCGCCGGGCGGGCAGAGCAGGCCGTTCTCGCCGTCCAGGATCAGGCCGTCTAGCTGGCCCACCCGGCTCGCCACGACCGGCAGCCCAGCGGCCAGGTACTCGTAGGCCTTGAGCGGCGAGAAGTAGAAGCTCTCACCCACCGGATACGGGGCCACGGCGGCGTCCATAGCGGCGAGCAGGCCCGGTATCTCCTCTGGCGCCACCGAGCCCGTAAAGCGCGCCGCCCCGAGAAGACCCCGCTCGGCCAGGTCCCGCTCCACGTTCTCCCGCTCCGGCCCGTCGCCCACGACGAGCAGGCGCGCGCCCGCGTTCTCCCGTTGCAGCGCCGCGAAAGCCTCGACCAGCACCCCGAGCCCGTGCCAGGGCTTGAGCGTGCCCACGAAGCCCACGGTGAACGTCCCGGCCTCCCGCGGGAGCGCCGGCTCCAGGCCCTCCGGGAAGCGCCCGGTGTCCACGCCGTTGGGCACGACGTGTACTCTGTCCCCGGCCTTTGGGTAGCGCCGCACGTACTCCGCGACCTCCCCGGAGACGGCGAGGATGGCGGTAGCCCCGCCGAAGACCTGCCCGGCCACCCGCTCGGCGGCCGCCCGGTCGGCGAGGCCGCGGTGTGTGGCCTGCTCCTCGATAAGCGGGGCGTTGACCTCCAGCAGGCCCGGTATCCCGTGATCCCGCGCGTAATCGATGCCGGCGTGGCTCCAGAGCGCGTAGCGCTCGTAGACCGCGTCGAAGCCGTCCTCCCTCTCCAGGGCGGCCCGCAGGTCCCGGTTGGCGGCGAGGGCGGCCCGCTCGCGGGCGGCCAGCTCGCCTTTCGGGGGCCGGGGCAGCCTGTGGACGCGCACGCCCTCCAGACCGGGGGGCAGTTCGCCGTCCAGCCGGGCGGCGAAGAGGTCCACCTCCGCGCCGCGGTTTATGAGGGCGCGGACGACCTCCTGCACGTGGGCCGAGGAGCCCTTGCGCCCGAAGACGGGCACGCCGGGGTCCGCGCAGACGTAGGTGAGCCGCGCCACTATCGCGCCTCGCTCAGCGGCAGGACGTCCCGGCTCGCGGCGGCGAAGACCTCGCGCAGCGCGGCGGCGTTGCGGTGCACGTCGAAGTCCGTCTCTATGAGCCGCCGGGCGTTTTCAGCCAGCCGGAGGCGCAGGAGCTCGTCCCGGATCAGGCGCTCCAGCGCCGCCGCGAGCGCGGCCGGCTCGTGCTGGGGGACCATGAGGCCCGTCTTCTCATGCAGGAGAACCTCCGGGATGCCGGTCACCTTGGTGGAGACGCACGGCGTACCGAGCGCCATGCTCTCCAGGAGCACGGTCGGCAGGCCGTCGCGGTTGCCGTCGGAGCCCAGCACGCAGGGCGCGGCGAACGCGGCGGCGCCCTGGATCTCCCGCACGACCTCCCGCTGGGGCCGGGGGCCGGCCAGCTCCACCACGCCTTCGAGGCCCAGATCTACGATTTGCGCCTGCAGGTCTTCTTGCAGTTCGCCGGTCCCGATGATGCGGCACGAGAAGCCCACCCCCCGGTCGGCGAGTATGCGGCAGGCGGAGATCAGGTCCGCGAAGCCTTTTTTCTCGACGAGCCGCCCCACGGCCAGGACTTTCGGCGGCCTACCGGCCGCCGGCCGGTAGGGGAAGTTCTCCAGGTCCAGGCCGTTGAAGACCCGGTGCAGGTTGGGCGCTGCGAACCTCTCTCTCAGGTACTCGACGTTGTAGTCGCTGACCGTGACCGTCGCGGCGGCCTCCCGGAGCTTGCGGCCGAGGTCTACGGGGTCCACCTCGTCGTGGAAGATGTCCTTGGCGTGGGCGGTGAAGGTGTAGGGGATGCCGGCGAAGCGGGCGGCGAGGCGCGCCACCGAGGCCGCCGAGGTGCCGAAGTGGGCGTGCAGGTGCGTTATGCCCTTCTCGGCCACCGTCCGGGCGAGCAGGGCGGCCTGGCAGACGTCGCGGCCCTCCGCGCCCCGCGCCGCCTCCAGCTCCGGCCAGAGGTCCGGCAGAAGCTCCGCGGCCTCCTCCAGCGCCGCCCAGAACTCCGGGGCGCGGATACCGGAGGCCGGCAGGTAGGTGACGGGCGCGCGTACGCGGGAGATGGCGTCCTGAAAATGCGTGTCGCTCGGGGGTCGCAGGGCGAAGATCTCCACCCCCAGCCCGGCGGCCTCGTGGGCCAGGATCTCGTTGACGACGAAGGTCTCGGAGTAGCGCGGGTAGCGCTTGAGCACGTACCCGACCTTCATAGCGTCCGTGGCGGGAGCCGGTCTGACCTCCCCGCTGTTCGCGAGCTCCACCACGTCCCTCACGCTCCCGCCGCCAGCCGGGGCTCGGGCCGGGGCTCGTTCGTCAGGGCCGCGTAGACGAGGTCCACGGCGTGCTCGGCTCCGGAGAGGTCTACGTAGATCCCGGCGTGCGAGCCGCGCCGCATGGCCCCCTCCACCTTTGTCCGGATCACTTCCGGCGTCAGGTAGTTGGGGTGGATCATGTCCACCAGCCCCATCCGTGACAGTTGCTCGGCCCGGATGAGCTGCTCGACGCGGGGCTCGACCCGGGGCACGATGATCGCCGGCTTACGCGAGGCCAGCAGCTCGGTCGTCGTGTTGTAGCCGCCCATCGCCACGACCGCCCGCGCGCCGGCGATGATCGCCTCCATGTCCGGCCGGAAGTCTACGAGCTCCACCCGCAGCCCCTCGGCAAGCCGCTCCAGCGAGCGCCGGTCCTCGTCCTCCATGAGGGGCCCGGTGACCACCAGCGAGTCGAAGTCCGGCTCGGAGAGCCGGAGCCCTTCGAGGTAGTTCCTGACCACCTCGAACCCGTCGCCGCCGCCGCCGGGGGTCACGAGGGCGTACCCGGGGGGCAGCGGCAGCCCGGACGCCTCCCCGGAAGAGATCTCCTTGCCGACGTATCCGACGTAGTGGGTCCGGGCCAGGGCCTCCGGGGAGAGCCCGTAGAGGGGTATGGGATCGTAGACCTCGCGCGGGCCGTAGACCAGGATCAGGTCGTAGAGCCTCTCGATGGCCTTATTGATGCCCTTCGTCAGCCAACTGCGCCGGACACGCTCCGGGTCGTCCATCACGTCGCGCAGGCCCAGGACGGTGAGCGCGCCGGGTTGCTCGCGCCGGAGGTACTCCAGCGTGGCGACCACCTCGCTCTTCATCCCGAGGGGCGCCTTGTCCACGAGGAACACGTCCGGCTCGAAAGTCTCCGCCGCGCTCTTGATGATCCGGGAGCGCAGCCTCTTTAGCGCCTCGAAGCTCACCGCCATCCGGCTCGGCTCGTAGACCCCGTGGTCCACCTTTACCGCCGAGGGCAGCTTGATCAGGTCTATGTTCCGCGACATCCGGTAGGCGCCGGAGACCATGGAGCCCGTGAGGATCAGGACGCTCGTCCCCGGTTCCCGCCGCGCGAAGGACTCGGCGAGCGCCAGCGTGCGCCGCAGGTGCCCGAGCCCGTACGAGTCGTGAGAGTACATCAGGATCTTCATGCCCGGCCTCCCCTGCGCTCAGCTTGTCTGTCCATGGTCCGCATCTCCGTACGATCTTGTTGCACGCCGGTTAAAGAAGGGTTAAAGGGATATGAAAATCCTCTCATCGCGGCCACGTCCATCCTGTCTCGGGCCTCTGCACCCGCCGTCGAGATATCCTTTGCCGCCATTTCCGTCTCCCTGGCCTGCGTTAAATCTGCGTTACACAAAAGATGCACGGGCGGCGGAAGAAAAATACAGGGTGCGAAAATCGGGCGGGGGCCTCCGGTAGCGGCGGTTCCGGGCGGCCTTCAGGGAGCCATGCCCGGCTTGCACTGCGGCCCGGTGTTGTGCGAAGCTGCCTTGCATGAGCGAAAAGATTGTTTTCACCAGGGGAGTACCACCGCCGGAAGCGTTCCCGACCGGGGATCTGGGCGAGTGTTTCGATGCCGCGGTTCGCGAGGACGCCAACGTCGTCCTCCAGTACGGCCAGCAGCAAGGCTACCCGCCGCTGCGGCGGGCGCTGGCCGCGGAGTACGGGGTCGAGGAGTCAGAGGTGATGGTCGGCAACGGCTCGTTGCAACTGCAAGACCTCCTCTCGGCGCACCTGATCACGCCAAGCGGCGCGGTCTTTACCGAGCAGCCGAGCTACGACCGGGCTATCGCCACCTTCCGGCGGCGCGGGGCGCGCACCGTCGGCATCCCGCTAGAAGAGGACGGCATCAGCGTAGAGAAGCTGGAGGAGGCTCTAGAAAAGGAAGTCCCGGCGTTTCTGTACCTGGTGCCGGACTTCCAGAACCCGGCCGGGGCGACGCTCTCGCTGGAGAAGCGCCGGCGGGTCGTGGAGCTTTCCGAGGAACACGGCTTCTGGGTGGTAGAAGACATCCCGTACCGCAAGCTGCGCTACGCGGGCGAGGACCTGCCGCTGTTACGGTCGTTCGGCGGGTCGCGGGTGGTCACGATCAGCTCTTTCAGCAAGCTCTTGAGCCCCGGCATCCGGGTGGGCTTCGCCCTCGGGCCGGCGGGCCTGATCTCCGCGCTCACCCGGCTCGGCGAGTACACTTACCTCTCGCCGGTGCTCCCCACCCAGGCCGCCGTCTCCGAGTACATCGAGCGCGGCTGGCTGGAGCCCAACATCGAGCGCCTGAAAGAGCTGTACAGCCCCCGGCTCAGCACGATGGCCGAGGCCGTGCGCCGCGAGTTGCCCGACGCCCAGGCCTTCATCCCCGACGGCGGCTTCTTCGTGAGCGTGATGCTGCCGGAGGGCGCCAACACGGAGAACCTGGTCGGCCGGGCGAAAGACGTGGACCTGGTGCTCACCCCCGGCTCGGCGTTCTTCGCCGACCCGCTGGACGACGAGCCGGCGGCGGGCGACCGCTTCGTGCGGCTCCCGTTCTGCGCCGTCACCCCGGAGCAGATAGACGAGGGCGTAAAGCGGCTGGCGGGCCTGCTCTGAGCCGGTGTTCGGCGGCGGAGAAGAGAGGACGCCTACCGGCCGCTACCGGGTAGAGATAGTAGCCGGCGAGTACCGGGTAAAGAGCCACCAGAACAAGGTCCAGGAGGCGCTCGACGAGGGCAGCTCCCGCGGGTGGCGGCTCGTGAGCGCTACGACCAACAACGCCTCGGGCTCCTACGTCACGGGCATCTACTGGGAAACCGCACCGGAGAGGTAGGCTCTCCGGCGAGCCGGCTATTGGTCAGGCCTGTGTCGACTCTATTCCGGCAATCCTGTTCGAATTCTCGCGTCCGAGAAGCGAACCGCAAGGCTCCCGGCCGTTCAGCCCGCCTTCTCGGCCCGCCGGAGCCCGAAGAACGCCCACGGCAACATCACCAAGACCAGAGCGATAGCGAGGCCAAAGGCGAGGGCTACCCCGGTCGGGTCTCCGGCCACAAAGCCGCGGCCGGCCTGGAGGATGAAGGTTACGGGGTTCACGGAGGCTACGGCCTCTATCCAGCCGTCCAGCAGCTCCAGGGGCACGAAGACCGGCGAGAGGAACGTGGCGACGAAGATGGGCGTCTGGATCAGGAACCCGCCCGAGCTGGTGCGCAATAGCATCGCCATCCCGATGGAGAACAGCGTTGCCGCCACGTTGACCAGCAGCGCGAGGCCCAGCAGCCCGAAGAGGTCCACCCCGCTCCCCAGCACCTGCATGCCGGAGACGAGAGCAACGAGCGTCGCCACCCCGCCCGTCACCGTCACGCGGACGAGCGAGACCACCACGTAACCGAGGATAATGCCGCCGCGCCGCGGGGCTGCGAGCATGTAGCGCCGGGCGAAGCCCCTCTCGAAGTCCCGGGCGATGGCGAAGCCGGTGAACGCCCCGCCGATGGCGACGGTCTGGAGCAGTATCCAGACGAACTGGAACGCCGTGTAACCCGCGGGGAAGTCGAAGCTCGGGATGTCCGCGACCCGCGAGAGCCCGCCGGCGAAGGCCGCCAGGAAGAACAGCGGGAACAGGAGCGCCGGTATGACCAGCGCCGGGTTGAGGAAGAAGTTGTGGATGCCGCGCCAGGCAACGGCGCCCGCCACGTAGAAGAAGCTCCTCACGTCCGGGCCACCCTTCCGCGCAGGGAGAGCACGGCCCCCGAGAGCCCGACCACGATGAGGCCCGCCGCCGCCGCGAAGCCGAGGGCGAGGGCCTGGACGTCCCAGCCGGTGATGATCAGGCTCCGCACACCCTCGACCAGGTAGCTGACCGGGTTGTAGGTCGCCACCACCCGGAACCAGTCGGTCTGGATCAGGTCCCGCGGCAACAGGATGGACGACAGGAAGAACGAGACGAGCAGCAGCGGAAATAGCCCCTGAACCGCCTCCCCCGAGCCGGTCCTGAGGGCGAGTATCGCCCCGACGCCGCCAAAGCCCAGCGCCGTGAGGGCCGTGAGCAGCACCAGCACCAGCGCCCCGAGAAACCCGGCCTGGAAGCTGACGCCTACGAGCAGCCCCACCCCGATAAACACCACGGACTGCAGGAGCCCCAGGCAGATGACGCCCGCGAGCATCCCGACGAGCAGGGCCAGCGGTTGCATCGGGGTCATCGAGAGGCGGTCGAGAAACCCGGTCTCTATGTCCTTGGCCAGGTCGGTGCCGGCGGAGACCGCCGCGAAGAGCGTCCCCTGCACGAGCGGGAAGGCGAGCAGGAAGTCCACGTAGGAGTCGGCCGGGAAACCGGGGATGTCCGCCGCAGGCCCTAGCCCCGCGGCCTGAAAACCGAAGATGAGCAGCGGGAACAGGAGCGCCGGCACAACCACCTCCGGCTGCCGCAGCAGGCGCACGATGGACCGCCGGGAGAGTTGGGAGACCTGCGTGAGGATCATGCCGTCCCTTCTTCCCGGTCCCCCGCACCCTCCAGCTTGCGGCCGGTCTTGGCGAGGTACACGTCGTCGAGGGAGGGCTCGTTGAGCTCCAGGCCGGCGACGCGCAGGTCTTGCCTGTCCAGCGCCCGCACCACGTCCGCGAGGCCCTGCGACTTGTCCTCCAGCCGCACGGCGGCCGAGCCGTTGGCGGCGGCGATGGGCTCCCCGAACTGTTCCAGGACGCGGGCCACGTCGTCAAGGTCTCGCGGGTCGGCGGGCCGGGCCTCGATGCTGGAGCGACCGACCTCGGCCTTGAGCGCGTCGGGGGTGTCCTCGGCCACGATCTTGCCGTGGTCAATGATGCCGACCCGGTCGGCGAGCGCATCGGCCTCTTCCAGGTACTGCGTCGTCAAGAACACCGTAACCCCTTCTTTGGCGAGCCGGCTGACCTCGTCCCACAGCGCGCTGCGGCTCTGCGGGTCGAGGCCCGTGGTCGGCTCGTCGAGAAAGAGTATGCGCGGCCCGTGGACGAGGGCGAGCGCCAGGTCGAGCCGCCGCTTCATGCCGCCGGAGTAGCCGCCCACCCGCCGGTCCGCCGCCTCGGTGAGCCCGACCCGCTCCAACAGCTCGACCGCCCGGCCCCGGCGCTCTTTGCGCCCGATGCCGTGCATGGCGGCCTGGAGCGCGAGATGCTCCCGGCCCGTCAGGAACGGGTCGAGCGCCGCCTCCTGGAGCGCCGCCCCGATGGTGGAGCGAACCTCCGCACCCTGCTTTACCACATCGTAGCCCGCGACCCGCGCGACGCCGGCCGTCGGCGGCAGGAGCGTCGTGAGCATCAACACCGTCGTGGACTTGCCGGCCCCGTTCGGCCCGAGGAAGCCGTAGATCTCCCCCGGCTCCACCCGCAGGTCCACGCCGTCCACCGCCCGGAAGCCCTTGCCGAACTCCCGGACCAGCCCCTCGACCTCGATGCCCCGGAAGCTACCCCCCACGACTGCCCGTTTCTGCCAACATCGCCAACCTCGCCGCTCCTTCCGCCCGGTCCCGGTGCGCTTGCTCCTGCCCGACGCGCCTGTTACACTCAAACGGACAACTGTCCGCTTGGAGATGCTATACGGTGTTTAATGGGTTATCAAGGGGCGTGGACGAAATTTCTGTAAGAGAGGAGACGGAGGAAGAGCGGAGGTTCCCGATGCTGGACGCTGAGGCGTGGGGGGCCGAGTGCTGCGGCGAGCGGCGGGACGCGGCGGAGAGCCGGCAGCGTATCCTGGACGCGGCGCGGGCGTTGTTCGCGGAGCGGGGTGTCGAGCCGGTGAGCATGTACGAGGTCGGGCGAGCAGCGGGCGTCGGCCAGGGAACCCTGTACCGGCGTTACGAGCACAAGGGGGCACTCTGTGGGGCGCTGCTGCACGAGAGCGCGGGCCGGTTCTCGGAGGAGGTCCGGGTTCGGCTGGAGGGCGACGATGGGCCGGCGCTGGAGAAGCTAATGTACCTCTTGCAGCGGCTGGCGGGCTTCAACGAGGAGAACGCGCCGCTTCTGGGGGCCATTCGGGACGCGGCGGGCGGCGAACGGCGCCGCGAGCGGTACCATAACCCGTTCTACCAGTGGCTGCGGGAGACGGCGAAGATGCTGCTAGAGATAGCGGTGGAGCGGCGAGAGATCCCGCCGCTCGACACCGAGTACGCGGCCGACGCGAGCCTGGCCCCCCTCAACATCGACCTGTACCTGTACCAGCGCCAGGAGCTGGGGATGGACCGTGGGCGCATGACCGCCGCGATGCGCCGCCTGGTCCTGGAGGGCCTGAAAGGAAGCGGTTAGCCCTGGACGCTGGCCACGCTCTGCGCCTCCGGGCACTCCTGGCCGGTGCGCCGCATGTACTCCTGGCCCCACTCCAGCATCATCAGGAGCACCGGCTCCAGGCTGCGGCCGAGGTCCGTGAGCGAGTACTCGACCCGCGGCGGGACTTCCCGGTAGACCTCCCGGTGAACCACCCCGGCGGCCTCCAGCTCCCGCAGGTGCTTCGTCAACATCCGCTGGGTCACGTCCGGCATCCGGCGCCGCAGCTCCCCGAACCGCTTCGTCCCACCCAGAAGGTAGAACAGGATCAGGGGCTTCCACTTGCCCCCGATCACGTCCAGCGTCGCCTCAACCGGACACTCATATCGTCCTTTCATCCCACTCCTTTCCAATAGTACCTTTTTGGGTACTATAGCACTTTTTTTTTTTTTTTTTTCGTTTATGTTAGTAGCGTACATACTCTCTCTGCAACCTACAAGCTGAGAAATTAGAGAGGAGGCGCGGTCATGAAGCTGGCTGTTTTCGGGGCGACGGGCCGGACGGGGCGGCCGCTCGTAGAGCAGGCGCTGGAGAGGGGGCACGAGGTCGTGGCGTTCGTCCGGGACCCGTCGAAGCTGGGCGTGGACCACGGGCGGCTGGCGGTGACCGAGGGCGACGTGACGGACCCCGCGGCGGTGGACCGGGCGGTGGCGGGCGCGGACGCGGTGTTGAGCGTTATAGGGCGCGGTAAAGACTCGCCGGAGGGCATGCAGACGGCGGCCACGGAGAACATCGTGGCCGCCATGCAAAAGCACGGCGTGCGGCGGCTCGTGAGCCTCACGGGAGCGGGCGTGCGGGACCCGCGGGACGAGCCCAAACTCTTTGACCGGGGGATCACGGCACTCCTCAGGCTGTTGCAGCGGGAGGTGCTGGAGGACGCGGAGGGGCACGCGCGGGTTATCGAGAAGAGCGGGCTAGACTGGGTCGTCGTGCGCGGCCCGATGCTCACCGAGGGAGAGAAAAAGGGTGCGTACCGCGTCGGGTACGTCGGCAAGAACAGCGGGACCAGGATCTCGCGGGCCGACGTGGCGGACTTCATGCTGCGGCAGGTCGAGGACGACACGTACCTGCAACAGAAACCAATGATCAGCTACTGAGAGGAGAGAGGCTTTGAGGGCGGTGAGGATGCACGGGCCCGGCGGCCCGGAATGCTGCGGCCGGAGAGAGTGGAGGCACCGGACATGTGGCAGCTGACGAAGCCGCCGCCGAGGCCTGCCAAGGCGCATCTGTCCGCAGGAGACCACGGAAGGCCGCGCGACCCTCGGCAAGGTCACGCTCCGGCCGCAGGGAGGGGAGAATGCTAGATAAAGTCACGCTAGACGTCTACGCTGACGTGGTCTGTCCGTGGTGCTACATAGGCGAAAAACGGCTGGAACGGGCGCTGGCGGAGAGGCCGGAGCTACCTGTCGAACGCCGTTGGCGGCCGTTCCAACTCCGGCCGGAGATGCCACCGGAAGGGTCGCC
Organism: Actinomycetota bacterium; assembly: GCA_004563715.1. Classification (GTDB taxonomy): domain Bacteria; phylum Actinomycetota; class Rubrobacteria; order Rubrobacterales; family Rubrobacteraceae; genus SIRX01. The sequence goes on along the minus strand of SIRX01000191.1, from coordinate 30,479 downwards.
GTGGACGGAGTTCGCCCGGAGCAAGTTCGGCGGCGAGGAGAACGCCCGGGCGGCGTTCCAGCATGTGACGGCGGTCGGGGCGGAGGAAGGTATACGCTTCGACTTCGGCCGCGTCGCCAGCGCCCCCAACACCGCCGACGCGCACCGTCTGATCCTTTTCGCCGCCGACCGCGGACGTCCGTGGGAGATGGCGAACGCCCTGTTCGACGCCTACTTCGCCCGGGGCGCCGACCTGAACGACGCCGGCCAGCTGGCGGCGGTGGCCGCGGAAGCCGGGCTCGACGCGGACGAGGCCCGCGCCTTCCTGACGGGCGCAGTCAAAGCAGGCGAGGTGCGCGACGCCCAGGCAGAGGCGGCGCGGCTGGGGATCGGCGGCGTGCCCTTCTACGTCCTCGACGGATGCTACGGGCTCTCGGGTGCCCAGCCAACCGGAACATTCCTCCGGGCGCTCGACGCCATCTCGGAAGAAAGGACGGCTTCCGGACGAGCGTAACGTCCGGAAGCCGTAGTTGGGGGACCGGGATCTGTATCGAAGTTCCGGCCCTTCAGAAACCGGTCTTATCTCCGACCGGCCATCCCCTGCTGCAGCGTCTCATTCACCCGCGCTCCGGCTGTGCCCGGGAGGACGTTTGGCTCGAAAAGCTCTCCCCGGGACATCTCTTTCCGATTCTCCGTGCTACGGACGTGGTTGTTCGCCGCGCGTTCCCTATTCGAGAGACACGTATCGCGCTTACAGCCGGGCGGAAGCACCGGAACGGTAGCCGCGCCCTTCGGGCACCACGGCCTCGGCCTCTATCTCCACCAGTATCTCCGGCCGGATAAGCCGCCGGACCTCGACGAGAGTGGCGGCTGGCCTCACCTCGCCGAACATCTCGCCGTGGGCCTTACCGACCTTCTCCCAATCGTCGATGTCGGTCACGTAGATCCTGGTCCGGACAACGTCCTCCACGTCCGCGCCCGCCGCCCGCAGCGCGACCCGGATGTTGTTGAGCGCCTGCACCGCCTGCGCGTAGGGGTCCCCCACCCCGACGATGCCGCCGGTCCCGTCGGTCGCGGTGGTCCCCGAAACGTACACGAACGGCCCGCGCCGCACCGCCCGCGAGTAGCCCACCACCCGCTCCCACTCCGTGCCGCTGGTTATGTTGTACCGGTGATGCACGGCCTACACCGCCGCGTCCGGCGGCCGCCGCCCGGCCCAGGGCCGGGCCTCTTCGAGCTGCGCGGCCAGCCGGAACAGGGTCCCCTCATCGCCGTAGCGACCCGCGAAGTGGACCCCGAACGGCAACCCGACCTCGTTCCAGTACAGCGGCACGGACATCGCGGGCTGCCCGGTGACGTTGCAGACGGCGGCGAACGGCGTGTACTCCGACCCGCGCTCGAAGCCTCGCAGGGGGTCTTCAGGGGTGTCGAAGGCCCCCAGGGGCGCGGGAGGCTCGGCCAGCGTCGGGGTGAGCCACACGTCGTAACGGGTGAAAAAGGCCGCCACGCCCCGGGCGGCTCGCCGCAGGGTCGCGACGGCGAGCAGATGCTCCGGGGCGCTCGTGCTCCGTCCCCTCTCGTAGAGCGCCCACGTCAGCGGCTCCAGCTCGTCCGGCTCCGGCCGCCGGCCCAGCAGGAGCGCCGCGCCGTCCACCCCCGCGGCGGCCCCCGCCGCCCAGATGACCTCGAAGGCCCGCGTCACGGCTCCGGCGTCGAATTCCGGGGCGGTCTCCTCCACTTCGTGGCCCAGGTCGGCGCACAGCGCCGCCGCCTCGCGCGCCGCAGCCGCGCAGTCCTCGTGCAGAGGCCCGCCCGGGGGCGCGACGGCCGAGAACGCCACCCGGAGCACGCCCGGGTCCGCACCAACCTCCTGGAGAAAAGGGCGCTCCGGCGGGGGCGCGAAGTACGGGTCGCCCGGTGCGGGGCCAGAGACGGCGTCCAGCAGGGCGGCGGAGTCCCGCACCGACCGGGTTACAGCGTGTTCCGCCACGAGACCGCCCACGTCGTCGTCGGGGGCGAGGGTGGTTCGGCCGCGGGTGGGCTTCAGGCCAAAGAGGCCGCAGCAGGAGGCCGGGATGCGGATAGATCCCCCGCCGTCGTTCGCGTGGGCCACCGGCACCATCCCGGAGGCTACCGCCGCGGCGGACCCGCCGCTGGAGCCACCCGGGGAACGCCCCCGGTCCCACGGGTTGCGGCAGGCCCCGAACAGCCGTGGCTCGGTAGTCGGCTGTATCCCGAGCTCCGGGGTGCTGGTCTTCCCGAGTACCGTGAGCCCCGCGCGCTTTGCGCGGGCGACGAACTCCGAATCGTAGTCCGGCACGAAGCCCCGCAGGAACCGGGAGCCGGAGGTCATCGGCGTTCCGGCGCAGGCGGCCCGGAGGTCCTTGACCAGGAACGGGACCCCGGTGAAAGGCGCGGCGTCCGGAAGGCCGGTTCTCAACCCGGCCCGGGCCTCGGCGTACATGGTGGCGACCACCGCGTTCAGGGCCGGGTTGAGGGTCTCGATCGTGCGTATGGCGGCTTCGACCAGCTCTTCCGCTGAGACCTCGCCCCGGCGCACCAGCGTTGCCTGCGCTGTGGCATCCATAAAAGCGAACTCGTCCACGAGCGTAAACCTTTCCTCTACGACCGCCAGAAGGACGCGATCCAGCGCCAACCCGGCACTTTCAGAGTGTCCTTCAGAGTGTCCGAGTCAGTGCAGGTTAACAGAAACGGCGCCGCCGAAGGCCGCCCGGAAAGAACGGCCCGGCGTAGGAGGCCGGACCGTTCCCTAAAAGTCGGAGGCCGGACGCTGCGACAACAGCTACAGCGACATCAAGAGCGGCTCGCGCATGAGCGCGCTTATAAAGTCCTTCTTGCTCGTGAGCTCGACCGGGGCGCCTCCATCTAGGGCGACCGCCAGGGGCGGGTCCAGGGACACCAGGTCCACGTCCGCGATATGCCCCATCAGCAGCGAGATCAACTCGCCCGCCGTTGACTCGCGAACCTGCCAGCCCGCGCCGAAAAGGCCGAAGCGCAGAAACGCCCGGGCTTCGAGCTCCGTGCTGAACACCGGCAGCATCTCTCCAGCGTGCGTGGGCAGGGTCAACAGGCCGAGCCGGTTGTTGTCCCGGCGGGCGATCAGGTGCCGCACGAACACCGAGTGGCCGGTGAGCCACTGCTCACCACCCAACGGGGCTTCCGCTACCTTATCCGCCATTTTTTACTCCTACAAAGCCGTAGTACTCGTGCCGGAGGCCGTTCTCCAGTTTCGCCTTCCGCCAGGTCTCGTACTCTTTGAACCAGGGGTGTAGAACCTCTTCCGCCCGCGATTCCGGCTCTTTCTCACCGAAATCCTCGTAGGTCGCGCCGCAACGACACCGGGCACGCCCACCCTTCCAGACCAGTTGCTCCCCGCACCCGCACTCGAAGAGCACGCGCTCGGGCCGCCAGCTGTAGACCTTCCCGTAGGGAACTTCCTGCACCTCGTAGTGCGCCTGTTCCCGCTCGATTACCCGCATCACTCGCCTTCCTCCTGCTCGGAAGCAGATCCCCTTCGCCCCCCGGCCACAGCCTACCCTCCGTCGCCGGGTTGCCCCATATACTGTATCCTCTACCAGAGCCCACCGGAACATGTGGGGATGGCACTTAGGTCAAATTACCCAAACCCGGCCCGGGCCCCCGGGGACCCGGGCCTTGTGATCCGATCACACGATCCAATCACACGGCCCGGTGCTAGAAGACAGCTCGTGCCGGGAATATAATGTTGGTTTCCACCGAACGACCTGCGGGGCCGGAAGGAGGGCTGGGTTGCCTGAAGACAGCGGGTCACGGCGTCCGGCTCGCGCGCGAGACACCGCGAGGAGCTCGTGAGGCACTCAGAGAGGCACCAGAGCCCGAGCCGCCAGGCAGGCGGGGAGGACATCCGGCGTCTGGCGGAGGAGCTGGAAAGCCGGATATCCGAGGATTGCCCGGACCTGGAAGGCTCCTTTGCCGGGCTGAAAAAAAGCCTCCGGGACCTCGTAGAAAGCGAAGAACTCTACCGGCTGCTGGCCGACAACGCGACCGACGTGATCTCACGCCACACCCCGGAGGGTGTCTATACATACGCCTCGCCCGCGGCCCGCAGCCTGCTCGGCTACGACCCCGAAGAGCTTGTGGGCCGCTCCGCCTATGAGCTGCTCCACCCCGAAGATTTGAGGGCCGTGGAGCGTTCCCACGAGACCATACTCGCCGGAACGGACGTGTACACGGTGAGCTACCGCATCCGGCGCCGGGACGGCGGCTACACGTGGTTCGAAACGACGAGCCGTGCGATCCGGGCCCCGGACTCCGGCGAGGTGCGGGAGATCGTGGCCGTCTCACGCGACGTCACCGGGCGGCGGCGGGCCGAGAACCAGCTGCGGGAGGCGCAAAACCGCTATCAGGCGCTCGTCGAGCGGGTCCCCGCCATTATCTACACGGGGGGAGACCTGGACAAACCGGGCTCCACCCGGTACGTCAGCCCCCAGATAGAAGAGGTGCTGGGTTACTCTCCACAGGACTTCGCGGAGGACCCGGGTCTCTGGGAGAGGATCATCCACCCCGATGACCGGAGCCGGGTCTTCGATGAAACAGAGCTCTCCACCAGGACCGGCGAACCGTTCAAAGCCGAGTACCGGATGGTCGCCCAGGACGGACGGGTCGTGTGGGTCCGGGACGAGGCGGTGCTGGTCTGGGACACTGAGGGCCGGACCCGCTACTGGCAGGGCGTAAAACTCGACATCACCGAGCAGAAGCTGGCCGAAGCCCGTCTGCAAGAGTTCAGCAAACGCATCTCCAGCATCCTGGAGAGCATAACCGACGCCTTCTTCGCCCTCGACCGCGAGTGGCGCTTCACGTTCCTCAACAGCCGCGCGGAACAGCTCCTGCGCCGGCCTCGGGAAGAGTTGCTGGGGACCAGCGTTTGGGAGGCCTATCCGGGTATCGTCGGCTCGAGGTTTCAGCGCAAGTACCTGAAAGCCGTACAGACCCAGGAGGCCGCGCACTTCGAGGAGTTCTACGCGCCGCTGGACGGTTGGTTCGAGGTTCACGCCTACCCCTCCCAGGACGGGCTGGCGGTCTATTTCCGGGACGTCACCGAGCGCCGGAGAACCGAGGAGGAACTCCGTGAGGCGGAGGAACGCTTCAGGAGCGCCTTCCACAACACGCCGGTTGGCATGGCCCTGGTAAACCTCGAAGGCCGCTACCTGCAGGTAAACCGGGCGCTGGGCGAAATCCTGGGCTATCCCGAAGATGAGTTGCTCGGCAAGACCTACATGGAGCTCACCTACCCCGAGGACCGGGAGATCAGCGGCGACTACGCGCGGCGCATAGAACGCGGCGAGTTGGACAGCTACAACCTTGAGAAACGCTACGTCCACGCCGAGGGTCTTCCGGTCTGGGTCTCGCTGAGCGTCTCTATAGTTCGGGATGCCAGGGGTAAACCCCTGTACTACATAGCCCAGCTCCAGGACATCACGGAGCGCAAGCAGGTGGAGGAAGACCTGCAAGACACCGCCCGGCGGCTCTCGGAGATCGTCTCCACCCAGTACGAGATCGCCGCCGCAGACCTGGACCTTTCCTCGGTAATGAACCTCATCGCGGAGCGTACGCAGCGGCTCACGGGGGCCGCCGGAGCCTCCGTGGAGTTGGTCGAGGACGACGAGGTCGTCCAGAAAGCCGGTAGCGGAACCGCGAGCAAACACTACGGGCTCCGGCTCAAGATGGACCGCAGCCTCTCCGGGGCTTGCATCCAGAAAAAAGAGATCATGCGCTCCGGCGACACAGAGCGAGACCTGCGCGTGGACCGCGAAGCCTGCCGCCGGCTCGGCGCCCGCTCGCTGCTCGTGGTCCCCCTGTACCACGCCCAGCGGGTCGTGGGCGTGCTGAACGCGTTCTCGCCAGAGCCGCACGCCTTCAACGACCGGGACGTTCACACCCTGCAACTCATGGCGGGCCTGATCGCCGCCGCCATGAGCCACACGGCGGAGTTCGAGGCCAAGAAGAAGCTGCTGGCCGAACGGACGGCGTCGCTGGCGAAGATCCGGCACAGCGAGGCCCGTTTCCGGGCCATATTCGAGGGGTCTGCGGCGGGCATCGCCATCCTCGGCCTCGACGGGAGCTTTCTCCAGGTCAACCCCGCGCTGCAGAAGCTGCTGGGCTACGGCGCGGAGGAACTGGAGGGCAAGAACTCCTCGGCCGTCGCCCACCCGGAAGACTTGGACAAGACCTCCGCGCTCCACAGGGAACTCGCCGCCGGAGAGCGTGAGAGCTACGAGGTGGAGAGGCGCTACGTAAAGAAAGACGGCCGCGTCATCTGGGGCCGGCTGAACGTCTCACTGATCCGCACCCCTGAGGGGAAACCCGACTTCGCCATCGGCATGCTGGAGAACATCACCGACCGCAAACGGGCCGAAGAAGCCCTCCGCAACCGGGAGCAGCAACAGGCCATAGTCGCCCGCCTGGGACAGCGGGCGCTGGCCGGCGTGGACCTACACCTCCTCCTGGACGAAGCCGTGACCCTCGTCTCCCAGACTCTGGGCGTCGAGCACACCAAGTTCCTGGAGCTGCACTCCGACGAGGGCACCCTGTTCCTGCGCACGGGGACCGGCTGGAAGAAAGGATACGTCGGGCGGGCCACGGTGAACGCCGGCACAAGCTCCCAGGCCGGCTATGCCCTGCTCACCCGCGAGCCGGCTGTAACCGGAGACCTGCAGGCCGAAGAACGCTTCAGCGCCTCCCAGCTGCAGCGGGAGCACGGGATAACCAGCGGGGCCAGCGTGGTAGTTCACGGCCAGCAGAGACCTTACGGCGTGCTGGGCGTGGACACGCCCACCCGCCGGGAGTTTACCGAGGACGACATCAATTTCCTCCAGGCGATAGCCAACGTCCTCGCCACGGCCATAGAACGCGCGCACGCCGAAGAAACGCTGAGGAAGTCCGAGCTTCTCTCCCGCTCCACGATAAACAGCCTCTCGGCCCACATCGCCATACTGGACGAGTCGGGGATCATTATCGACGTCAACGAAGCGTGGCGGAGGTTTGCCCGCTCCAACACGCCGGTGGTCGGGGGCCTGATGGAGGGCGTCAACTACCTCGAAGTCTGCGACGCCGCTGCGAGAACCGCAGAGTCCGGAGCAGAGGACGCCGCGGCTTTTGCGCGGGGTATACGGGAAGTGCTCTCCGGCAACCTGGAGTCGTTCGACCGGGAGTACCCGTGCCACGGTCCCGAGGGTCCGTGCTGGTTCGTCGGCCGGGTAACGCGCTTCCCCGACACGCATCCCCCGCGGGTGGTGATCGCACACGAAAACATAACCGAGCGGCGGCTGGCGGAGGAGGCCGTGCGGACCTCCGAACGCGAGTACCGCCGGCTCTTCGAGCTGGCCAACGACGCGATCATCATCTACGATCCCCAGAACCGCGAGATACTGGACGTAAACGAGAACGCGTGCAGGATGTACGGCTATCCGCGGTATACCTTTGTAGGCATGACCATGAAAAAGCTCTCTCTGGACCGCCAGAAAGCCCGCCGCTACCTGGAGATCCTGCTGGTCCGCGGCTCCTACGAGGACTTCGAGACGGTCCACCGCAGGTACGACGGCAGCCCCATAAACGTGCTGGTGAACTCGTCCCTGATCGAGTACCGGGGGCGCCCGGCGGTGCTGAGCATCAACCGTGACCTCACCGCCCGCAAGAAAACGGAGGCTTCGCTGCTGGAGATCCGGGAGGCCGAGCGGCGCCGGATCGCCCGCGACCTGCACGACGCGGTACTCCAGGACCTTGCGGGAGCCCTCCAGGGCCTGCAGGCTATAGAGGTCGAGTCCACCGGAAACGGCCTGGTCGCCGGGTTCGACGCCGAGATCGAGGCCCTCCGGCGCGCCGTCGGAGGCTTGCGGGAAGCCATCTACGACCTGCGCAAGGAGAAAGAAGAACCGTTCGTCCGGGCGGTCGAGGCGCTCGTGGAGCTCAACCGCCAGATGGCCCCCGAACGCCAGATAAAGCTCTCCGTCACGGACGACTTCTCCCAGGACATCCAGAAAGAGATCAGCGTCGAGTTGTTGCGCGTTCTGCAGGAAGCCCTGGCCAACGTGCGCCACCACTCCGGTGCCCGGACGGTCCGCATAAGCCTGTGCCGGCAGGGAGATCAAATACACATGGAGGTCTACGACGACGGCCGGGGCTTCGACACCCGCCGGGAGCCCACGGGCGGCGTGGGCCTCTCGGGCATGCGCGAGCGGGTGGAAGAGCTCTCCGGCGACCTGGAGATAAAGAGCATCCCCGACAAGGGAACGCTCGTCAAGGTGCGAGTGCCTTACAGGACCCGCTGAAACCGGCGCCTAGCCAGAGGATTCCAGGGTATGGAGGTCTACCAGGCCCCGCCGGATAGCGTAGATCACGGCCTGGGTGCGGTCGTAGATGTGCAGCTTTTTGTAGATGTTCGAGGCGTGGTTGCGCACGGTCTTCTCGGAGATGTGCAGGGACTGGGCTATCTGCTTGTTGCTCATCCCCTGCGCCAGGGCTTTTATGACCTCTAGCTCCCGGTCGGTGAGGTGGGGGGTGAGCTCCGCCTCTTCGCTCTGGATGCCCTCGAAGGTGGTCAGCATTTTCTGGGCTATGTCCTGGGCCATGATCGTGTCCCCCGCGTGGACCGTGCGGATCGCGCGCGCCAGGTCCTCGGGGGTGCAGTCCTTGAGCAGGTACCCCTGGGCGCCGGCTTTGATCCCCTGGAAGACATGGCCGTCGTCGGTGTGGACCGTCAGGATGAGGATCCGCGTCCTCGGGAGTATCTCCCGGATCTTACGCGTGGCCGTGACCCCGTCCATCTCGGGCATGGAGATGTCCATGAGCACCACGTCGGGCTCGGTCTCCAGGCACAACTCCACGGCCTCCCGGCCCGTATGGGCCTCGCCAACGACCTCCACCTCGGGCTGGGCGCTGATGATCCGGGCCAGCCCGCTCGCGAAGAGCTGCTGGTCGTCGGCTATCGCCACCCGGATCTTCTCCCCCGCCTCCGGCTTCGAATCCACGCGTCGAACCATCCTTCTACTGTACAACACCCCGGCTATCGTCGGGGCACGTCGCGAACCTCGCAACCGGTTCCAACCCATCTTATCTCCACCAACAGATGATGTTGCAACAGGACCAATTTGTCATCGGGCTAATTAACCATCTGTGTATGGGTCAATTGACCCATCCGGGCCGCCGGGGGGTTGCCGGGTCTGACGGATCATTTGGCACATCTGCCCGGCAACGGCATCCCGGCGGGAGTAGCGCTTTTCCCGCCGGAACTCGGCGATGTAGGCCTCGAAGTCCCAGCTTTCCAGGAACTCTTCCGCCGCGGTCCGGCCGGCCTCGTAGAGGGCGAGCCTGCGTTCCGGCGACAGGTCCAGGTCGGTGGTGCGTACGCCCAGGGTCGGGATGGGGATCGTGCGGGCGAAGTCGGCGGTCTCGATGTAGAGGCGGTCGCGGGCCTCGAGCATGGTCTCCACCAGGGCCCGGACGTAGTCTACGGCGACCTCGACCCGGCGTTTGTACCTTCCGAACCCGCCGATACGTTCCGACACGGGCCTTCGGGGCTCCGGCTCGACGAGCGTGAGCCCGAAGGTCGGCCACCGCGGCACCCCGGGGGAGTCGAAGATCCAGACCGGGAAGTTGGAGAGGATGCCGCCGTCCACGATCAGGTGCTCCCGCCCCGCGGCCGGGTTTTCGAACCGCACCGGTTTGAAGTAGAACGGCAGGCCCGCGCTCATGCGCGCCGCGAGGGCCACCTCGAAGGCATCCGCGTCCTCGACGCCGATCCTGCCCGCGTCCCGCGGCAGGACCAGCAACCGGCGGGCGGTGAGGTCCGAGGCGATAACCTGCGCCCGGTGTCGGTAGCGCGGGTGCCCGGCGGAGGCGGGGTGCGCCAGGTCCCCGAAGGTCCGCACGCCCCTCGCCGCCAGCAAACCGCGCACGTACTCCAGCAGGGCCTCGCCCTCGTAGACCCCCTGGTCTTTCAGCAGGCTCAGGGCCGCCCCTATAATCGGTATGCGACCCTTCCAGTCCCGGTCCCGAAAGCGGCCGAAGTCCAGCCGGAGCAGGAGGTCGCGCATCTCGGCCGCCGGGTACCCGGCGGTGAGCAGGAGGGCTACGAGCGCGCCCGCCGAGGTTCCCGCGACGTTCTGGGGCTGGTAGCCGCGCTCCTCCAGCACGGAGAGCGCGCCGACCAGCGCGATGCCCTTTACCCCGCCCCCCTCGAAGACCAGGTCCACCCGTTTCTCCGGGGCGTTCGGCATCCCGGCTTTCTACACCGCCAGCCGGGCGGCCAGGTACTCGGCCGGGTGCAGGGCGTGGCGTCCGGTGCCAGCCGAGATCTGCTCCCGGCACGAGGTCCCCGGTGCGACGACGACCCGCTCTCCGGCGTCCCGCACCGCCGGGAACAGCGCCCGCTCCCCCATCTTCATGGAGACCTCGTAGTGACCCTTCTCGTACCCGAAGAGCCCCGCCATCCCGCAGCAGCCCGAGTCCACCACCGCCACGTCGGCCGCGAGGCCGAGCGCCTTCTTCGTGGGTCCGGTGCCCACCAGCGCTTTCTGGTGACAGTGGCCGTGCAGCAGGACCGGCGGCCCCGCGTTCATGGGGATACGTCCCGGGTCCAGGTCCAGCAACGCCTCCTCGAAGAGCCGGGCAGCCCCCGCCAGCTTCTCCACCCGCCCGTCGCCGGGCAGAAGCTTTTTGTAGTCGTCGCGGAGGGTGAGGATGCAGCTCGGCTCCAGCCCCACCAGCGGCAGGCCGCGCTCCACGAGCGGGTAGAGCAACTCCACGTTGCGCCGGGCGTTCTCCCGCGCCTCGTCCACGAGCCCCTCCGAGAGCATGGGCCGCCCGCAGCACACCACCGCCGGCAGCCGCACGCGGGCCCCGGCGGCGGCGAGCACCCGCACGGCCCCCTCACCCACCTCGGGCCGCTGGTACTCGTTCCAGGTGTCGTTGAACAGGACGACCTCCGCTGGTCCCGTCCCTTGCGGCAGGCCCGCGAAGCGGCGGGAGAAGGTCTTTTCCGTGACCTTCGGCAGCTCGCGCCGGGGATCGATGCCGAAGAGGCCGGCGGCCCGGCGGGCCAGGGTGGTGCCGGCGGCGGCGTTGTAGAGGGCCGGCGCGAGGGCGGCGAGGGCGAGCTGGCGGCGGACGTGGCCGGCGGCCTTCTGGCGCGGGGAGAAGCCGTGTCTCTTCCCCATCTGGTAGAGGACCTCGGTCTTCATGGAGGCAACGTCCACCTGGGAAGGGCACTCCGTCTTGCACGCTTTACAGCCCACACAGAGGTCCATGACCTCTTTCATGCGTTTGCCGGTAAGCTCCTCGGGAGGAAGGGTGCCGTCGAGGACGTTGCGCAGCAGGTTCGCCCGGGCGCGGGTGGTGTCGTTCTCATCGTGGGTCACCATGTAGGAGGGGCACATCGTGCCCCCGGTCTTTTTGCGGCAGAAGCCCGAGCCGTTGCACAGCTCGACGGCCTTTACGAAGCCGCCCTGCTCCGAGAAGTCCAGGCCCGTGGAGACGGGGCGCCGCCGGTGGCCGGGGCCAATACGGAGCTGGCGGTCCATCGGGGCCGGGTCCACGATCACGCCGGGGTTCAACAGCCCGTCCGGGTCGAAGAGATGCTTTACCTCCTCGAAGGCGGCCAAGATCTTCTTGCCGTACATCTTCTCCAGGAACTCCGAGCGGGAGAGGCCGTCGCCGTGCTCGCCGGAGATGGAACCGCCGAGCTCCACCACCAGGTCCGCGACCTCTTCGGAGATCCGGCGCATCCGCCGCACGTCACCGGGCTCCGTGGTGTCCAGCGCCGGCCTCACGTGCAGCGTCCCCACGGAAGCGTGGCCGTAGAAGCAGGCCCAGGTGCCGTGCTCGTCCAGTATCTCCTCGAAGCGCGTCACGAACTCCTCCAGGCTGCCCACCGGGACCGCGGCGTCCTCCACGAAGGCCACCGGCTTGGCCTTCTCGGTGGTGCCCAGGAGAAGCGGCAGGATAGACTTGCGGAGCTTCACCGTCTGCTGCATCTCCTCCTTGCCGCGCAGCGGCACGGCGACCGAGGCCCCGATCTCCCGCCGGACCTCTTCGAGCCCCGCGAAGCGTTCGTTCAGAGCCTCCTCCGTCCCGCTCCACTCCACGAGCAGCAGCGCCCGGGGGTCTCCCCGAACAAAGCCGGTAGATCCCCGGTAGGCGTTGGTGGCCCGGGCGCGGTTTATGGCCACGTCGTCCAGGAGCTCCACAGCGGAGGGCTCCATCTCCAGAAGCGTTACCGTGGCCCGCGAGGCGGCGGCCAGGGAGTCGAACTCGAAGGAAGCCATCTGCCGGGCGGGCGGCAGGCTCTGGAGCCGGAACTCCGCCCGGGTCACGACGGCGAGCGTACCCTCCGAACCGCAGACCAGGCGGGTGAGGTCCAGGACCTCCGGGTCCACGAGGCCGTCGAGGCCGTAGCCGGAGACCCGCCGGATCATGCGCGGGTAGCGGCGCTTTATCTCGTCGGCGTATTCCTCCCCGATGCGCAGGGCGCCGCCGAGCAGCCGGGCAAGAGCGTCGGCGTGGCGGGCTCGCCGGGCTGCCTCCTCTCTCTTCATGGGCTTCAGCTCGACGGTTTCCCCGTTCGGTAGCAGGCAGCGCAGGGAGAGGACCTGGTCGGCGGTCGTGCCGTAGACGATGGAGCGCATGCCGGCCGAGTTGTTGCCCACCATGCCGCCCAGGGTAGCCACGTCGGAGGTGGAGGTATCCGCCCCGAAGACCAGCCCGTGCGGCTCTACCAGGGCGTTCAGCTCGCCTTGCACCAGCCCCGGCTCCACGAGGCAGCGCCCGCCCTCCAGGTCTATCTCCAGCGCCCGGTCCATCCCGGAGACGTCCAGGAGCAGGCCCGGGGAAGTGGCCTGACCGGCGAGGCTCGTGCCTGCGCCCCGCGCGGTAATGGGAATGCCGGCCTCCCGCGCCGCCCGGAGGGCCAGCTCCACGTCGCCCTCGGAGCGGGCAACCACGACCCCAACGGGCTGCCGCTGGTAGATCGAAGCGTCCGTAGACCACAACGCCCGGGAAGCGGGGTCCGTGCTCAGGTAGCCGTCAAGGTTGCCTTCCAGAACGCCCACTAGCCGTTCGGCCGGAGAGATAGAACTACCCGCCATACGCTTCCAATCCCTGGTGCCTTCGGGTCCAGGCACAGTCTACCGGCTCCGGTCTTCTACGGGGCGAAAAAGGTCCGGTGAGGGCCGCGAACGACGCTTCGCGGCCCTCACCATTGTCTGCGAGATGGCCTCGGGCTTTATTACCCGATAAACCCGTTCTCCTGGAGCCAATCCTCGGCGATATCCTCCGGGAACTCCTCGTCCACGTCGCGCCGGGCGTTCAGCTCTTGCATGGTTTCGATGGTGAGCTGATCGCCGATCTCGGTGAACATCTCCTCGAGCTGCGGGTACTCCTCGTGGGTCTCCTCCCTCACGGTGAGAGCCCCGGCGTAGGAGGGGAAGAAGTTCTGGTCGTCTTCCAGCAGGACGAGGTCGAGGTTGGGAATACGCCCGTCGGTCTCGAACACCGAGCCGAAGTTGTAGCCTTCGCCCGCGGTCTGCTCGTAGACCAGGCTGTCCTGCACCCGCCTGACCGCGTCGTCCGGGAACTCCCAGCCGTAGGCCTCTTCGACACCCGGCAGCCCGTCGTCGCGCGTGGCGAACTCAGCGCCGACGAACAGCGAGATCTCATCCCCGTGCTCCTCGATAACACGCCCCATGTCCGAGAGCTGCTGGACGTCCAACTCCTCGGTGGTCTGCTCGTTGGTTGCTATAGCGTAGCCGTTGCTGAACCCGGCGGGACCGATCCAGTAGATGCCGTTCTCTTCCAGGTCCCGTTCCGCAACGGTCTGGAAGTCGTCCTCGCCGTCTATCTCGCCGCTCTCGCCGAGGTGGTTGATCCAGCCGGTGCCCACGTACTCCCAGTACATGTCTATGTCGCCGCTGGCGAGCGCGGTCCGGACGGCCTCGGTGCCGGCCAGCCCGACCTGGTCGTTTGCCGTAGCCCCGGCTTCTTCGAGCGCCTGCAGGGCTATGTAACCCAGTATCTCCTGCTCGGTGAACTCCTTGGAACCTACGGTAAACGTGGCATCGGAGAGGTCATAGTCCTCTGCGAGGCTCCCCTCGCCGCCACCCACTATCGCGCCGTCGCCGCCACAACCGGCAAAGACCACCACCGCCAGCGCGGTCACCAACGCGAGCCTGATCCACCTGTTCACTCTCGACACGATCTGCTCTTCCTCCTTTTAGCTAACAAACAACTCGACCTTTCTCTGGATGGCTACAGTCCCTTAGGCCGTAGAACGTCCTCGGCTATGCTTGCGAGCCAGTCGATAAACAACGCCAGCACCGCGGTCAGCACGCTGCCGGTGATCAGTATGGAGTCCCGGCTCTGGCGAATGCCGGTATCTATGAGATCTCCCAGCGCGCCGCCGTCTATAAACGTCGCGAGCGAAGCCGTACCCACGGCGAGCACCAGCGCGGTCCTGATCCCGGCGAGCGTGATAGGCACGGCGAGCGGCAGTTCGATGCGGAACAGGACCGCCGACTTGCTCATCCCCATCCCCCGTCCTGCCTCGATGACCGAGTCGTCCACCTGCTGCAAGCCCACCATAGTGTTGCGCAGCACGGGCAGAAAGGCGTAGACGACGAAGGCCGCCAACGCCGGGTAGAAGCCGAGCCCAAAGAATATCGCCAACAGCACCAGAACGCCGATCGAGGGGACCGCGAAACCTATGTTGCCCGCGTTGACCACCGCCGGCACTATGCGCCGGGCGAACGGCCGGGTCAGCAGCACCCCCGCGCTGACGGCCAGCACCACGACGATAGCGGTGGTGGCAAAGGCGTACCACACGTGCTCTATAAGCCTCTGTACGATGTAACCCTGGGTGAGAACCCGCTGCTCGATGCTGTCTAGTTGCAGGCTGTTGACCCACAGGTAGAGCGCCAGGCACACCGCCCCGAGCAGCACGGGCCGGATCAGGTACCCCGTCCAACGGGGAACGCCGCCTAGTAAAGTTCCTTTTCTAGCGTCCACCGTCACGGTGGGCTACCTCTCCCCGCCGACCGGGTCGGCTTCGTCCTCGTTTATATGCCCGAGCCGCTGGTCCGGGGGGCGCATGGAATCTATGGTCTTCAGCACCGTGTCGAAGTCGACCACGCCCTTGTAGCTCCCCTCGCTGTCCACCACGATCGCCGAGCCCTTGTAGGAGGTGATCATGGTGTCCAGGGTATTGTAGAGGCTGGCGTTCTCCTCGACGATCGCCACGGCGGGCCAGCCGGCCTCTTCGAGGGGAACGCCGTCCCCCTCTATGTCGTCCATGCTAACCCACCGCTTGGGACGCCTCCGTTCGTCGAGCAGCAGCACGTACTCCCGGTCGGCGGCCCGCATTTTCTCCCTTACCGAGTTGTGGCCTTCGCTTATCTCGGCGACCGGCCAGTTCGCGGGCTTTATGTCCGACACCCGGCTGAGGCTCAGGCGTTTGATCGAGGCTCCAGAGCCGATAAAGTCTTCCACGAAGTCGTCGGTTGGATCGGTCAGGATCCTCTCCGGCGTGTCGTACTGAGCGATTTTGGACTGCTGACGGAGGATGGCGATCCGGTCGCCCATCTTTATCGCCTCGTCGATGTCGTGGGTGACGAACACGATGGTCTTTTTTATCTCCTGCTGGAGGCGCAAGAATTCGTCCTGCAGCTTCTCGCGCGTAATGGGGTCTATGGCCCCGAACGGCTCGTCCATCAGCAACACCGGCGGGTCGGCCGCCATCGCCCTCGCTACGCCGATCCGCTGCCGCTGGCCGCCCGAAAGCTCCTTGGGATAGCGGCTCTTGAACGAGGAGTTCAACCCGACCGTTTCCAGAAGCTCGTCCGTGCGCTCGGAGATGCGCTGCTTGTCCCAGCCCAACATTCGGGGGACGGTGGCGATGTTGTCGGCTATCGTCATGTGCGGGAAAAGCCCTATCTGCTGGATGACATAGCCGATCCTGCGGCGCAGTTGGTCCGGGTTGACGTTAGTAACGTCGTCACCTTCGAGGATGATCCGGCCCTCCGTAGGCTCGATAATCCGGTTGATCATCTTCATCGTCGTGGTCTTTCCGCAACCACTCGGGCCTACGAGGACGACGATCTCGCCCTCGTAGATGTCCATAGACAGGTCCTCGACAGCCGCTTCGTCCTGGCCGGGAAAGCGCTTGACAAGGTGCTCCAGCCGGATCATGACGTCGTGATCCGTGGAGCCGTCCGTGGGGTTGTTATTCGCGCCGTCCGCGGTTTTCTCACTCACTCTTGAGACCTCCCGAGGTCGTTAGCTTTCCGACCAGCGTTATGAGCAGGTCGAAGATCACGGCCAGCACGATGATGCCCAGGGTGGCGCTGAGTACTAGGTAGAGGGCCTGATCGGTGCCGATGCGGGCGAGGCCCGAGAAGATGTCTCCTCCCAGACCGGGGCCGTTGACTATCGCCGCTATCGCCGCTATCCCGATGATGAGCAACGTGGAGATTCGGATTCCGGCCAGGATTACCGGCCAGGCGAGCGGAAGCTCTACCCGCACCAGACGCTGCCACCTTCCCATCCCCATCCCCTGGGCGGACTCGACGACGGCGGGATCCACGCCCCGAAGCCCGGTGGTCGTGTTGCGCACGATCGGCAACAGCGCGTACATCGTGAGCGCGAAGATCGTCGGCGGGGTGCCGATTCCCAGAATCGGCACCAGAAGCCCGAAGAGGGCGAAAGAAGGGATGGTAATAAAGACGCTCGTTACGTTGAGCACAACGCCCATGACGAGCTCGTTGCGGTAGACGAGCACGCCGAGGGTCATGCCGATGGCGGTGGCGATGAGCAGGGAGATCAGAACCACCTGCGCGTGCTCGATGGTTAGCTCCAGAAGATGGTCCCAACGCTGTATCAGATATTCGACGAAGCCCACACCGCTCCTAGTCCTCTACGATCGTGCCCTTGCGTAGACATGCCCACCAGGCTGAAATTCAACGTAGCTTAGCCTTACCACACAAGCGGGAACTATAGCAGAAAACCGGCCGCCGACGCTATCGGCTTGTTTCGTGCCCCCGACGACCTTTCAGCCGCGGCCCGCGAGCCGCTCGTTGCAATTGTAGTCTAATCAGGTCGCGAGGCTCATGTATTCTGGTGGGCCTTGTAGCCGGGAGCCTCCCGGCGCACGCCTTTCTTGCATACCCAGGCCCGAGACTTCACCCTGGGACAGCGTACTCCCGTAGAAGTTGCGCCACTCGCCGATGACCTCCAGGTCCAACTCCCCGACGGCCGCAGGCCCCGTAAGCTCCGAGATGCGGTCGCCGTTGGGGCCGTACACGTGTCCCGGCGTACCGAAATGCGCTTCGGGATAGTCACCGAGCTGGTTGGCGCTCGCGAGGAAGATGCCGTTGTCCAGGGCGCGGGCCGCGCACGACAGATCGTACTGGGTACCGTAGGGCTCACGCCACCCGGCGGGCGCGAGGATGAGCTCGGCCCCCTCCAGCGCGGCGCCCCGCACGACCTCCGGGAACCCCAAGTCCCAGCAGATAGCCAGCGCGACCCGGACGCCGCCCGCTTCTACGGTAGGCAGCTCGACCCCCGGAACGAAGACCCGGTCCTCCCCCGTTTCCCGCACGAGATGGTGCTTGCGGTAGGTCAGGATCACCCCTTCCGGCCCAACCAGGTTGGCGCTGTCGGCGACGCCGGAAGGACCGGAGGTCCCCGGGAGCCGCTCGGCGAAACCGTAGGCTATGTACAGGTCGAGTTGCCGGGCCAGCTCGCAGAACCGCCGGGCGCCCGGCCCCTCTTCGGCGTCTTCCGCGTACCGGTGGACCGAGGTCAGGCCCGTGTACCCGGAGGTAAAGAGCTCCGGCAACACCACCCAGCGGAGGGAAGGGTGCTCGCCTCGGAGGCGGGTCAGGGCTTCTTCCGCCTGTTCCAGGTTCCCCTCGACGTCACCGGGCCGGGGGCTCAGGTTGAGGGAGGCCACGCCCGCGGTCCGGCGGGCGAGGTGGAGAAAAACCTCGCCGCTCTCGCCCGTACGCCCGGGGCCTGCATCCGGCTTAGAAAAATCGGCGCTACCAGGCGTCACATCGGTGCGGATTACCTTCATGCTGCTCGCCTCCTTTCCGGGTTCGCTGCCAGCCCTTCCACTCCGGGCCTGGCGATCGCGACGCGGTAGAGACCAGAGGTCGAAGAAGCTGTGGTTAAGTCTAGGCTCGTGACGGTTCTCCCGGCCTCGGCCCCCGGGAGAATATTTTCCGCCCTTTATGGCACCTCAGTTGTCCCGGCGTAGGATTGACAAACCTGTTTCCAGCCGAGAGGATATTATTTCTATCAACGGGTATGAACAACAGAAGCCAGAAACGGGCAGCGTGTGGCCCGCCGGTCCGGGTTCTCCGGTCCGGAGTACGCTTGAGAGGAGCGAGATAATCCCATGTGCGGAATAGTCGGCGGTTACGGAAGCCCCGAACGCGGTTTAGCCGAACGGATGCTGGACCGGGTCGCCCACCGCGGCCCCGACGACGAGGGAAGCGTCGTGGTCGCCGGCAATTGGCTCGGCCACCGGCGGCTCTCCATCGTGGACGTCAGCGGCGGCAAGCAGCCGCTGGTGACCGAGTCCACGTCAGGCGGCAAGCTCTTCCTGGTCGGAAACGGCGAGATCTACAACCACCAGGAGCTGCGCGAGAGGCTGCCCCGGGTCGAATACCGGACCAAATCGGACAACGAGGTCGCGCTGCACGTGGTGGACCAGTGGGGGCCGGAAAGGATCTCCGAGCTGCACGGGATGTTCGCGTTCATCATCGCCGGCGAGGACGGCCGCTTTGTGGCCGCCCGCGACCCCGTGGGCATCAAGCCGCTCTACTGGTCCCGCCGGGACGGCCAGATCCTCTTCGCTTCGGAGCTGCGGGCCTACGAGGGCGACTGGCAGGCCGCGGCCGAGGCCTTCCCACCGGGACACTACTGGACCCCCGAGGACGGGCTGGTGCGCTTCGCCCACGCCGTGCCGCGAGACCCGGAGAGCCTGGACCTCTTCGACGGCCCCTCAGAACCCGGTGCCCCAATCCCCGACGAGATCCTGACGAAGGTGCGCGAGGAGTTGATCCGGACCGTCGAGGGCCAGATGATGGGCGACGTGCCCGTGGGCGTCTTTCTCTCCGGCGGCCTGGACTCCAGCCTCATCGCCGCCATCGCCGCCCGCTGGGCGCGGCGTAACGGCACCCGCCTGAAGACCTTCGCTGTCGGCCTGGAGGACTCCCCGGACCTGCTGGCCGCCCGCGCCGTGGCCGAGCACCTGGATACCGAGCACTACGAGACCGTCTACACCCAGGAAGACGCCGTGCGGGTGCTGCCCGAGGTGGTGCGGAGCATCGAGAACTTCGACCCCTCGCTCGTGCGGAGCGCGGTGCCCAACTACATCCTCGCGGAGTTCGCCGCCAAGCACGTCAAGGTGGTGCTCACCGGCGAGGGGGCGGATGAGATCTTCGCCGGCTACGAGTACTACGAGGACTTCAAGACCGAAGAGGATCTGCACGAGGAGCTGATCCGGGGCATCGAGGGGCTCCACAACCTGAACCTCCAGCGGGGCGACCGGGTCACGATGGCCCACGGCCTCGA
The DNA here is from genome assembly GCA_004563715.1 of Actinomycetota bacterium. Classification (GTDB taxonomy): domain Bacteria; phylum Actinomycetota; class Rubrobacteria; order Rubrobacterales; family Rubrobacteraceae; genus SIRX01. Next base: position 10,877 of record SIRX01000191.1, on the reverse strand, counting down.
AGCCCGGGTCCCGTTCCTGGAGCTGGGCATGATCCGGCTGGGCCTCGCCCTCCCCGCCGGCTGGAAGCTGGCCGGAAAGGACCAGCCCGAGAAACGCTTGCTCCGCCAGGCGTTCGACGGCTGGCTCCCGGACGACTTCCTCTGGCGCAAGAAGGCCCAGTTCGGCGACGGCTCCGGCGCCGCCTCCGTCCTGAAGGAGCGCATGGAGAACAGCGTCACCGAGGAGGAGTTCGAGCGCGAGCGCCATGCGGTTGACCCGCCGCTGCGAACCCGCGAGGAGCTAGCCTACTATCGCATCTTCGCCGAGCACCTGGGCGACGTGCGGCCGAAAAAGAACGTCGGCCGCTTCGCCACCGCGTAACCAAGAGCCGCCGAACTCCGCCTAGCTGTAGTACTCCGGCGCTTTCTTGAACTTCGGCCACTCCTCGGGGTCGTGGCCGGTGACAAGGGTGGCGTCCAGGGACTCCACCGTCCGGCGGACCTTGCGCGTCGAGGCGGCCACGTCGGCGGCGGAGTGTATGAGGCCGGGTAGTGCTGTCTCATTGTAGTGGTCCATCGTGTAACACGCGTCGGCGGTGAGCACCATCGGCCCTTCTCCGGGCAGGTCCACGACGACGGAGGTGTGGCCCGGCGCGTGGCCCGGGGTGAAGAGCGTCTTTATGGCTCCGTCGCCGAAGAGGTCGTAACCGTCGTCATGCTCGCCGTCGAGAAAGAGCCAGCGCACGTCCCGGTCGAAGTCCGGCCGGATGTAGGCCGGCTTCTGGAACCAGTCCGGGGTATAGGCGTACTGCAGCTCCCGGCGCTGGACGACGTACTCGGCGTTCGAGAAGTGGCCGATGGCCCCGGAGTGGTCGAGGTGCAGGTGTGACTGGATCACGTAGCGCACCGAGGCCGGGTCCACGTCCATCCTCTCCAACTGGTTTACGACGAAGTCTTCCTCGTCCATCACCGGCTCGTAGGCGTCCACGACGGCGTCCCAGTGGCCGCGGGCGTCCCGGGCGACCTCCAGGGCGTTGCCGCCGTCGTAGAGGACGTTGCCCCTGGGGTGCGAGATCAGGAAGAAGGGAACCGGGATCTCGTACGGGTCCCCGAGCCCCTGGTTCATCTTGATGTACTGAACCTGAGTCTTGAGGCTGCCGCACTCCAGAAAGTACAGCCGCAGGTCGTCCGCCACTTTGTCTCCCTTCGGTCGATGTCGATCAATCGGTCGGAAAAAAGCTGAAAGCCTGGCTCTCCTACCAGTTCTCCATGGACTCGCGCAGGATGTCCGCCAGGTCGTCCTCCGTGACCTCCCGGGGTGCGAGCACCAGGAGCCGCTGCTGCTTCATCGCACCGTCCACCAGGTCGTCTATGTCGTCCTCGCCGTAGCCCAGCTCCCGCACGCCGCTCGGGGCGCCGGCGTCCTTCATTAGCTGTATCAGTATCTCCGGCAGCGTGTTCTCGTCGGCCTGCTCTATCTTCTCGCCCGCGAGCAGCTCGGCCACGTAGCGGTGGCGTTCGGGCTGCGACTCGTAGGTGAAGCGGAACGCCGCCGGGGCCGTGACGATGACCGACCAGCCGTGCGGCACGAAGGGGTGGTCCTGCGGGTAGCCCGGCGGCTCGTACTCGTGCTTGAGGCCGGCTATCGGGTAGGCGCAGGCGTGCGGTATGTGGACGCCCGCCGACCCGAAGCCCACCCCGGCGAGCGAGGCGCCGAGCATCATCGCGCCCCGCGCCTCCACGTCCTCGCCGTTCTCCACGGCGCGCCGCAGGTACTTCCCGCCGTACTCCAGCGCCTTGGCGCTCCACATGTCCGCTATCGGGTTGGCCCCCTGGTAGGGCGGCCGGTCGTCCGGGCTCCCGGGCTTCTGGCGGGTGTCGTAGGGTTTGGAGAGGTAGGACTCGGCCGCGTGGCAGACCACGTCCAGGCCGCAGGAGGAGGTGACCTCCGAGGGCAGGCTCATCGTCAAGAGCGGGTCCACCACGCCCCGGTTCGGCCGGAGGTACTGGTGCGAGATGCCGGTCTTCACCCTTTGCTCCGGGATGTCCAGGATCGCCACGGTCGTCGCCTCGGCCCCCGTGCCCGCCGTGGTCGGCACGGCGAGCAGCGGCTTCAAGGGGCCGGGCGGCTTCTTGCCGCCGCCGATCGGCGAGTTGACGTAGTCCAGGATCTCGCCGCCGTGCGTGGCGATGAGGTCGCAGACCTTCGTGGTGTCTATGCTCGACCCGCCTCCGACCGCAACGAAGCCGTCGAAGTCTCCCTCCACGGCGAAGTCCGCCGCCTCCTGGAAGGAGTCCGCCGTGGGTTCCACCCGGGCCTTATCCCACACCTCGACCTCTACGCCCTCGGCCTCGATCAACTCCCGCACGCGACCCGCGATCCCCGCCCTCACGACCCCCGGGTCGGTGACGAGCATCACCCGGCCCACCCGCAGCCGCTTTAATTCCCAGCCGACCTCCTCGGCCGCGCCCGGCCCGTACTTTATGGGCGTCGCCTCCATCGTGAAGACTGTCTCGCGGTCCGAACCGTTCCCCTGCATGCCAGCCCCTCTCACGCTCAAGCCTCTGCCCCCGCAGACAATGTATACCGGCCGCCGCACAGCGGCAACCTCGAACATCCCCAACATCCCCACAGTATGTGTCAATCACACATAAGTCCTTTTTGCTAGTATAATGTCATTGGAGAAAGGTCGTATGATCTTCTTTGGGTCGTAAACGAGAGTTATGTTTGAACGTTTGAGAAGGAGGTTTTCCGGGTGACGGAAGAGAGCAGGATAGGCGCGGGAGTAGACCCGACCGAGCTCTGGACCCAGTGGTACGAGACGGGCTCCAAGATGTGGTCGGAGGTCATGCGCGGGACCCAGGAGAGCTACGTGGACCCTCACGGGCTCTACCGCCAGTGGTTCGAGAGCGCCGAGCAGATGCGGAGCCAGTTGGCGGGCGCCTCCGAGGCCGGGACCGCGGCGGTGCCGGGCGGCATGGACCCGCAGGAGGCCTGGAGCAAGTGGGTGGACGCCACCCTGGAAGGCTGGCAGAAGGCCGCCGGGATCGGCACCGAGATGCTCAGCATGACCCCGCGCTGGATGCAGATGATGGACGAGGCGCGGCAGAACCTCCTGAGCCAGCGGACCTTCCCCAAGGACCCGCTGGAGCTCGCGGTGCAGTGGTACAACGCCACCAGCGGCCCGGTCTCCGAGTTCGTCCAGGACGTTATCGAGCGGGAAGAGTTCCTGGACGTCTCTAGCCGCTTCATGCGCAACTACGCGAGCCTGTACAAGATCTTCGGCCGCAACTCCGAGGAGTACCTGCACAACCTCCAGATGCCCGCCCGCTCGGACATCACCCGCGTGGCGGGCCTCATCGTCGCGCTGGAGGACAAGGTGGACCGTCTGGAGGAGACCTTCGAGGAGTTCGAGTACGGCTACAAAGAGCCGGCAACCACGGAGGACATCGGGGCCCTCGAAAAGCGTCTGGACCAAGGCATGGAAGCCAGCACGAGCCGCATCGAGGCTTTGGAAGAGCGCATCAGCCGGGTCGAGTGCAAGCTGGACCAGTTGCTCACCGCCGTCGAAGGTATCTCGGCCAACGGCAGCGCCGGGAGCACCGAGAGCGCCGAAGCTCCGGCTGAGCAGAGCGAGCCGGCGCGGGAGGTGAGGGCCACCGACGCGGCCCGACGCAAGGCGCAGGAGCTCGGGGTGGACCTCGCCGAAGTCGAAGGCACCGGGTCGGACGGCCTGATCACGATCGGCGACGTTCGCAAGAAAGGGGAGAGCTAGATGACCGAGCAGAGCAGCGTAATGCCGAGGGAAGTCGAGAGCTTCCTGGACAAGTACCAGCAGGGTTTGAGGATCGTCACCGAGGGCGCCCAGGCCGAGACGGGCCAGACGCCCAAGGAGACCGTCTGGACCAAGAACAAGGCCAGGCTCTACCACTACCAGCCGGGCAAAGAGAAGAAGTACCGGACCCCGATCCTCATCATCTACGCCCTCATCAACCGGCCCTACGTCCTCGACCTCATCCCGGGCAACAGCCTGATCGAGTACCTCACCGAACAGGGCTACGACGTGTACATGCTCGACTGGGGCATCCCCGGGCCCGAGGACAAGGACCTCACCTTCGAGGACTACGTCCTCGACTACCTCCCGCGGGCCGTGCGCAAGGTGCTCAAGCACTCCGGGGCCGAGGAGATCACCCTCTTCGGCTACTGCATGGGCGGCACCATGAGCGCCATGTACGCCTCCCTCTTCCCGGAGCACCTCAAGAACCTGGTCCTGATGACCACCCCCGTGTCCTTCCCGAGGGAGGAGATCGGGCTCTACAAGCTCTTCACGGACGACAAGTACCTCGACGTCGAGGTACTATCCGACGCCTTCGGGAACATCCCCGGCGAGATGGTGGACACCGGCAACCGGATGCTCAAGCCCGTCACCAACTACGTTGGCACCTACGTCAGCATGTGGGAGCGCATCTTCGACGAGAAGCCGATGGAGACCTGGCTCGCCATGAACAAGTGGGTCAACGACGGTCCCCCGTTCCCCGGCGAGGCGTTCAAGCAGTGGATCAACGACTTCTACCGCGACGACAAGCTGGTAAAGGGCGAGATCGTGCTGCGCGGCCGGCGCGTGGACCTCTCTAATATCACCACGCCGCTGCTGAACATCGCCGCCAAAAAGGACCACATCTGCACCCTCCCGCAGGCCGAGGCCACGATGGACCTCGTCTCCAGCGAGGATAAGGAGTTCTTCGTCCTGGATGCCGGCCACGTCGGCCTCATGACCGGCCGCGGCGCCAAAAAGGGCCTCTGGCCCAAGCTCGACGAGTGGCTCTCCACCCGCTCGGACTAAAGGGGTATACAGGCTCGAGTAGAAGGGGGGCGGGAAAAACCCCGTCCCCCTTCTCGTGTGGTTCAGGCCCTCTGGGCGCCCTCGATCATGCTGTAGGGATACACTTCCTCGATGGCGCCCGCCTCCGAGAGCCGCCGGACCTGCTCCCCGGTCAGCTCCCAGCCCGTCGCCCCGAGGTTGTCCTCCAGCTGCTCGACCCTCCGGGCGCCGAGGATCGGGGCCGTCACCCCCGGCTGCCGGAGCAGCCAGTTCAAAGCAATCTGGGGGTAGCTCTTCCCGGTCTCCCACGAGACCTCTTCCACGACGTCGAGGACGCGCCAGTTGCGCTCGACGTTGCGCCTGTGCCACGCTTCCTCGAACTCGTCCGGCACGCCCGCGATGCGCGAGCCCTCGGGCGGCTCCTCGCCGCGCCGGTACTTGCCCGAGAGGAACCCGCCGCCCAGCGGCCCCCACGGCAGCACCCCGACGCCCTCCGCCACGCACGCCGGTAGCAACTCCCGCTCTACGTTGCGCTCCACGAGCGAGTACTGCGGCTGCAGCGTCACGAACCGCTCGAAGCCTCGACTATCGCTGACCCACAGCGCCTTCATCAACTGCCAGGCCGTGTATTTGGAGCACCCGATATACCGGACCTTGCCCGAGCGCACCAGGTCCGTGAGCGCCGACAGCGTCTCCTCCAGCGGCGTTACGGAATCCCAGAGGTGGACCTGGTAGAGGTCTATGTAGTCCGTGCCGAGGCGCCGCAGGGAGGCTTCGCAACCGGCGGCTATGTGCTTGCGGGAGAGGCCGGCGTCGTTGGGGCCGTCGCCCATCGGAAAGCGGACCTTGGTAGCGAGCACCACGTCCTCGCGCTCTATGCCGGCGGACTCGAGCGCGCGGCCGGTGATCTCCTCCGAGAGCCCCGCCTCGTACACGTCGGCGGTATCCACGAAGTTCCCGCCGGCCTCGAAGAAGCGGGCCAGGATCTCCCGCGAGCCCGCCTCGTCCAGCTCGCGTCCGAAGGTCATCGTGCCCAGGCACAGCTCCGAGACCAGCGTCCCCGTGTTACCGAGCCTCCTGTACTCCATTCTGCCTCCTCCGGTTCGAATATCTGTCTTCTATGCGAGCAGCTTACCAACCCCGGGTGCGCCACGATCTCACAAGCGAACCCGAAAATCCCGCCGCCGTGTAAACTACCCGGAAGGCAGGCGGCCAGGGAGAGGAACGTATGACCATCACGCCGGACGCCGCGCGGCGCGCGACGCAGCAGCAGGACTTCGTAAACGCCGACACGCTACTCACCGCGGAGGAGCTAGAGGTCCGCGACCGGGTCCGAGAATTTGTGGACCGGGAGGTGATTCCGGACGCCGCCGGCTACTGGGACCGGGCCGAGTTCCCGTTCGAGTTGCTGCCGCAACTGGGCGAGTTGGGCGTCATGGGCGGTACCTACCCGGAGGAGTACGGCGGCTCGTCCATGAGCAACGTCGCCTACGGCCTGGCGGTGGCGGAGCTCGCCCGCGGCTCGGGGAGTCTCTCCACCTTCCTGCACGTCCAGAGCGGGCTGGCGATGGCCGCCATCCACGACCTCGGCTCCGAGGAGCAGAAGCGGCGCTGGCTCCCGGCCCTGGCCCGCTGTGAGAAGGTCGGCTGCTTCGGCCTCACCGAGCCGGAAGCCGGCAGCGACCCCGGCTCCATGCGCACGACCGCCGCGGAACAGGATGGCGGCTACGTCCTGAACGGGGAGAAACGCTGGATCGGCAACGCCACCTTCGCGGACGTGGCCGTGATCTGGGCCCGTACCGGAGACGGCAAGATAGCGGGCTTCCTGGTCGAGGGCGACACCCCCGGCTTCAACCCCGAGATAATCCCCCGCAAGGGCGCCCAGCGGGCCGTCTGGCAGGCCCACATAAAGCTCGAAGGCTGCCGCATCCCGGCGGAGAACCGCCTGCCGGGGGCGACGGGCCTCGGCTCGACGCTCTCCGTGCTCACCCACTCCCGCTACGGCGTTGGCTGGGACGGCCTGGGGCAGGCAACGGACTGCTACGAGACGGCGCTCGCCTATGCCGGGGAGCGGGAGCAGTTCGGCCACCCGCTCGCCGCCTTCCAGCTCGTGCAGCAGAAGCTGGTGCGCATGTTGAGCGAGGTCTCCCTCTGCAGGCTGCTCTCGATCCACGCGGGCCGCCTGAAGGACGCCGGGGAATTGACGCCCCCGCTGGTCTCGCTGTTCAAGATGAACAGCGTCGCCCGGGCGCGCGAGGTCGCCGCCCTGGCCCGTGACGTCCTCGGCGGCAACGGCATCCTGCTCGACTACCGGGTCATGGAGCACATGGCGGACATCGAGGGCGTCTACTCCTACGAGGGCACCCACGACGTGAACACCCTGATCGTGGGCCAGGCCATCACCGGCCACAAGGCGTTCGCGCCCACCACGGCTCCCACCCCCCGCCGCGCCGAGGAACAGACGGAGCAGAGACCATGACCGGCCCGCGCGACGAGAACCGCCACGCCCGGCTCCAGATCACCGTCGAGGAAGCCCGGCACCTGGCGAACCTGCTCCGCTACGCCATAAGCCTCAATACCACCGTCGGCCTCGTCTCCCCCACGGAGCGGCGCCTGGCGACCGCTACTTACAGGGCCGCGGAGCTCGCCGCCCTGGTGCTCGAAGGGCTGGACTTCGACAAAGCCCTCGAAAAAGCCGACGAACGCTGGACCGGCTCCCTCGAAGACGACTACCAGCGGGCCCTGGAGCTGCTGCAGACCAACCGGGAGTTCCTCCGGCAGGCCATGACCGGGCGCATGAGCCCGCAGCAGGCCTCCGGGTTCCTCGAAGTCTCCGAAAACCAGTTCCTGGAGCTTGCCCGGCCGAAAACAACCCGTGGCAGAGGAGACCTCCCCCACCCAAAGTGAGCCAGCACACACACCCGGCTTGTCCAGAACGCCCGGCCCTGTAAACTCTCTACTATGTGCAACATGCATATAATTCGACCTTCGGGCACCAGGGAGCTGTGACGGCCGTGGCTACGGGTGGGGTTCTGACGCTGCGGGACGGTACTTTCGTACCGGTCCGCGAGGTACGGCCGGAGGACGCCCCGGCGCTGCGGCGGTTCGTGGGGCGGCTCAGCGAGCGGTCGGTTCACATGCGCTACTTCGGTCCCATGAAGGGGTTGTCGGAGAAAAAGGCCCGCTACTTTGCCGAGTTGGACGGCTGGAACCGGTTCGCGCTGGTGGCCCTGGACCCGGAGGATGAAGACGAGGTCGTGGCCGTGGTGCGCTACGAGCGGGAGGGAGCTTCGGACGCCGCCGAGTACGCCGCCGTGGTGGAGGACCGGATGCAGGGCCGCGGTTTGGGTATCGGGTTGACGCGGTGCCTGATCGACGCCGCGAGAGAACGCGGCATCCGGCGCCTCTACGCCCTGGTGATGCCCGAGAACCGCGAGATGCTCCACCTGCTACGGAGCCTGGGCCTGCCCGAGCGCGTGCGCTGGGAGGACGGCCTGGAGCACATAGACATAGACATCCGGCCCGAAGCGGCGGCCTGAGAGAAAGCTTTTGGCAAAGAAACATGGGGGCCGGGCTGTACAGCCCGGCCCCCGCGTACTCAGCGCCGTTGCTATGTTCCGAAAGCCGCTAAGAGGCGTTCGGGTTCTCGAAGATGGCCGCGATGCCCATGCCGCCGCCGACGCAGAGGGTGACCAGGCCGTACCGGCCGCCGGTGCGCTTCAGCTCGTGCAGGATCTTCACGGTCAGGATGGCGCCGGTCGCGCCTATCGGGTGGCCGAGGGCCACCGCGCCGCCCAGCGGGTTCATCTTCTCCTCCGGCACGCCCAGCTCCCGCTCGACGGTCACCGCTATGGTGGAGAACGCCTCGTTGGCCTCCACCACGTCGATGTCGTCGACGGAGAGACCGGCCCGCTTGAGGGCCATCTGGGAGGAGGGGATCATGCCGGCCCCCATCACCGACGGGTCCACGCCGGAGACCGCCGCCGAGACCAGGATGCCGTCTATCGGGAGCCCGAGCTCCTCGGCCTTGCTCTTGTTGGAGACGAGCATAAGCCCGGCGCCGTCGTTGATGCCGCTGGAGTTACCGGCGGTCGTGGTAGCGCTCTCGTCCCGCTTGAAGACCGGCTTGAGCTTGGCGAAGCCCTCCATCGAGGCGTTCGGCCGGACGTGCTCGTCCTTGGTGAACTCGACGGTCTCCTTCTTCTGCTTGATCTCGACGGGCACGATCTGGTCGTCGAAGTACCCCTCCTCTATGGCCTTGGCCGCCCGCTGGTGGCTCCGCACGGCGTAGGCGTCGGCGTCTTCCCGGCTCACGCCGTACTTCTCGGCCACGTTCTCGGCGGTGGTGCCCATGTGGTAGTCGTTGAAGACGTCCCACAGGCCGTCGTAGACCATGTGGTCGTAGATCTTGCCGTCCGGCATCCCCATCCGGTAGCCGTAGCGCCCCTTGGGGAGCAGGAACGGCGCCTGGTCCATATTCTCGATGCCGCCGGCCAGGATCACCTCCGCGTCCCCGAGCGCGACTTCCTGGGCCGCTGACACGATGGCCTGCAACCCCGACGCGCACATCCGGTTGAGCGTCATCCCGGGGGAGTCGACCGGCAGCCCGCTCTTCATCCCGACCTGGCGTCCGGGGTTCATGCCCTGGCCGGCCTGCAGGATGTTCCCGATTATCGCCTGGTCGACCTGATCCCCCTCGACACCGGCCCGGGAGAGGACCTCTTTGCCGACGGTGGCGCCCAGTTCGACAGCCGGTGTGTCCTTGAGCATCCCGCCGAACGTTCCTATCGCCGTCCTCAGCGGCGTGGAGATTATTACCTCGCCGCCGTTACCGTTTCCATTACCGAAGCTCATGCTCCTCCTTCCGACGTGTTGACCCGTCTTTTGCTCAGGATACCCGAAAAAAGAAGGACCGAAGCTAACGCTCCAGTCCCGGGGAACCCCTACAAATTATCCGACCCGCCTGTTTCCTCTAACGCTTCTAACGGTTTCTCTGCGCCCGCTCCATGTTCATCTGGTAGTAGGAGGACATAGAGCCCAGGAACTCCTTGTAAGCGTTCATGGACTCTTCGGAGAGCTGCTGGAACGCCTCCTGTTGCCTCCGGGACTGCTCCATCAACTCCTCGGACATCTGCTGGCTGCTCTGGGCCTGGGCCTCCAGCTCGCTGATCACGGACTCGAAGAAGTTCTGCGTCAGCGCCCGGGAACGCTCCTGCGCCTCCACCGAGCGGTTCGACACGGTCTCGAGGGACTCCCGGACCGCTTCGGCGAACTTCTGGGCTGCCTCGTTTACCCGCTTTGTTTGCTGATCGTCCATGCTGGGTCTCCTTTCCCCGGACATGTCCCACTACGGGCTTATCATAACAAAAACGAGGGACCTCCTTTACAGAGGTCCCTCGCGCGCTTCTCTGCCGTGAAAGGTTCTCGGGAAGCTACTTCTTTCCCTTTTCCTCACTCTCTCCCGGCTCTTTGGGCATCGGACGGCCCGTGTACATCCGGAAGAAAGTGTCCATGGTCTTCTGATACTGCTGCAGGGAGTTGGCCCAGAAGTCCAGATAAGACCTGCCGGCGTCCGTAATGGAGTACATCCGGCGCGCCGGTCCCCCCTTGGAGGTCTCCCACGTGGACTTCACGATGCCGTCCTTCTCCATCTGCCGCAGCGTCCGGTACAGCGTCCCCGGGTTCATCGCCTCGAACCCGAACGTCGTGGCCCGCTCCATCAACTCGTAGCCGTAGGAGTTCCAGTCCCGCAACGACAGCAGTATCACCGGCACCAGCCAGTTTCTCGGGCGCGCCTCGAGACCCCGCCCCTCGGGCTTGGGAGCCCTCTCGTCTTTCTTTCCCGGTTCTTCGCTCATACGTCTCTCTTCCATATTCTATGTGAAGTCTACATATAAGTGTTGGCTTGTCAAGCCAGCCCGGCCACCTACGAGCGGTCTCTGCAGGCCCGGAAATCGTTGATTGCATCTCTTTCAACATTGTAACACTTTGCGCTTCGCAGGCCAGGTATCTTCTGGCCGGGCGGCCGGGTTGTTGGAGAACTTGTGTATATATAAGTAGATTCTACACATAGTT
>SIRX01000190.1 GCA_004563715.1 Actinomycetota bacterium | reverse complement strand
CAGGCGGGCTTGGCGATGATCTTCAAGCTGATAGAGGCTGCCGAGGGGAGGTGGAGGAAGCTGACTGGGGCTCACCTGGTGGCGTTGGTCAGAGCCGGAGCAAGGTTCGTAAACGGAGGGCTGGTAGAAGGAGATGAGGAGAAGGTAGCCGCGTGATCACGGAGTCTGATCCACAACTCTTGACGATACCTCATGTTGCGTTAAGCTGCCCGTACTCGCCAGAAGGAGGTTGGCCGGGGTCATGACCAAGAAAAAACGACAGCGAAAAGAGCGTAACCGCGAGCAAAAGCGCCGCGAGCAAGATGCCCTAAGAAGAGGAGAGCGCGAAGAGATCGACGACTTCCCCGGTCCTCTCCCGGACCGCAGGGCCATGTCGGTTATATCTCCCCGCATTGGCCGGCTTCTGGAAGATCAGGATTTTGAATCCGCAGACGAGGCAAATGAGTTCTTGGGCCGCTACCTCTCCGAAGGCGGCGGCTCACTGGAGGACGCTCCGGTACCGACAACGCCGCTGGAGCAGGCCCAGGAGCTGATCTACGACGCCTTCGATGAACAAGATCCCCACAGGCGGGTGGAGATAGCCAGGGAAGCTCTGCAGGTAAGCGGGGACTGCGCCGACGCCTATGTCCTCTTGGCCGAGGAGACCGCCGAGGAGCCCGAAGAGGCAAAAAAGCTCTACGAGGAAGCTCTCAAGGCCGGCGAGCGCGCTCTCGGAGAGGAGACCTTCCGAGAGGAAGCGGGACACTTCTGGGGTATTTTAGAGACCAGGCCCTACATGCGGGCTCGCCACGGGCTGGCCCTGTGTCTGTGGGTGCTGGGTCGCCGAGAGGAGGCCGCCGAGCACTACCGCCGGATGCTCGAGCTCAACCCCAACGACAACCAGGGAGTGCGCGAGCAGCTCGCCACCGTTCTAGTGGAGCTGGGCAATGACGAAGAACTCGGCGAGCTCCTGGAGCGGTACAGAGATGACGGGGGCGCCACCTGGGCCTACACGCGCGCCTTGTGGACCTTTCGCTGGGAAGGGGCAAGCGAAAGGGCGAACGTCGCCCTACAAGCAGCCATTCAGAACAACCCCTTCGCTCCTACATACTTGCTCGGGGAAAAAGAGCTTCCCGATACGCCACCTGATCTCATACAGATGGGCGGCGAGAGCGAGGCGCTCGAATACTGTGTGCAGGCAGCCAACGGGTGGCTCCAGACTCCGGGAGCTCTGGAGTGGTTGCAGCGGGGGGTGGCGGAGCCGGAAGCTTCCGGTAGGCGAGCCGCACCTGAGGCGGAGGGCGCAGAGGTAATTCCGTTGCTGAATCAGGGACCTTCCGCAGAGACAGGCGAGGATCTATGGGGCTTTGACGAAGAGGACGAAGAACTGGAAGAGTTCCTCGCCGCAATAGAGGAAGCGGAGAAGGAGGCCGCAAGTCTCGTGGTGAGGGCTCTTCCAGAACTGCGAGAGACAGAGCCGCCCGCCGGGGAGCTTGCAGCCTGCTCGGAACAGCTGCGTGCCGGACTGATTAGCGGCGAGTGGCCCTACGAATACATCTTGAATGCAGCAGGCTGGGAGAAGGATGAGTTGCCTGCCGAGGATAAGGAGCTGTGGCTCGGCGCTGCTGGAGCACTGATCTCCCCATACGAGGAGATGGGTATGGACTCCGAGGAGGAAGCGGTCGTAATGGCTTTGGAACTCGCCGACTGGCTGGGAGCGGTGGTTGGTCTGGTACGGGCGGGAGTCGGTGCCTCGGCCTCCCCGGAGACTCTGGTCGGCTACATCAATGAGTGCCCGGAGGTCGATGGGAAGATTGAGGACGAAGACGCCAGTGTGGTCGAGACAGCCTTCGAGATGGTATTGCCCACGTGGGAGGCGGCTGGGGCCATTGACCAACAAAGGCGCCTGACTGCTCTGGGAAAGTGGGGGTTGCCGAGAGCTCTGGTGTGTGCCTGGGGCGGTGACTTCGAGGATGAGGAGCCATAGGGCCAGGCTCATGCCTTGCCCTCATCGCTTCTCCATTCCGCAATCGGATGGATCAGCCAACGTCAATTACGCAGCGTTGGGTGGCTCAATTTTCTAGCGTTGCGTCCAAGCCTATGTCCACGGCGTCTCCACCCGCAAGGTGGACGAGTTGGTACAAGCCCTGGGGATGAGCGGCTGGTGAGGCGGTTGGCTCGGAAATGAGGCTTTTCAGACGGTCTCTTATCCGCCGAGCGTCAAAAACTACGCGGGACGCCCCTCGGTCCTGCGGCACTCGTCAGCAAGGGTGATGAGCTCCGCGAACTCCCAGGTACCCCGGTCGTTGAGACGGTGGGCCAGGTTCCGCGGGATCGCCGAAAGGCCGAGGTGGGCGCCGCTTATAGCCCCGGCCATCGCGGCGGTGGTGTCCACGTCGCCGCCCACTGCGATGGCCGTGCGGATCGTACTCCGGTAGTCGTCCGGGCTCTTCAAGAACGAGTACAGGCTCCAGAGCACGCTGCCGACGACGAACGGGGGTATCCCGTGCCATCGTCGGGACGGACCCTGCTCTTGGCCCTCCCCGGAGATGTGCCTTACGGCCTCTTCGGGCGGCAGGGGCAGCCAGCGCGCGAGACGCCTCAGGTAGCTAGCGAAGCGCGGCTCGACCTTTTCGCTCAGTTCGGCGAGCCTGGCGAGGAAGGACGCCGGCTCGACCGGACGCGCGCGGAGGGCGAGGGAGACCGCCCCGGCAATGGCGATCGCGCCTGCCGAACAGCGCGGGTCGGCGTGGGTGATAACCCCCTGCTCGGTGGCCGCTCTTACCAGGCCCTCGGGATCGTCGTGGAAGATGAGGCCGATGGGTCCGGCGCGCATGGCGCTGCCGTTACCTGCCGCAGGCGGCGGGGTCCCGGCCTCGTGCCAGGGAACGCCACGGGCGAGTTTGTCTGCGGCCTCCTGGGTGCTCCTCCCCCGCCCGACGATCCTGCCCTCGGAGAAGATGTCCCGGATACGGCGCGCGTAATCCTCGGGGTCGAACCTCCCGCACGCCGCGTAGCTCTGCACGAGTTCGCGGGCGAGTTGGGTGTCGTCGGAATACTGCCCGAAAGAAAACCGGACACGCCCGGGTACCCCGTCCCGAGCGAGCACCTCGGCTACGTACTCCCGACAGACCTCGGGGGGGTCGCCCTCCACCACGAAGCCCAGGGCGTCCCCCAGAGCCTGCCCTACGAGGCATCCCCGGAACTGCTCCTCCGACGGCATGTCGATCATCTCACGAACCCCGAGAGGCCGGTGTCCTCGACACCGCACCCCCCGTCCGCACTACAGAGCCTCCGCATAGGGGAAGAGAACCTCCCGCAGCCCACCGGGACAAAACCGGCTGCCCGGGGCGCATACTCGTCGGACTTGAGGAACTTTACCCACCCCACAAGCTTACCCAGCGCGTCCTCCCCAAGCAAGCGCCCCAACTTTTACTGGGACGCAGAAAGGATGCCAAGGGTGCGGTTTCCCGTGCGGTTTCCCGCCAACGTCGTGACGGCTGTCAAGGCCATGTGTAGATGGGGCAATGAGTTGGTGCAACCTGGCAGGCCTCGGGAGGGCCTGTCCGATTAGACACCCCCGGAACCCTCCCCCAAAACCATCCCCCGGGCGCGCAAACGGGCCTCCGGGCTCGGATGCCTTCTCCGCCGTTCGGCGCCAGGTAGACGAGGTATGAGGGCCTGATCCCATTCCGGACCTTGCAACCTGGGTCGTGTGCCCTGGGTCGTGTGACCTGGGGCGCGATCGTTGGGCCGGGCCCGTTGCGGCAGGCTTGACGGCTCGGAGGCTGCGGGGTAGGGTGTACCCGCCCGTGTAGCACCACGACCTTCCGGAAAGCGAGGTGAGCGCCATGTCCGAGCTGGAACCGAGTAGTAGCAGCGGTAGCCCCGCCGAACGGCGCCGCCACCTGCTCTTCCAGATCGCCTACTTCCTCTAACCTCCGCGCGGGCAGTATGGACGCGCGCATCCTGGCGCCTAGAGGTGGAAGCTCTGGTGTGCCCCGGCGCGTTCGTTACCGGTTCTATGGAGTTCTACGGAGGTTCTCTACGGAGGTTCCTTTGTGCGGGTTTGTGACGGTGTGCGGGTCTGTGGTCGAAGGTACCCCGCAGGCTCCGCAGGTTCTGGGCGGCGCAGGATCGGGGCCTCGTTCTCCGCCAGGTCGGCTCCGCGCCTGCTGCCCGGCCCGGCTTCCCTTCGCGGAGAGGTTTGCCGCTTGGGAGCGGGGAGATTCGGCCTGATCGGGAAGAGGATAGGAAAGAGGATGGGAGAAGAGGATAGACCATGAGATCGGGTGACTACGAGGCGCTCATAAAGCGCCGGGAGTGGAAGTTGTTGGAGGAGCTGCTCGCCGAGCTGACGCCGGAGGAGACCGCAGAGCTTCTGGCCCGGCTGGGCGGAGAGGAACGGCGGCACCTCTTTGCGGCCCTGCCGCACCAGTTGTTCGCCGCCAGGGAGGAGATGATGAGGATGCAAAAGAGTGAGGTCGAGACCAGGATACAGCAGGGCCGGTGGGCCGAGGTGCGGGAGGGCGTCGCCGACTGGGCCTTCCCGGATGTTGCCGAGCTGCTCTTGGAGCAGGGGCCGCAGAGCAGGGCGCTGCTCTTCCGGGCGCTCCGGCGCGATCAGGCCGCCGAGGTGTTCGCCTACCTCGACACCGAGGACCAGAACGAGCTCCTGCGCGACCTGACCGACGAGGAGACCCGGCGGGTGCTCGCCGACATGAGCCCCGACGACCGGACGCAGGTCTTCGGAGAGCTTCCGGGAGAGGCGACCCAGAAGCTTCTCAACCTGCTCTCGCCGGAGGACCGCCAGGAGGCCCAGGT
>SIRX01000189.1 GCA_004563715.1 Actinomycetota bacterium | reverse complement strand
TGTGCGACCTCCTTGCGGGATATCCCGCGATCGACGGCAGCCAGCGCTTTGAGTCTGAGGTCCTTCGAGTATGCCTTCATACTCGTATCCTTGCATGGGATCAATACTCAAGCAAGCCGCTGTAAGACCCTGCTCCGGTCCTTTACGGTCGGTTTCTTTCAAGGTTCGCGTTCTCCCTTCCGGTCCGAACCCACGCTACCGCCGGCACGAGAAAAGCCTCTACTCGCAGCGCGAAACCCGCGGGTAGAAGCCATCAGCAACAACGATTGCGGTCAAGGGCGAGCCTCATCGCCCGTTAGTTTGTGGTTCCGGAGTTTACGAAAAGTCCCTGGTCGGCACAAGAAGCCTGCTCTGCCCGTTCTGCGCCGCGCGATACAACCCGTCGCATGGCCCGGAAGATACCTTACGTGGATCTGGACTGGCGTGAGGCTATCGTCCTCGGCGCGGCACCTTCTGGGGCGAGATGCTGAGCCTGCGGGCGCGACGCTCGTGGCGGCTATCTCCTTCGGTATGGCCTACTCTTTGGGCTGCACGGTGATCGAAGCGCTGGTTGGCCGGCGGGGCCTCTGCTCCACCGACCGCTGGTTCGCCCGCTACGGAGCCCGCACCGTCCCCGTGGTGTACTTCGGCGTGATCTCCTACGCCGCCGGCCTCACCCCCCTGGGCTTTCTCCGCTTTCTGCTCGCAACGGTGTTGGGTATGGCCCCGCGACCTTCGTCTGCTCTTACCTCGGCGGCCGCGCCCCACGGTAAATAAACCCTCCTGATGGCTGTATTGCGCCGCCGCGCCGGTAAGCTCCCGCCCTGGCTACGAACCCTTACCGGGACAGCTCCCGGTTTACGGCCGCGAGAAACTCTTTCAGGTTGCGTGGGTTCTGGCCCAGGTCGCCTTTGCCCACGCGGGAGGCGCTCTCGAAGTGGGCTTCGGAGCCCCGGTTTCTAGGCTGGACGGTTACGGTTACGTCGTCTTCGAAGCGGAGCAGCCGGGTGCGGCGCACGGCGTGCAGCTTGGTCTCCGTGGCCTCCTCCAACCTCCAGCGTGGCAGCTCTTTCACGGCCTGCCTGATAGCCTCGAGCAGCTCCTCCGGGCTCGCGGAGTAGGCGCGGGTCGCCCGGGCGGAGTTCGGGCTCGGCCGGTCGAAGTTTTCCATAGCGTCTATTTTAGGAAGCTTTATCATGCGGTCTGTGAGGCTTACCACGGAAATCCTGGAGGCGGCCTACCGGGCCGGGGCGTTCCCGATGGCCGACCCTTGCGGGCGGGTGGAGTTCTACCGCTCAGACCCGCGGTCCGTCCTGGACCTGGACGCCCTGCGCGTCTCGAAGTCCCTGGCGCGCGTGATCCGGCAGGGCAAGTACGAGGTGTTCGTGGACCGGGACTTCGAGAACGTTATTCGGGCCTGTGCCGACCGGAAGGAGACCTGGATCAACGCCGAGATCATCCACGCTTTCCTCGGCCTGCATCACGCGGGCAAGGCCCACAGCGTCGAGGCTTACCACGAAGACCGGCTCGTGGGCGGCCTCTACGGCGTCACCCTCGGCGGGGCGTTTATGGGGGAGTCTATGTTCAGCCGGATGCCCGACGCCTCCAAGGTCTGCCTCTTCTACCTGGTGGAGCGGCTGAAGGAGCGCGGCTTCGTCCTGCTCGACTGCCAGATACAGAACGACCACCTGGCCAGGATGGGGGCGGTCGAGATCCCCGAGCACGAGTACCTTCTTCGCCTGGGCTACGCACTCAGGATGGACCGCTCTTTTCCGTAACGTTCGGGCGTTGCGGTGCGGTAGCCCGTGTGCTAGCGTCCGCAAAAGAAACACACGTCACGTAAAGTCTCGTGCAAAGGAGATGCGGGGGTGGCCGGAAGGTTCGGGGGATCTGGCGGGGCGAGGTCTGGGTTTTGCTTCGGGAAGTGTCGTTTGCGTGGGCCGTTGTTGGTCGTGAGCCTCGCCCTGGCGCTGGCCGGGATATTGTCCTTGCTGGCGTTGTTGTCTTTGTCGGCGTCGGCGGCGCAGGGGGCGGCGTCGCTGCCGGGTGGCTTCGGCCAGAGCCGGGTGGTGACGGGGCTCGAAAAGCCGACGGCGATGGCGCTCGCTCCGGACGGCCGGATCTTCGTGGCGGAGCAGGCCGGCAGGCTGCGGGTGATCAAGGACGGCCGGCTCCTGAGCCGGCCCTTCGCCACCTTCAACGTCGACTCCGAGGGCGAACGGGGCTTGCTCGGGGTCGCCTTCGACCCGAACTTCGTCCGCAACGGCTTTGTCTATGTCTACTTCACCACCCGTTCGCAGCCGGTGCACAACCGGGTGGTCCGGCTTCAGGCCGCCGGGGACCGGGTCTCCGGCCGGAAGCTCATCTTCCGGCTCGACAACCTCAGCCGGGCCAGGAACCACAACGGCGGGGCGCTGCACTTCGGGCGGGACGGCAGGCTCTACGTCGCCGTCGGGGATAACGCCAGGCCCGAGAACGCCCAGACCCTGCGCAACCTCAAGGGCAAGATGTTGCGCATCAACCGCGACGGGACGATCCCGAAGGACAACCCCTTCTACAAAAAAGCCCGGGGCAAGAACCGGGCCATCTGGGCGCGCGGGTTACGCAACCCGTTCAGCTTCGCGGTCTCGCGCGACACCGGCCGCATGTTCATAAACGACGTGGGACAGAAGACGTGGGAGGAGATCAACGCCGGCGCCCGCGGGGCCAACTACGGCTGGCCCCGGTACGAGGGACCCGAGAACGACCGCCGCTTCAAACCACCGGTCTTCGCCTACCGGCACGGGACGGGACCGACCACCGGGTGCGCCATAACCGGTGGCGCCTTCTACGATCCCGTCAAGGCACGGTTCCCGCGGGGCTATGTCGGCGACTACTTCTTCGCGGACTTCTGTAGCGGCTGGATCCGCAGGCTCGATCCCGAGACCCGGACGGCTACCGGTTTTGCCCGGGGCATCGCCAACCCCGTGGACCTCAAGGTCGGGCGCGGCGGCAACCTCTACTACCTGGAGCGGGGCACGGGCTCCGTCTACGTGGTCCGGTATACCGGCTCGTAGAGCCGGGTCCTGGGGTGGGGCATGGTAAGCTACCCCCATGGATAACGACTATTTAAAGTTGGAGTGGATGCCCGAGTTGGAACGTCCCATCCTGGTCGCCGGGTTTACGGGGTGGAACGACGCGGCGGAGGCGGCGAGCGTGGCGGTGAGCACCCTCGGCAGCGCCTGGGAGGCGCAGCGGTTCGGCGGCTTCGATCCCGAGGAGTTCTTCGACTTCCAGGCGACGCGGCCCGAGATCAAGCTGGTCGAGGGCGTTACGCGCCAGATCGAGTGGCCCGAGAACGCCCTGCACGCCACCGCCCGCAGCCCGGAGGCTACGAACGGGCGCGGAGTGGTCTTGCTCTCCGGCCCGGAACCCAACTTCCGGTGGCGCACGTTCTGCGATGGCGTGGTGGATGTCGCCCGCCGCCTCGGGGTCGATCTCGTGGTCACGATGGGCGCCCTGCTCGCCGACGTGCCCCACTCCCGGCCGGCCTCGGTCTCGGCCAACTCCCAGGACCCGGCCCTGATCGAGAACCTCGGTCTCTCGGCCTCCCGCTACGAGGGTCCGACGGGCATTACCGGCGTCCTGCACCGGGCCTGCGCGCAGGCGGGCCTGCCCTCCGTGAGCTTCTGGGCCTCGGTGCCGCACTACCTGCCGGCGGTGCCGTCAGCACCCGCCGCCCTCGCCCTCCTGAACGGCTTCTCGGGGCTGGTCGGCGTGGAAGTAGACACGGAGCGTCTGGAAAAGACCGCCGTCGACTACCAGGAGCAGGTCTCGGCCGCCGTCTCCCAGGACTCGGACCTCACCTCCTACGTCCAGATGCTCGAAGAGCGCTACGACGCCCAGGTAGCCCAGGGCACTAGGAACCTGCCCTCCGGTGACGAGCTGGCTCAGGAGCTCGAAAGCTTTCTCCGCGAGCAGCGTAGAGAAGAGGAGTAGGCCAACCCGGCAGGCTACCCGGGTCTGGCCGCTAGTAGAACAGCGCCAACAGGAAAACGGCGATGCCGGCCACGGCCAGGACCAGCTGGACGGCGGAGGATACCACGTACCCAATGAGCACGCCGCCCGCCGCCCGCGACGCCCGCCGCCAGTCCCCCCGGCCACCGTCATCGGGGTTCGACCCCACCGGCTCCCCATCGGGGCCGACCTGAACGTGGCCCTGGCGCCGGAGGTACTCGCCGAGGAAAACGCCCCCGATAGTCCCGAGGATCAGGCCGAAGAACGCGCCGATCCCGAACACCAGCAGGCCTGCGAGCGTGCCGACGATGCCCCCGATCGCGCCGCCCAGCGTGCCTGCCCAGCTCGCCCCGAACCTCCGGGCGCCGTAAGAGGTGGCCACGTAGTCGGCGGCGAGGGCGAGCGCGGCGAAGAGGCCGAGCAGAGCGACGACCCAGCCACCCACCCGCTCGAAGCCCGTGAGGTAAGCGTAAACGAAGGCGGAGAGGAAGATCAGGGGCACCCCGGGCAGGCCGGGGACGACGCTCCCGGCGAGGCCCACGAACATGGCTGCCAGCGAGATCAGGAGCGGCAGGTTGTCGAGCGCCCAGTCCAAGCTACGGGATCACCGGGAGCTGTTTTCTGCCGGGTTTTCTACCGAGCCCGGCGTTGAGGCTGCCGGGCTTGTAGCCGGCGAGGTCCAGGGTCACGTACAGAAAGCCCGCGGCCCGCAGCTCGGCGGATATTTGCTCCCGCTCGGCGAAGGCCCGTTCCAGCTCGTCGGGGCCGACCTCCAGGCGAGCTATGTCGCCGTGGTGTCGCACGCGCACCTGGCGGAAACCGCACGAGCGCAGGAACTCCTCGGCTCGCGCCACCTGGGCCAGCTTTTCCGGCGTGATCTCCTGCCCGTACGGAAAGCGGCTCGACAAGCACGCCAGCGCCGGCTTGTCCCAGCTCGGCAGCCCCAGGTGCCGCGCCAACTCCCGCACCTCCTCCTTGCCCACGCCCGCGAGCGAGAGGGGAGATACCACGCCGAGCTCTCTGGCGGCCTTCCGGCCGGGCCGGTAGTCCCCCTCATCGTCGGCGTTGGCCCCGTCTACCACGCAGCCGTAGCCGTGCTCCCGGGCCATCTCCCCCAGGTCCGAGTAGAGCGTGCTCTTGCAGAAGTAGCACCGGTTCGTGGGGTTCTTCGCGTAGTCCGGGTTGTCTAGCTCCCGCGTTTCGACTACCCGGTGATCCACCCCGAGAAAGGCCGCCACGTCCCGCGCCAGGCTCAGCTCCGAGGGCAGGTAGGTTTCGTTGTTGGAGGTGACGGCCAGGACTTTCTCCTTCGGCAACGCCCGCGCCGCGACGGCCAGGGCCAGCGACGAGTCCACGCCCCCGGAGAACGCCACCAGCGCGCTGCCGTGGGGTGCGATGAGGGCTTCGAGCTCTCTCAACCTCTGCTCCGGATCTTGCGCCACGCGGCTAATGGTATACGCTCCCGCGGCGCTCGTACTCCATCTCCCGGGCAATCTCCTCCGCCATCCCCGATCCCCACTCCCGCTCGACGAGCCAGAGCGCCAGGTCTATGCCCGAGGTCACGCCGCCCGCCGTGAGCAGGTCGCCGTCGTCCACCACCCGCGCCTCCACAACCTCCGCGCCGCCCTCCCGGAGTTCGCCTACGGCGCCGTGGTGGGTGATCACCGGCCTTCCCCTCGTCAGCCCGGCCGCGCTGAGCAGCATCCCTCCGGTACACACCGCCGCCACCGTGGAGCCCGCCGCGTGCAGCCGGGCCAGGGTTTCGGGAATCTCTCCCCGCTCCGCCTCGGTCCGGGCGCTCTTCTCCGAGCGGTCGTTCCAGCCGCCGCCGGGCACCAGCACGAGGTTTGGGCGCTCGTCCGGACCGAGACGCCCGTCGGGCGCCAAGCGCAGACCGTGGCTCGCCACCACCTCCTCCGCAGCTTTGTGCGTCAGGAGGCGCACGCGCAGGTCAGCACCGAGGCGCGCGGCGTTCTGGAGCACCTCGTAGGGTCCGATGGCGTCCAGCTCGTCGAAACCGTCGTAGAGGAGTATGGCCGCTTCCATCATCCTGCTCCCCTGGAGAGCCACTCGACTACTTCCCCGGCGTTCTTATCCGGTGGGAAGACAGGGTAGAATACCTTCTCGACCCGTCCATCTCGGACGACGAGGGTCAGACGCTTGATGAGCGTCATGCCCTCGGCTTCGAAGGTGGGCAGGCTCAGAGCCTCCGCGAAACGCAGGTCCTGGTCGCTGAGCAGCTCGAAGGGCAGGTGGAGCCGACCGGCGGCCTCCCGCTGGTAGTCTGTGTCCTGGGTGCTGAGGCCGAAGACCCGCGCTCCCAGTTCCCGGAGCTCGGCGTGGTGGTCCCGGAAGGAGCAAGACTGTGGGGTGCATCCGCGGGCACCCGGGATGTCGTCCCACCCCGGCGGCAGGTCCTCGCCGGGCCTGCCCGTTCGCGGGTAGCAGTAGACGACGGTCCTGCCGGGAAGCCCGGACAGGTCTACGCTGTTTCCCGCGGTGGAAAGCAGCGCCAGGGAGGGTAGAGCCACGCCGGGCAGGTGGTCGCAGGCACCGTCGTCCCCGGGGACCGGAAGCCCTTCGGGCAGTTCGTAAACGTCCGTAACGCCCATCGACAGGACTCCTACGCCTGCTCCAGCACGACCGCCGCGTTGTGGCCCCCGACGCCGAGGTTGGCGCAGATAGCGGCCTCCAGGTCCGGTGCGGGGCGCGGCTCGTCCACCACGTACTGCAGGTCGGCGCAGCCCTCGGCCAGCTTCTTCAGGTTGCGCATCGGGGGGATGGTCTTCTCCTTTACGGCGAGGGCGCAGATGGCGGTCTCTATCGCGCCGCTGGCGCCCAGGGAGTGGCCCAGCGTGGACTTCGTCGCGGAGACCGTCACGTCCGGGTTGATGGCGGACATCGCCTGCGACTCCGGGCCGTCCCCGGCGACCGTGCCGGTGCCGTGGGGGTTTATGTAGCCGATCTGCTCTCCCCGGAGGCCGGCGTCTTTCACGGCGAGTTGCATGGCGCGGGTGATGCCGCGGCCCTGGGGGTCGGGGTCGGTCATGTTGTGGGCGTCGGTGGTGCGGCCGACGCCGGTTATCTTGGCGTAGGGTTCGGCGTTCCGCCGCTCTACGGAGGCTGCGCTCTCCAGGATCATCACCGCGCCGCCCTCCCCGATCAGGAAGCCGTTGTGGTCCGCGTCGTAGGGACGGCAGGCCCCCTCGGGATCGTCGTTGCGGCGGCTCATCGCCCGCATCGCGATAAAGCCCGCGACGATGACCGGCGTGATGGTAGACTCGGCCGCGCCGCAGATCACCACGTCGGCGTCGCCGCGCCGGATCAGGTCGTACCCCACCGCCATCATGTCCGTGCCGCAGGAGCAGGCCAGCGCGCCACAGGTGGACGGTCCCTGCACCCCGAGCTGGATGCCGATGTGGGCGGCGGCGGAGTTGGGCATGATCTTGGTGACGGCGAACGGGTTTACCCGGCCCGGTCCCCGGGTGTCTATGGTGTGCTGGGTGGTCTCCAGCGTGGCGACGCCCCCGAGCCCGCTGCCGAGCACCAGTCCGACACGCTCGGGACGTCCGTCGAGCTC
The DNA here is from genome assembly GCA_004563715.1 of Actinomycetota bacterium. Classification (GTDB taxonomy): domain Bacteria; phylum Actinomycetota; class Rubrobacteria; order Rubrobacterales; family Rubrobacteraceae; genus SIRX01. The sequence continues at coordinate 28,248 of SIRX01000189.1, read as the reverse complement.
GTCCCAGGCCGCGGCGTCCTCCAGGGCCATCATCGCGGAGGCCAGCCCGATCTGGGAAAAGCGGTCCGTGCGCTGGACGACCTTGCGGTCCATGAAGTCCTTCGGGTCGAAGTCCGTGCACTCGGCCGCGATGCGGACCTCGAAGCCCTCCGGGTCGAACAACGAGATTGGACCGGCCCCGCTCTCGTTGGCGAGCAGCGAGCTCCAGAACTTCTTGCGCCCGACCCCCACGGGGCTGACGACGCCGATTCCCGTTATGTAAGCCGCCGGGCGTCCGTTCTCCATCTCGTCCCCCAAGCGTTCCGGTTCTGATATAACGTCGGACCCCCGCATCTTAGCATCACCACCCCTTCCTGACTCTTCCGGCCGGGAGCCGGCAGGGGACCGGCGAAACCAGCTGGCGAGGCGGAGCGGGGTGAGAGAACACCGTTCCGCCGGACGCCTGTGCTAACCTCTGTAGATGGTACGGAGGTGCGAGCCGTGATCTTCTACGCCGCTACCATGTTGTTTGTGGCAAATTTTTTGCTCGGCATACTCGTGCAGTTCAGGCTGGTGGACACGAAGCCATTCCGCTGGCTGCACCACGCGCTGTTTTTCGCCGTTTTCGCCTCGGCCGCGGCGGCGGCGGTGGTGGGGTTCTGGCAGGGGGCGCCTTACCGCTGGGTGCTGCTGCCGGTCCTGGTGCTGTTCACGGTCCTGCCGCGGGTGCGGGCCGGCACGGCGGGCCACGCGGCGCTGGCGGTGGCGGCCCTGGTCTTCTACGCCGCCGGGCTCGTACGAATGATCTAGGAGGCTAGACTTTGGAGTTCCTCGACACCCTCAGACGCCGCAGGACTACGAACGGTCCTTTTCTGCCGGACCCGGTAAAGCCCGAACACCAGCGGCTGCTAATGGAGGTAGCCTCCCGGGCGCCGTCGCACTTCAACAGCCAGCCCTGGCGCTTCGTGCTCATAGACGACCGGGAGACCATAGAGGAGATCGCGCGCATCAGCGGCGAGAGCATGACCCGCCTCATGGAGGAAGGGACGTTCTGGAAGCGCTACCGGCCTTACTTCCGCTTCTCGGAGCGGGAGATGGAGGAGCGGCGCGACGGTATCTTTATCGACCAGATGCCGGCCGTGCTGAAGCCGTTCCGCAAGCACATCTTCAGCGAGACCGGGCAGGCCATCATGAACCGCTTCGGCGTGCCGAAGACCCTGGGCGAGGACAACCGCAAGCTGGTGGCCGGCTCGCCGCTGTTGCTGGCGGTCTTGCTGGACAAGGCGGAGTACCGGCCCGGCGAGCTATCCGGCTTCTACTCCTTGTTCGGGATGGGGGCTGCGGTCGAGAACATCTGGCTGACGACGACCGAGATCGGTATGGGCATCCAGTTCGTCTCGACGCCGATGGAGATCCCGGAGAACTGGCGCAGGATCGAGCACCTCATAGACAAGCCCGACGACCTGGAGCTCATGGCCGTCTACCGCCTGGGGTACGTGCCGCCGGACCAGCGCCGCCCGACCATCGACTGGTCCAGCAGCCAGCGCAAGCGGCTCTCCCAGTACGTCTTCCGCAACTCCTGCGTCACGCCGGAGCCGGACACGGAGCCGGAGACCACGCCGGGTGGAGGCTCACCCGGTCCGGCGACAAAGACCCGCCCGGTAGAGCGTTGAGCGCGCCGGACCCCAGGATCCTCTCCGTGGCGACCGCCGTGCCGCCCCACCGCATCGGGCAGGCCGAGGTCAAGGACTTCGCGCGCGGCATGTTCGGCGCGGCCCACCGGGACATCGACCGGCTACTGCCGGTGTTCGACAACGTGAACATCGAGGGGCGCAACTTCTGCGTGCCGCGCGAGTGGTTCGAGGAAGACCACACCTTCGCGGAGAAGAACGACCTCTACGTCGAGCACGCGCTGGAGCTCTCGGCGAAGGCGGCCCGCCGGGCGCTGGACAAGGCCGGGGTGGGGGCTTCGGAGATCGGGGCGCTGTACTTCGTCTCCACGACCGGGCTCGCTACCCCCTCGCTGGACTCCAGGCTCCTCTTCGAGCTCGGCATCCCGGAGCGGCACACGCGGCGCGAGGCCCTCTTCGGGCACGGGTGCGCCGCCGGGGCCGGCGGGCTCGCCCGGGCCGCCGATTGGTCGCGGAGCCACCCCGGAAAGCCGGTGTTGCTCGTGGCGACCGAGCTCTGCGGCCTGACGTTTCAGCGGGGCGACGCCTCGAAGGCCAACATCGTCTCCACCAGCCTCTTCTCCGATGGGGCTGCCGCCGTGGTCGTCGGCACGGAGGGCGAGGGACCTACCCTGGTCGGGGAGGACTGCGTAACCTGGCCCGGCACCGAGGGCGTGATGGGCTGGAGGTTCACGGAGACGGGCTTTAACGTGATCCTCTCCCGCAACGTCCCGATCATCGTGCACGACCACTTCCGCGACAGCCTGGAGGAGTCTTGCGGGTACCTGGGGTTCGAATTCGCGGACCTGAAGCACTTCGTCCTGCATCCCGGCGGCGCCAAGGTGCTGGACGCCCTGGAGGAAGCGCTGGGGATCGAGCCCGGCGGCCTGGTTCTCTCGCGGGGGGTGCTGCGGGATTACGGCAACATGTCGGCGGCCACGGTGTTGTTTATCCTGGAGCGGTTTCTGGAGGGCGGCGAGTACGCCCCGGGGGACCTGGGCGTGGTCTCCGCCATGGGGCCGGGCTTCTCCGCCGAGCACGTGTTTTTCAGGTGTTGAACCGGTGTCGAAGAAACCCCTGCTAGCCGGCATCTCCCTCCTGGTTCTCCAGCGGCTTCTGGAGCTGGCCCACTCGCGGCGCAACGAGCGCCGGCTGCGCGCGCGGGGCGCGGTGGAGCGCGGGCGGGAGCACTACCCGTTCATGGTCGCCCTGCACGGCCTGTGGCTCCTCTCGACGCTGGCCGAGGGCCTGTTGCGCGGCAGGCCGGCGGGCCTCCGGCGCGGGCCGCTGGCCCTGTACCTGCTCGCGCAGCCGTTGCGGTACTGGGTGATATCCTCGCTCGGCGAGTACTGGAGCACGCGGATACTGGTCGTGCCCGGCGCGAAGCTCGTCCGGCGCGGCCCTTACAGGTACCTCAAGCACCCGAACTACCTCGTCGTGGTGGCCGAGATAGCTACGCTGCCCCTGGTCTTTGGCGCCCGGACGACGGCGCTGGTCTTCTCCGCGCTCAACGCGGTGTTGCTCGCGGTGAGGATCCGGGAGGAGGAGCGGGCGCTGGAGGAGTTGGCGGAGCCGGAGGGTACTGGATAGGATAGGACGGCGGAGACGCCGGACAGCCGCCAGAGACGATAGTCGCACACCCGAGGGAGGTTATCGTGCTGGATCTCAAGTTTATCCGCGAGAACGCGGAGGCCGTAAAGGAAAACTGCCGGAACCGCGGCGTCGAGGCCGACGTGGACCTCGTCGTGCGCCTCAGCGACCGGCGCTCGACGCTGATCAGCGGGCTGAACGAGCTGCGCCAGCGCCAGAACATACTCTCCAAAGAGATACCGCGGAGCGACCCGGAGGAGCGCGGGCGGCTCGTCGAGGAGTCGAAAGGCGTGAAGGCCCAGATCCCCGCGCGGGAGGCGGAGTTGGCGGAGGTCGAGGTGCGCTTGCGCGAGGAGCAGCTCAACATCCCGAACATGACCCACCCCGACTCGCCCATCGGCAAGGACGACACGGAGAACGTCGAGATCCGGCGCTGGGGAGATGTCCCGGCCTTCTCCTTCGAGCCGAAGGACCACGTGGCGCTCGGGGAGGCGCTGGGCATCATAGACTTCGACGCGGGAGCGAAGACCACCGGGAGCAAGTTCTACTTCCTGCGCGGCGACGCGGTGCTCCTGGAGCTGGGGCTCATCCGCTACGCGATGGACGTCCTCGTGGAGCGCGGCTACGAGCCCACGATAACGCCGGACCTGGCGCGCGACGAGGCGCTGGTGGGGACCGGCTTCATCCCGCGCGGGCCGGAGACCCAGATCTACTCCGTCGAAGACACCGACCTCTCCCTGATCGCCACCGCCGAGATAACGCTCGCCGGCCAGCACACGGGCGAGATCCTGGATGAGGACCGCCTGCCCCTGCGCTACGCCGGGCTCTCGCACTGCTTCCGCACGGAGGCCGGCTCCCACGGGCGGGCGAGCCGGGGCCTCTACCGGGTCCACCAGTTCACCAAGGTCGAGATGTTCGCCTTCACCACCCCGGAGCAGTCGGATGCTTTGCACGAGGAGATGGTCGGGATCGAGGAGCGGATTTTCCAGGGCCTCGGGCTTCCGTACCGGGTCGTGGACATCTGCACCGGCGATCTCGGCGGCGCCGCCTACCGCAAGTACGACCTCGAAGCCTGGATGCCGGGCAGGGGAGAGGCCGGTGAGTACGGCGAGGTCACCAGCACCTCCAACACCACCGACTTCCAAGCCCGGCGGCTCGCTATCCGCTATCGTCGGGCGGAGCCGGGGGGACGCCCGCAGCTCCTCCACACCCTCAACGGAACGGCCCTCGCCATAAGCCGTGTCCTCATAGCCCTGCTGGAGGTCTACCAGCAGGGATGGGGCTCCGTAAAGCTTCCGGAGGCGCTCGTTCCTTACGTCGGCAAGGAGACGCTGGAGCCCGGCGGGTAGGTCATGCCAGAAGCGATGCCTCCCGCGGCAAAGCCGTGCCGCAGGAGGTGAAAATCTGCTAATGTAGCTTGCAACCGAAAGGGCGTGGGGCCGAAAAAGGAGGCGTTCATGAGGGTGTTTCGTGGGGGTGGAAAGTTGCTGACCCGAACGCTCTTGCTGGCCTTTGTTTTTCTGTTCGCGCTGACCGGGCAGGTTTGGGCCCAGGACGGAACCGACTACTCCCTCGCAGAGCCGCCGCAGGTGGTGCTGGAGGGCATACCGTTCAGCGTGGATGTAGAGGCTACCGGCTCGCCGGCCGAGGACGTCCAACTGCGGGTCGCCGGGCAGGACTACGGGCTGGAGTTCTCGGAAGGGGTGGCCACGGCCGAGGACATCGTGGTCGAAGAGACCGGCGAGGTCCCGATGGAGGTCGTGGCGGAGGGCGAGGCCGTCGCCGAGGAGACCACGCTCTCCATACCGGGGTGGTTCTCGGTCCTGCCGCCGCTGCTGGCCATAGCGGTGGCCCTGGTCTTCCGGCAGGTCATCCCGGCGCTCTTTCTGGGTATCTTTCTCGGGGCGGCCATGACCCACGGCGTCTCTTTGGGCGCCCTGTGGTACGGGCTGCTCGACACCATCAACGTCTACGTCATAGAGGCGCTGTCGCCGCCGGACGGGGATACGGGGCACGCCTCCATCATCGTGTTTACCCTCATGATCGGGGGTATGGTCGGCATCATCTCCCGCAACGGCGGCATGCGGGGGGTGGTCAACCGGATCGTCGGTTTCGCCAGCAACCCGCGGCGGGGACAGGTCTCGACGGGCGTGCTGGGCCTCGCCATCTTCTTCGACGACTACGCCAACACGCTCGTCGTGGGCAACACGATGCGGGCGATAACGGACCGGCTCAGGGTCTCCCGGGAAAAGCTCGCGTACATCGTCGACTCGACGGCGGCGCCGGTGGCGACCATCGCGCTGGTCTCGACCTGGATCGGCTTCCAGGTCGGTCTTATAGGTGATGCGGTCGGCGCGATCGAGGGCTTCGACCAGTCGGCGTACGGCATCTTCCTGAACTCTATCCCGTACGCCTTCTACCCCATAATAACCATACTCTTCGTCTTTGCGGTTGCCTTCACGGGCCGGGACTTCGGCCCGATGTACGCGGCGGAGATACGCTCCCGCGTCGAGAACAAGGTGCTGCGTGACGGCGCGGAGGTGGACTCCGCGGCGGCCGGTGGCGACGAGATGGAGCCGCCCGCCGAGACCTCGGAGCGGGCTTTCAACGCGGTGATCCCCATAGTGGTGCTGGTGGGAACGGCCATGATCGGGCTCTACGTCACCGGCGAAGGGGACAACCTGCGGGACATCATCGGGAGCGCGGACCCGTTCGCGACCCTGGTCTGGGGATCGCTCCTGGGCGTGGTAACGGCGGTGATCCTTACGCTCGGTCAGCGTCTTCTCTCACTGGGAGAGACGATGAACGCCTGGTACACGGGGGTCCGCTCGATGCTCTTCGTCCTGATCATCCTGGTCCTCGCCTGGGCGCTCTCGGACGTGACCGGCGTGCTGGGCACCGGCGACTACCTGGTCTCGGTGCTGGGCGAGGCCCTGCCGCCCGCCGTGGTACCGGCCCTGGTCTTCGTCGTGGCCGCGGCGACCGCGTTCTCCACCGGCACGAGCTGGGGGACCATGAGCATCCTGATACCGCTGACGATACCGCTGACCTGGGGCATTATGCAGGCCAACGACCTGGCGGGTCCCGAGGGTTACTACATAATGTATGCGGCGGTCTCGACGGTGCTCGCCGGGGCGGTCTGGGGCGACCACTGCTCCCCGATATCAGACACCACCATCATCTCCTCGATGGCCTCCGGCTGCGACCACATAGACCACGTCCGCACCCAGCTCCCCTACGCCCTGTTCACCGGGGCCATAGCGCTGTTTATCGGGCTGCTCCCGGTCGGGTTCGGCCTGCCGTGGTGGCTGATGTTGCCCCTCGGCGTCGCCCTGGCTATCGGAGGGCTCTTCGTCTTCGGCAAGAAGGTCGAGGAGCAGGCCGCCGGGAGACAGGAGACCACCCGGGAGCAAGTCTCTCCGCGCTAGAGGAGCCCGGACGGGAGCCCCGGGGGCAGCTTCCGGGACAACGCAGCTGGGCCAACACGCCCGAGGCCGGACGCTATACTGGCGGTTCGACTCGTATCGAGAGAGGAGCGCTGATGGCCGAGGCGGTCGAAAAGCTGACGAAGAAGAGCGAGGATCCGAGCCGGTGGTACCTGGATCTGGTGCGCATGGCGAAGCTGGCGGACTACGGGCCGGTGCGCGGCACGTTCGCCATCCGGCCTTACGGGTTCGCGATCTGGGAGCGCATCCAGCGCGACCTGGACGACCGCTTCAAGGCCACCGGTCACGTGAACGCGTACTTCCCGCTGCTCATCCCCGAGAGCTTCCTGAACAAAGAGGCCGACCACGTCGAGGGCTTCGCCCCGGAGTGCGCCTGGGTCACGATGGGGGGCGACAACGAGCTGGAGGAGCGGCTGGCGATCCGGCCGACCTCCGAGAGCATCATCTGCGAGTTTTACCGGGGCTGGATCCAGAGCTACCGTGACCTGCCGCTCCTGATTAACCAGTGGGCCAACGTCCTGCGCTGGGAGATGGTCACCCGTCCTTTTCTCCGCACCTCGGAGTTTCTCTGGCAGGAGGGCCACACCGTCCACGCCACGGCCGGGGAGGCCCGCGAGGAGACGCTGCGGATGCTCGGCGTCTACCGGGACGTGTTCTACGAGACGCTGGCGATCCCGGTCCTCACCGGCGTAAAGAGCCCCTCCGAACGCTTTAGCGGCGCGGTGGAGACCTACACCTGCGAGGGCCTGATGGGCGACGGCCGGGCGCTCCAGGCGGCTACGAGCCACGACCTGGGCCAGAACTTCGCGAGGGCGTTCGACATCACCTTCCTGGACGAGCAGCAGGAGCGGGTCCACCCGTACCAGACCTCCTGGGGCTTCTCGACGCGCACTATCGGGGCGCTCATCCTGGTCCACGGCGACGACCGAGGGCTCAGGCTGCCGCCCCGGCTCGCGCCCACGGAGGCGGTCATCGTGCCGATCTGGCGCGGCAAGAACAAGGAGGACGTGCGCAAGGAGGCCGAGAAGCTCTACGTCGAGCTACAGGCGGCCGGCTTCCGCATGGAGGTTGACCTGGACGAGGAGCACTCGCCCGGCTGGAAGTTCAACGAGCACGAGCTGCGGGGCGTGCCGGTGCGGGTGGAGATCGGGCCGAAAGACATCGAGAAGGGGCAGGTCGTCTTCGTGCGGCGCGACACGGGGGAGAAGGAGTTCGTACCGCGTTCCGGGGCGAAAGACCGGCTGCGGGAGTTGCTGGAGGAGATCCAGGAGAACATGCTCGCCCAGGCCACGGAGTTCCGGGAGGCCAACACCCGCCACGCGGAGTCCTACGAGGAATTCCAGGAGATCATCGCCAAGAAGCGGGGTTTTGTCGTCGCGCCCTGGGACGGGACCGAAGAGACCGAGGAGAAGATCAAGGCCGACACCAAGGCCACCATCCGGCTGCTCTCCTCCGAGCGGCAGAAGGGTAAGGACCTCGTCTCCGGCAAGCCGGGCGAGATGGCGATCTTCGCCCGCGCCTACTAACTCGCCGGATTGCTCTTGACGAAGGGCTTCCGGGGCTTTAGCATCCTTCCCTAGCGCTAACTCGCATCGAGAGCGGTGGAGGGAACTGGCCCCGAGAAACCGCGGCAACCGGCGGCGAGGCAAGACCGGCCGCGAGGTGCCAAGTCCAGCAGGACGGTCATGTCCGGCCTGGAAGATGTGGGGAGAGGCGGGCAGCCTCTTCTACGGGCGGGTTGCGCGTAGGACGGACGCCGCGATAAGGCGGCGGGTGTTACGGCGTAGGACCCGGAAGAGACAGAAGGAGGCTGCATTACTACCGAGTATGACACTAGACCCAGGGGCCGGGGCTAGAGAGGCTCCGGCCCAGGTTTCCCCGGGCAGATCCCATCACCGCCTAGGCTCTTTCGAGCCGGAACTCGGCGGCTTTCTCCAGGACGTCACGATCGCCTACGAGACGTGGGGCGAGTTGAACGCGGCGGGGGACAACGCGGTCCTGGTAGCGCACGCCCTTACCGGCGACTCGCACGCCGCCGGGGAACCGGATGAGACGTACCGCAAGGACGGCTGGTGGGAGCCCGTGATCGGGCCGGGACACCCCATAGATACCGGCGAGTACTTCGTCATCTGCTCCAACGTGCTGGGCGGCTGCTCCGGGAGCACGGGCCCGGCCTCGCCGGACCCGGCGTCGGGCAAGCCTTACGGCTCACGGTTCCCGATCGTGACGATCCGGGATATCGTGCGGGTCCAGAAGCGTCTGCTGGACGACCTCGGCGTCAAACGCCTGGCGCTGGTGGCCGGGGGCTCCATCGGGGGGCAGCAGGCGCTGGAGTGGGCGGTCGAGTTCCCGGGCTTCGTGGAGAAGGCGATCCCCGTGGCGGCCAACGGCGCTCTCGGGCCGCAGGGGCTCGGGATGAGCGAGCTGGGACGGCGCGCCATAATGGACGACCCGGACTGGCAGGGGGGCGACTACTACGGTACGGGCCGGAGCCCCGACCGGGGCCTCGCCCTCGCCCGGATGGCCGGGATGATGACCTATCAGAGCGCCGCCGGGCAGTGGGAGCGGTTCGGGCGGCGGCCCGCGAGCCGGCCCGCGCTCTGCGAGGAGTTCGGTGGACGCTTCGAGATCGAGAGCTACCTCCACTACCAGGGCCAGGACCTGGTGGGCCGCTTCGACGCCAACTCGTACATGTACCTCTTGCGGGCGATGGACCTGTACGACGTGGCCGCCGGGTACGAGTCTCCCGAAGAAGCGTACGCGAGGATACGGGCCCGGGTCCTCTTCGTGGGGATCACGAGCGACTGGCTCTTCCCAGCGCGCGAGGTGCGGGCGGCGGCGGAGACGGCAAAGCGGGCCGGCGCGGACGCCAGCTACGCGGAGGTAGACACGTTGAGCGGCCACGACGCTTTTCTGAAGGATTGGGATGAACTGGAAGCGGCCATCAGGCCGTTTATCGAGAGCTAACAAGGAGGGTTTGCAGATGGATGCCACGGACAGAGAGCAGCAGGAGCGCGATTACGGGTTCGACACCCTGGCGCTGCACGGCGGGCAGGAGCCCGACCCGGCGACCACGGCGCGGGCGGTCCCGATCTACCAGTCGACCTCCTACGTCTTCAACGACACCGAGCACGCGGCGAACCTGTTCTCCCTCTCCGAGGAAGGGAACATCTACACCCGCATCATGAACCCCACCACGGACGTCTTCGAGAAGCGGATGGCGCTTTTGGAGGGGGGCGTAGGCGCCCTGGCGACCGCCTCGGGGCAGGCGGCGGAGACGCTGGCGATCCTCAACCTCGCGGGGGCGGGGGACGAGATCGTCTCTTCCGCCGGGCTCTACGGCGGCACATACAACCTCTTCCACTACACGCTGCCCAAGATCGGGATAGACGTGAAGTTCGTGGACGACGCCAACCCGGAGGCGTTCCGGGAGGCCATAACCGACAAGACCAAGGCGCTCTTCGCCGAGACGGTCGGCAACCCGGCGCTCAACACCCTGGACATAGAGGCGGTCGCGGAGATCGCGCACGAAGCCGGCGTTCCGCTCATCGTGGACAACACCATGCCCTCGCCTTACCTCATCAACCCGCTGGCTCACGGGGCGGACGTGGCGGTCCACTCGGCCACCAAGTTCATCGGCGGCCACGGGACCAGCATCGGAGGCGTGATCGTGAGCGGCGGGGACTTCCCGTGGGATAATGGCCGGTTCCCGGAGTTCACCGAGCCCGACCCCTCCTACCACGGCCTGCAGTTCTACCCGGCGCTCTGCGAGCTGGCCTACATCCTGAAGGCCCGCGTCCAGCTCCTGCGGGACTACGGTCCGGCCCTCAGCCCGTTCAACAGCTTCCTTTTCCTGCAGGGCCTGGAGACGCTGCCGCTGCGGATGGAGCGCCACTCGCAGAACGCGCTGGCGGTCGCTGAGTTCCTGGCGGACCACCCGAAGGTCAACTGGGTAAACTACCCGGGCCTGGAGGACCACCCGACCCACGAGCTGGCGAAGAAGTACCACCGGGAGGGGCTGTACGGCGCGATCCTGGGCTTCGGCATCGACGGCGGGCTGGAGGAAGGCCGGCGGTTTATAGACCGGCTGGAGCTGCACAGCCTGCTGGCGAACATCGGGGACGCGAAGAGCCTGGTGATCCACCCGGCCTCCACCACCCACTCGCAACTCAGCGTGGACGAGCAGAAGTCCACCGGGGTGACGCCGGACTACGTCCGGCTCTCGGTCGGCCTCGAAAATATCGACGACATACTCTGGGACCTGGACCAGGCACTGAATGGAGCGTGAAGCCAGAGTGAGCGAACAACCCCTCGTCATCAAGTTCGGGGGCACCTCGGTCGGCGACGGCGCGGCGTTTGTCCGCGCCGCGGAGATCGCCGCCGAGGCCGCCCGGGAAAGGCCGGTGGCCGCCGTCGTCTCGGCGATGCGCGGCACGACGGACACCCTGCTCGGCTACGCGGCGGCGACCGCCACGGTGGACGCTGAAACCAACCGAACCGCGACGGGCGCGACACACGAGGGGTCCGTGGCGGAGCTTCACCGCGCGCTCTACGAGCGCCACGTGCGGGCTGCTCGCGAGGCTGTCTCCGGGGAGCACTTCCCAAAAGTAGACGGGCGCCTGCGGGCGCTGCTTAAAGAGCTGGTGGAAGTCCTTCTCGCCCCGGCGAAGAATCTTGAAGCCCGGCGGGCGGCGGTGGCCGTCTACGGCGAGCGGCTCTCGGCCGCGGTGCTGGCCGGCGCGATCAGCACCGCCGGCGCGTCGGCGGAGGTCGTTACCGCTGATCCCATAGCCACGGACGCCTCATACCCCGAGGCCGAGGTGGACGCCTCCCGGACCCGCGAGCGATGTACACGGTACGTGCGGCCCCTGCTGGATGAGGGTCTGGTCGCTGTGGTACCCGGCTTCGGCGGGAGGACGCCCGACGGGGCACAGACCACGCTCGGGCGGGGCGGCTCGGACCTCTCGGCGACGGTCATCGGGCGGGCGCTGGGCTCGGAGGAGGTCTGGATCATGACGGACGTGGACGGCGTGCTGGACGCGGACCCGCGCCTGGTACCGGACGCGAACCTCCTGCCCCGGCTCTCCTACCGGGAGGCGGGCGTCTTCGCCGGGCTCGGGGCCAAGGTGCTCCACCACCGGACGATGGAGCCGGCCGCCGAGGCGGACATCGAGGTGACGGTGCGCAACACCTTCAACCCGGACTCGCCCGGTACCCGGGTGACGGCTCGCGAAGAGGGACCGGGCATCCGCTGCGCCGCGCTGCGCCGGAGGCTGGCCGTCGAGGTGCCCTGCACCGACGGCCACCGCAGCGCGGCCTCGGTCGTCGTGTGCATCGGCGTCCCGGAGAAGCCGGATTCCAGGCGGGGCCTGCGAGAACTCCGCAAGGCGGGCATCCGAGTGCTGCACTCCGGGCTCGCGACGGCCGGGCTCGTGTTCGCCGTGCGCGACGAGGAGGCCGAGGAGGCCCTGCGCGTGCTGCACGGCGCGCTCGTCGCCGGTAGCCGGGTGGAGGTCGCGTGAAGCGCCTGGAGATCGTCCAGATCGGCATGGGCAACGTCGGGCGGTCCGTGGCCCAGATCGTGCTGGAGGAGCGCAAGCGCTGGAGCGAACGGCACGACCTGGAGGTCTCGTACCGGGCGGTCTCCGACACCTCGGGGGCGCTGGTGGGAGAGGAGCTGCTGCCGCAGGCGATCCGGATAAAGGAGGACGGCGGCAGGCTCTCCGACCTCGGGACGGAGCCGCTGGAGGACGTGCTGCGCTCCGAGCCCGCGCCCGGCGCGATCCGCGTGGTCGTGGACTTGGCGGTGCACGGCGGGACGTTCGACCTGGACCTCATCGGCATCCAGAACGGCTCCTACCTCGTGCTCTCCAACAAGGGGCCGCTCTCCGGCAGCCAGCGGGCGTACGAGCAACTCGTCAAGATGCTGCCCGGCAGGCTCTGGCACGAGGCGACCGTGGGGGCTGGGATGCCGATCATCTCCACCCTGGGGGGCCTGATCGAGGGCGGCGACGAGATCCTGGAGATCCAGGCCAGCCCGAGCGGCACCCTAGGCTTCATTGTGAGCGCCGTCGAGGGTGGCCGCCGCTTCTCGGAGGCTGTGAAGGAGGCCGTGGCCCTCGCCTACGCCGAGCCCGACCCCCGCGACGACCTCTCTGGGCTGGACGTGGCCCGCAAGGCGATCATCCTGGCCCGGATGATGGGGCGCGAGATCGAGCCGGAGGAGATCCCCTACCAGTCCCTGGTGCCGGAGGGCCTGGAGGACGTGCCCCTGGAGGAGTTCATGGTGCGCCTCCCGGAGCACGACGACGCTTTCGCCGAGCGGCTCCTGGCCGTAGAAGAGCACCACATGCTCCGCTACCTGGCCCGTATCCCGAAAGAGGGCCCCGTCGAGGTCGGCCTCGTGGACGAGCCGGTCGAGAGCCCGTTCGGCCCGATAAACGGCCCGGAGAACGTCTTCGACTTCCGCACGCGGCGCTACTCGGATGTTACCCTCACCATACGCGGCCCCGGCGCCGGCCCCGCGCGGACGGCGAGCGGGGTCGTCTGGGACCTGCTGGACATAGCGCACAAAGCATTGAGAGACGACGAGGGAGACGATTAGCATGGCCGACGGATACACGGTTGCCGTAGTAGGCGCGGGGATGGTCGGCGACCGGCTCGTGGCCGAACTACGTCGCCGGGAGTTCCCGCTCAAAGAGCTGCGCGTCCTGGCCCGCAGCGCGCGGCGCTCCGTGCTCGCGGGCGAGGAGTTCGAGGTCGGGGTGGCCGGGCCGGAGGCGTTCGAGGGCGTGGACATCGCCTTTTTCGCCGGCACCGAGGGCGAGAAGGGCGCGGCGGTCCAGCTCGCGCGGGAGGCCATCGCCCGCGGCGCGACCGTCATAGACAACGGCTCGGACTTCCGGCTCGACCCGGAGGTGCCGCTGGTGGTGCCCGAGGTAAACGCCGACGCTTTGAAAGGTCACGGCGGCCTCGTGGCCAACCCCAACTGCTCCACGTCGCAGATGGTCGTGACGCTCGCGCCGCTCGCGAGGGAGTTCGGGCTGCGGAAGGTGGTCGTCTCGACCTACCAGGCGGTCTCCGGCTCGGGCCGGGGCGGGGTCGACGCGCTGGAGAACGGGCGCGAGGACGTATACCCCAAGCCGATCCTCGGGAACGCCATCCCGCTTATCGGGGGCGTGGGGGAGGACGGCTATACGAGCGAGGAGACTAAGATGCGCGAGGAGTCGCGCAAGATCCTGGGCCTCCCCGACCTGGAGGTCTACGCCACGGCCGTACGCATCCCCGTCCATACCGGCCACTCCGAGAGCATCTACATAGAGACGGAGCGCGAGGCGACACTGCCCGAAGTCCTCGACGCGCTCCGGGATGCCCCGGGCGTGGTCTTCTCGGGTGAGGCCGACGACTTCCCGACGCCGCTCGAGGCGGCCGGCGACCCCGGCACGTTCGTCGGGCGCGTGCGGGTCGAGGGGGACAGGGTCCAGTACTGGTGCGTTTCGGACAACCTGCTCAAGGGCGCGGCGACGAACGCCGTCCAGATCGCCGAGTCTCTGGTCGGGGCGCGGGTGTAGCCACGCCGGAACCAGCGGACCTCAGCATCCGGCCCGCTACCGAGGCCGACGTACACCTGCTGCTCGCGCTGATCCGGGAGTTGGCCGAGTACGAACGCCTCTCGCACGAGGTCGTCGCCACGGAGGAGGTATTGCGCGAATCACTCTTCGGCGAGCGCCGGGTGGCGGAGGCGCTGCTGGGCTACGTCGGAGGAGAGCCGGCCGCGTTCGCGCTCTTCTTCCACAACTTCTCCACCTTTCTCGGTAGACCCGGCCTGTACCTGGAAGACCTGTACGTCCGGCCGGAGCATCGGGGGGCGGGCGTCGGGAAGGCGCTGCTCCGCCGCCTGGCCCGGCTGGCGAAGGAGCGCGGGTGCGGGCGGCTGGAGTGGTGGGTCCTGGACTGGAACGAGCCGGCGATCCGGTTCTACAAAAACCTCGGCGCCGAGCCGATGGACGACTGGACGGTCTACCGGCTGACGGGCGAAAAGCTCGACGAGCTGGCCGGCGGCCGGTAACCTTACCCTGTACGAACCCCGTGCTACCCGATACACTCACCTCAAGAAAGCGCCAGCGGAAAGGAAGGAAAAGTGACCGAAGGTAGGCAGAAAAAAGGTTTCTGGGCCCGGCTCTTCGGGAGCACCGGGACGTCGATCCGGGAGCAGAGGGTGCTGGAGTACATCGTCCACCGGATGAACGAGGGGGGCAACCTCCACGACGTGGTGGAAGAGGAGTACGTGCGCCGCAACGCCACCAAGTCGCAGATAGACGAGATCCTGAGCAACCCCAAGATCGTGGAGGCAGCCCGGGAGAAGCTGACGGAGGAGTTCCGCTCCGGCGAGCTCGACCCGAACCGCCGCCCGGAGTAACGAAGAGAGCCCAGGCCACGTCCGGTTGCCTCCGAGGCTGTATAATTGGCGGGTTGTAAGTTTTATGCTAGAGGAGGCCGGATGCCGATCTACGAATACAAATGCGAAAACGGTCACGTCTTCGACATCATGCAGAAGATGTCTGAGGACCCGTTGAAGACCTGCGTCGAATGCGGGGCCCCGGTCAAGAAGCTGATGCACCCGGTCAGCATCTCTTTCAAAGGGTCGGGCTTCTACTCGACCGACTACAGCAACGGCAAGAAGAAGACCGAGCCGGCGAAGAACGGCGCCTCGGAGTCGAACTCGGGCTCCGAGACCGGCAAGAAGACCGAAAACGCCAGCGGGAAGAAGTCGAAGGAAGACTAGGGCGCCGGGGCGGTGGACCGAGAGGGCGAACCCCGCCCCGCCCGCACGAGAGTGTTCCGGCGCGCGGCCCGGGCGCTCGTGCTCGGCTCGACTTTTCTTTTCGTGGTCTCGGCCCTCGCCGTCTCCGTCGTCCTCGTCGTCTACACCGCCTGGCGCCAAGACCTGGGCCGCGGCGTCTTCGCCCTCCTCTTCGCCGTCCTCAGCGCCCAGATAGCCGTAAACTGGCTGCTCTGGAAAGAAGACGGGGAACCGCCCGGAGACGACCCCTGGGACCCCCGCTGACGCGCCCGCGCCAGGCGGAGTGTGGGGTGAAAAACCTGTGAAAAATGCTGCAAATCCACGCTCAGGGTTGAACCTGTACTTGAGCCAGGCGGCTAGACAAACCGGCGTGTCTTTCCTATAGTTCGTCTCGTCGAGGATGGGAGAACAGGCGAGGGCGGCGTCCGGGAGACCGGCGCCGCTTCTGGCCCGGTACCTGGGAAGGAATCGGTTTGACGGCGACGCCCTTTGCGCACCTGCACTGTCACTCGGAGTACTCGATGCTCGACGGGGCGAGTCGCATTCGGGACCTGGTCTCCTTCGCCAAGGACCAGAACATGCCGGGCATCGCGCTTACCGACCACGGCGTGATGTACGGGGCGGTCAAGTTCTACAAGGAGGCGAACGACGCCGGGGTAAAGCCGCTCATGGGCTGCGAGGTCTACGTCACCGCCGACCGGCACGACCGGAGCAAGGCTCCTTACTACCACCTCACGCTCCTCGCGCGCAACGACGAGGGCTACAGGAACCTCATAAAGCTCTCGACGGTGGGGTACCTCGAAGGCTTCTACCGCAAGCCCCGGGTAGACATGGAGACGTTGCGGCGGCACGGCAAGGGGATCATCTGCCTCTCGGGATGCCTCTCCGCCGAGGTGCCGACCCGGATACTGGAGGGCCGCTTCGACGAGGCGCGGCGGCTGCTGGCGGAGTACCAGGAGGTCTTCGACGCCGTGTTCCTGGAGATGCAGGACCACGGCATCCCGGAGCAGCGGCGGGTGAACGAGGGCCTCGTAAAGCTGCACAAAGACACCGGCATCGACCTGGTGGCGACTAACGACAGCCACTACACCGCCCGGTCCGACGCCCGGATGCACGACGCGCTGCTGTGCATCGGGACCGGCAAGTTCTACAACGACCCGAACCGGATGAAGTTCCACGGCGAGGAGTTCTACGTCAAGCCCGTCGAGGAGATGGAGAAGCTTTTCCCGGAGCACCCGGAGGCGCTAGAGAACACCCTGAAGGTCGTGGACCTCGTGGGTGACGTGGGGATAGAGCTCGGCAAGACCCGGCTGCCCAACTTCCCCAAGCCCAGAGGCTACACGGCGGCCCAGTACCTGCGGGAGCTGTGCCAGCGGGGGTTGGTGGGCCGGTACGGGGAGCGGGCCAAGAGCGCCGAGGTGCAGCGGCGGCTGGACTTCGAGCTGGAGACCATCGGCAAGATGGGTTTCGAGGACTACTTCCTCATCGTGTGGGACTTTGTGCGGTTCGCGAAGGAGCGCAAGATCGCGGTCGGCCCCGGGCGCGGGTCGGCGGCGGGCTCCATCGTGGCCTACGCGCTGGAGATAACCGACCTCGACCCCTTGCAGTACTCGCTGCTCTTCGAGCGATTTTTGAACCCGGACCGGATCAGCATGCCCGACGTGGACATCGACTTCTCGGTGGCGGGCCGCTCGGAGGTCATGCAGTACGTCACCGAGAAGTACGGCGGCATCGAGCACGTCGCCCAGATCATCACCTTCGGGACCATCGGCGCCAAGGCCGCCATCCGGGACTCGGGGCGCATCTTCGAGTACCCTTACGGCGACACGGACAAGCTCGCCAAGCTCATCCCGGACAAGCCCGTGGGCACCACCCTGCGCGACGTGCTGACCCCCGAGGGCGGCGGCTACGTGCCGGGCGAGAAGCATCCCGGACCGGCGCGCGAGATCCTCGGCCTCGTAGAGAAAGACGAGGGGGCCAAGCGGGTGCTGGACAACGCCTTCGAGATCGAGGGCTTCGCCCGGCACGCCGGGACCCACGCCGCCGGCGTCGTGATCTCCGAGGAGCCGCTCACGGACATCGTGCCGCTCCAGCGCGTCAAGGACACGGACTCCGTGATGGTCCAGCATCCCATGAGCGACGTGGAGGCGCTCGGGCTGCTCAAGGTGGACTTCCTGGGCCTCCGGAACCTGGACGTGATCGAGGAGACCCTGGAGAACATCCGCCACACGCGGAACGAGGAGCTGGACATAACCAGCATCTCCCTCGAGGACGAGAAGACCCTGCGGCTCTTTGCCCGGGGCGACACCTTTGGAGTCTTCCAGTTCGAGTCGAGCGGGATGCAGCGGATGCTCCAGGAGGTCCAGCCGGACCGCTTCGACGACCTCGTGGCGCTCAACGCCCTTTACCGGCCCGGCCCGATGGACTACATCCCCAACTTCAAAAAGGGCAAGCAGGACCCCGAGGGGGTGAAGTACCTCGACCCGCGCCTCAAGCCCATCCTGGAGCCCACCTACGGCGTCGCCGCCTACCAGGAGCAGCTCATGGAGATCTCCAAGACCTTAGGCGGCTTGACCCCCGGCGAGGCCGATACGCTGCGCAAGGCCATCGGCAAGAAGAACGCGGCGATGCTCGCCACGCTCAAGGACAAGTTCATGGCCGGCTGCGAGCAGAACCAGGTCTCGCCGGAGGCGGCCGAGGAGCTTTGGAACTGGATGGAGAAGGCCGGCGGCTACTCGTTCAACAAGAGCCACTCGGCCTGCTACTCGTTCCTCGCGTTCCAGACGGCGTACCTCAAGGCACACTACCCCGAGGAGTACATGGCGGCCCTCATGAGCAGCGTCATGAACACCAAGGACCGGGTGCCCCAGTACGTCGCCGAGGCCCGGGCCATGAAGATAGAGGTCCTCCCCCCGGACGTCAACGAGAGCGGCCGCCGCTTCACCGTGGTCGGGGACACCGTCCGCTTCGGGCTCTCGGCGGTCAAGAACGTCGGGGACAACTGCGTGGACTCGATCATCGCCGCCCGCGACGAGGACGGCCCCTTCGAGGATATCTTCGACTTCTGCGAGCGGGTTGACCCAAAGACATACAACAAACGCACGCTGGAGTCCCTGATCAAGTGCGGAGCCTTCGACTCCACGGGGTGCTCGCGCTCGGCCATGCTGGAGGTCCACGCCCGGGCGGTGGATCTGGCGTCGAAGGGGGCGCGGGACGCCAACGCGGACCAGTTTTGCATGTTCGACGCGGCGGAGATAGCGCCGGCCAAACCCGAGCTGCCGGACGTGGAGGACGACCAGCGGGAGACCCTGGAGTGGGAGAAGGAGACGCTAGGACTCTACGTCTCGGACCACCCGCTGCGGCCGGTATTGCACAAGCTCAAAAAACACCTGGACACGACGGTCTCGGACCTCGACAACTGCCGGGATGGGGCGGTGGTGTGGGTCGGCGGGCTCGCCACCTCGGTGCGGGTCAACACCACGCGCAAGGGCGACATGATGGCGATGCTCCAGCTCGACGACATGCGGGGGTTCGCCGAGGTCATGGTGTTCCCCCGGGTCTACGCCAATTGTTCCGGCTGCATCCGGGAGGACGCGGTCCTCAAGGTCAAAGGGCGGGTCGAGCGCAAAGAAGGTCTGCCGCGCATTATCGCGATGGAGCTGGAGGAGCTTCACCTGGAGCCCGGGGCTGATCCCCTGTACCTCTACGCGCGGGAGCTGGTAGGCGTCCCCCGGCCGGAACTGAATAAAGCCTTCGCCCTGATAGAACGGCGTCCCGGAGAGAGCCCGCTGTTCCTCGTCTCCGGCGACGGGCGGCTGGACGAGAAGATCCACACCGTCGAGGACTCCTCGGACCTGCACGCCGAGATCAAACAGCTGCTGGGAGCCGGGTGCCTGGGTTACCGGCGACCGGAACGCGCGCCGGAGATGGAGCAGGTCTCCTAGCGCGTACGTTTTATGTGGCGCGTTTCGAACCAGGTAAGGAACGGCGAGCAGGAGCTTGGACGTCGAGAGAGCCGTGCTCTTTGACTCCCAGGACGAAAACTTTGCGGTAGGATCACAACTCGGTCGTCCTGGATATCCAGCAGCACGTTCTCACCACAACCAACGCATCACCAGCTAACCGAACATCACAGGCACGGCCTGGATTCATGTCGTGCAGCATGAAACTGGACGATGGATAAGCACTTGAGTGAGGTAATATGAGTGTCGAAGGCTAGTTGGGGAGGAGCATGGGGCAATTCTATGCGCACACACCGGTGGAAAACGGGCCCTGGCATGACCTCGTATCTCACCTGGAGCGTACCTCGGCGCTGGCGCAGGAGAATGCTTCGAAGTTCGGTGCGGACGAGTTGGGGCGGCTGGCCGGGCTCTGGCACGACCTGGGCAAGTTCAACCCCGCTTTTCAGGAATACCTGAAAGGGTGTCACGAGGCTGATCTAGCCGGGGAAGTTCCTCCGAAGAGCGGGACGCCGCACGCCGTGTACGGGGCGATGCTCGCCTTCGACTCCGTGCAGGTGCTGGCGGCGGCAATCCACGGTCACCACGCCGGGCTGCCGAACAAAGCGAAGCTAAAAGACGTGGTACGCCAGCCCGAGCAGCGGGAGAGGTATGAAGGGCTGTTGCCGGTAGCGGAGGAGGCGATGGGCAGCGTCGGGTTCCGGGGCGACGTGCGCTCGCTCTTTACGGACCCTCCGCGCGAGGTGTTGCAAGCGGAGGTTTTCCAGCGCATGCTCTTCTCGGCGCTGGTGGACGCGGACTTCCTGGACACGGAGACGCACTTCGAGCCGGAGGCTTCCGGATTGCGGGGCGCAGAGGTTGGGCTGCGAGAGATGTGGGAGGTCTTCCGGCGGGATCAGGCAGCCATGACTGCCGGTGCAAGATGCCACTCGACTCCGGTCAACCGGGTACGCAACAAGGTGTACGGCTACTGTCTGGAGGCCGCCGAAACTCTGCCGGGGGTCTTCCGGCTCGGGGTGCCGACCGGGGGTGGGAAGACGCGGAGCGGGCTGGCGTTCGCGCTACGGCATGCGGTCGAGCACGACCTCGATCGCGTCATAGTGGCCGTTCCCTACACCTCGATCATCGAGCAGACTGCGGGCGTTTACCAGGAGATCTTCTCGGAGCTAGACGAGAACGCCGTCCTCGAGCACCACTCGGCAGTTCGGCGCACACCCACTGGGGACGACGAACGGCAAGACGAGCTCGGTGTACGGGCCCGCCTCGCCTCTCAGAACTGGGACGCGCCGCTGGTCGTGACGACCACCGTGCAGCTCTTCGAGAGTCTCTTCGCCAACCGGACGAGCCGCTGCCGCAAGCTGCACAACATCGCGCGCAGCGTAGTGGTACTGGACGAAGTACAGACTTTGCCGGTCGGCTTGCTGGCTCCGACGGTGGACATGCTCAAAGAGCTTGTGCGCCGCTACGAGGTTAGCGTCGTGCTCTGCACCGCTACCCAGCCCGCACTCGACGAGCGGAGCAAGTACCTCGAAGGCTTCGATGCGGTGCGGGATATCGTGCCGGAAGATAGGGCCGCCGAGCACTTCCAGACCCTGCGCCGGGTCGAGTACGAGATCCCGCAGGAGGAGTGGACCTGGCGGGAGGTAGCGGAGCGGTTCGCCGGTTCCTCTACGCAGCGCCAGGCAATGGTCGTGGTGAACACCCGCAAGGACGCGCTCGCGGTGCTGGACGAGCTCGCCGAGCTCGGACACGTGAAGGACGGATCTGTCCTGCACCTCTCTACCTTGCTCTGCGGCGCGCACCGGAGGGACGTGCTGGGAGAGGTCCGGCGGCGGCTGGAAGTGGGGGAGCCGTGTCTGCTGGTCGCGACACAGGTCGTGGAGGCCGGGGTGGACCTGGACTTCCCCGTAGTCTTCCGGGCGCTCGGTCCCTTGGACCGGATCGTGCAGGCTGCGGGCCGTTGCAACCGGGAGGGGAGGTCGGAACGTCCGGGACGGGTCGTCGTCTTCCGGCCGGAGGAGGGTCGTCTCCCACGGGGTGAGTATACCGCCGGGACCGAAGAGGCCAGTATCATCCTGAAGCGTCCAGACCTCGACCTTCACGAGCCTGCCATCTTCCGGGAGTACTTCCGAAACCTCTACCAGGACGTCTCCACCGACGGGCGTGGGGTGCAGAAGCTCCGGAAGGAGCTGGACTACCCGGAGGTCGCCGGGCGGTACCGGTTGATCTCCGAGCAGAGCGTGCCGGTAGTCGTGCGCTACGGTGGAGGCGGCGAGTTGGACCGGTTGCTGGAGCGTATCCGGAAGACCGGCCTGTGGAGCGGCGACCACCGGCGGCTGCAGCCGTACGTCGTCTCGATGTTCGAGAACGAGTTTGAGGACAAGCGGGAGTGGGTGATCGAGGTGGTCGAAGAGCTGTACGTGTGGAGCGGAGGCTACGACGATTTGCGTGGGATAGAGGACGTGGACAACGACCCGTCGAGCCTGATGTGGTGAGCGAGTGAGAGGAGATAGCGTGGACAACGGACCACCGATGGAGGTGAAGGTGTGGGGCGAGTTCGCCTGCTTCACTCGCCCGGAGTTCGGGGTGGAGCGCGTAAGCTACGAGGTGATGACCCCGAGCGCCGCGCGAGGCATCCTGGAGGCGATCTTCTGGAAGCCGGAATTCCACTGGCGGGTGCTGGAGATAGCGGTTCTGAACCCCGTCCGGCACTTCTCCATCTTGCGCAACGAGATGAACAGCCTCCAGAGCGAGCGTTCCGCCAGGGGCTGGGCGGCGAGAGGAGGAGGGTATTACGCCGACGACGACCGGGCCCAACGGCACACGCTCTGTTTGCGGGACGTGGCTTACATTGTCCGGGCCGGGATCGAGCTGAAGCCGCGCGTCCGGGACAACCCGGCCAAGTACCGCGACCAGTTCCGCCGCCGGGTCAAACGCGGCCAGTGCTTCAGCCAACCGTACCTCGGGACGCGAGAGTTCTCCGCGTACTTCGGCCCGCCGGACGGAAACGAGCAGCCGATAGACGTCTCCGACGACCTCGGCCTGATGCTCTTCGACATCGACTTCACACCTGCTGCAAAGGGCAGAGTCTCCCACGCCCGGCACGACGCTGGCGGCCGGCAGGTGGTGCAGGCTGACACCCGGCCTAAGTTCTTCCAGGCCCGGCTGGAGCGGGGGGTGCTCCGCGTACCGCAGGAGCTGTACTGGAAGGAGAGCGCATGATCCTCACCCGGCTCGTCGAGTACGCCGAGAGGCGGATGGAGTTGCCGCCGCCGATGTACGGAGAGGTGGCCGTCCGCAGAGCTATACGTCTCACGCCGGAGGGCGAGCTAGAGGGTTTCGTCCGGCTTGGTGGGGAGGAGAGGGCGAACCAGCGCGGAGAGCTACTGCTGGTTCCGACGATTGTTCGGGCCGCAGGGATCAAACCGAAGTTGCTCGTAGACAACGGCGAGTACGTATTGGGCGTCGGGCGGGAGGAGTCCGACCCGGAGAAGGTCATCGAACGTCACCGGCAGTTCGTGGAACTGACCCGGCGCTGCGCCGACGAGACCGGCGAGCCGGATGTGCGGGCAGTGGTCAGGTTCCTGGAGGCGTGGGACGCCGGAGAGTACGAGGGAAGCCTGCCCGAAGACTTCGACCCCCAGGAGAACCTGACCTTCCGCGTCGGCGGTCGGGAGCCGGTGGATAGCGAGCGCGTGCGGGACTTCTGGGCGAGCTACACGCTCTCCGGGGCTGGTCCAGTAATGGAGTGTCTGGTGACCGGGAAGGTCGGGCCGGTCGAGAAGCGTTTGCCAGTAAAGGTCAAAGGGCTGACCGGGATCGGAGGCCAGTCTGCGGGCACGGCCCTTATCTCCGCGAACGCCGAGCCGTTCGAGTCCTACGGTCTGGAGAACTCGTTGACCTCTCCGATCTCCCGCGACGCCGGGGAGCGGTTCGGCAAGGCGCTCAACCACCTGCTGGCGGACAGAAAGTCGCCGGTGTTTATCGGGCCGTCGGTCTACGTGTTCTGGACGCGGCAGGAGAGCGCCTTCGACGTCGTGAGCTTCGTGAGCCAGCCGCAAGCCGAGGACGTCCGGCTCCTGCTGGACTCACCGCTCTCGGGCCGGGAACGAGCCGGGATCGAGGCGAACGACTTCTACGCCCTCGCGCTCTCGGCGAGTGGCGGACGGGCCGTGATCCGGGACTGGCTGGAGACGACGGTCCCCAGGGCCGAGGAGAACCTGCGGCGCTGGTTCCGGGCCCAGCGAGTGGTGGATAGTCGCGGAGAGGAGCCCCAGCCCCTGGGTCTCTACGCCCTGGCCGCGAGCGCCTACCGGGACGCCAACAAAGAGATGACGCCGCAGGTCCCGTCGGCCCTGGTGCGGGCCGCGATCAAGGGCAGCCAACTGCCCGAAGACCTATTGGCCCGGGCCGTGCGGCGCAACCGGGCCGACGGCGACGTTACCCGGCCGCGGGCGGCCCTGATGAAGCTGGTGTTGAGCTACAGAGGAGGAGAGGGAGCGAGAATGGCGGAGAACCTGGAGCGCCTGAACCCGGAGGAGCGGGACCCGGCCTACAACTGCGGCCGGCTGCTCGCGCAACTGGAGGACCTGCAACGCGCGGCGATTCCCGGTGTCAAGGCGACGATAGTCGACCGGTACTATGGGGCCGCGTCGAGCGCGCCGGCCAGCGTGTTCGGGACGCTGATGCGAAACCACACGGCGCATATCGGGAAGGTCAGGAAAGAGCGGCCCGGTGTCGGGGCCGCGATACAGGACAGGATCGGCGAGATCACCACCAAGATAGGGACGACCTTCCCGACCACCCTCACCATGCGCCAGCAAGCGATATTCGCACTCGGTTACTATCACCAGCGGGCTCACAACCGCGCCGAGGCGAGGGCTGCTAGAGAAGCCCGTGATAACAAGGAGGAGAGCTAGAGATGACCGAACAGGCGACGAAAGTCTGCTGTGACCCGGCGAAGAAGCACGACTTCCTGCTCGTCTTCGAGGTAACGGACGGCAACCCCAACGGCGATCCGGACGCGGGCAACCTGCCCCGCACCGACCCGGAGACAATGGAGGGGCTCGTCACCGACGTCGCGCTCAAGCGTAAGGTGCGGAATTTCGTCGCTACCGTGGCAGACGATGAGGAGTATCGGGATCGCCGGGAGGCGTTGAACATCTATGTCGAGCACAAGGGAGCAGCTCTCAACGCCCAGCATCGTAAGGCGTACCGGGCGAAGGAGATACCCACCTCCGAGCCCGGTCGGGAGAAGATAGAGGATGAAGTCCTGATCGAGTACTTCGCCCGCGTCCAGCCAGAAGGCTTCACCCTCACTGAGCCGACGGACGGCTCCGAAGCGTACGAACTCGTCTACTCCGGCGAGCTTTCGAAAGGTGACCTCAGCGCGGTGCTGGATATGATCGGGGATGAGAACCCGCAGGCAAAGAAGTTCGCCGAGAAGGTCTCGAAGAAGGCAAAAGAGATCAAGCCCTCCCGCCAGCAGGTCGAAGACGCTCGCCAGTGGATGTGTGAGCACTTCTTCGACATCCGCATGTTTGGGGCCGTAATGACCACGGGGGTGAACGCTGGACAGGTGCGCGGACCTTTGCAACTCACGTTCTCGCGGTCTGTAGACCCGATCATTCCACAGGACCTGGCGATCACTCGAGTCGCCGTTACCCGCGAGGAGGAGCAGGACCAGAAGGAGACCGAGATCGGGCGCAAGACCCTTATCCCCTACGGTCTCTACGTGGGGCGGGGGTTCTTCTCTCCGCACCTCGCCGCGCAGACCGGCGTGACGGCCGAGGACCTGGAGCTCTTCTGGGACGCCCTCATCTACATGTGGGACCTCGACCGCAGCGCGAGCCGGGGCACCATGAGCCTGCGGGGCCTCTACGTCTTCACCCACGAGAAGAAGTACGGCAACGCTCCCGTACACGAGCTCTTCGAACGTGTCCGGCCCTCTTTGAAGGATGGAGTCACGAGCCCGCGCCGGTTCTCGGACTACACGGTGGAGGTAGACGAGACGGATATGCCGGAGGGCGTGATGCTTACGCGGTTGCTGGGGTAGCTCGTGGTTCGGGAGTGGGCTGAGGATGACCTCGTCATGGTCTCGGCCCTCGAACACTACTCGTACTGCCCGCGGCAGTGTGCCCTGATCCACGTGGAGCAGGTCTACGACGAGAACCTCTACACTCTCCGGGGCAACCGCGCTCACGAGCGCGCCCACGCAGAGGATGAGTCCGCGCTGGAGGGGGGCGTGCGGATCCTGCGTGGTCTCGCGCTCTTCTCCGAGCGGCTCGGCCTGGTGGGGAAGGCGGATGTCGTCGAGTTCGGCCCGAGCGGAGTGCCGTACCCGGTCGAGTACAAGGTCGGGCCGCGCAAGGAGAACCGGCACGACGACCTCCAGCTCTGCGCCCAGGCACTGTGTCTGGAGGAGATGTTGGGCGTCGAAGTGCCGCGCGGAGCGGTCTTCCACCACTCTTCCCGCCAGCGCCGGGAGGTCCTCTTCGACGAGGAGCTGCGCCGGGCTACGGAGGAGGTCGTTCACCGGGTGCGGGAACTGCTGCGTACCTCTACCGTCCCGCCGCCGGTCGCTGACGCGCGGTGCAGGAAATGTTCGCTCTACGACGCCTGTCTGCCGTTTGCCCTGTCCGGCCCGGGAGGCAGGACGGGTGCGGACCTATTCGACCCGGATTCCTGACCACCATGCTCAAGCAACTGCTCAACACCCTCTTCGTGCAGACCCAGGGCGCTTACCTGCGCCTCGACCACGAGACGCTCAAGCTGGAGGTCGAGCGCCAGGTGAAGGCGCAGGTGCCCCTGCAGCACCTCGGGGGTATGGTCCTCTTCGGGAACGTGATGGTCAGCCCGTTCCTGTTACATCGGTGCGCCGACGACGGCCGGTTCGTGGTCTGGATGACGCAGTCCGGCCGGTTCCGCTGCCGCCTGGCCGGTCCCACGAGTGGTAACGTGCTCTTGCGCAAGGCCCAGTACGATGCGCACGCTGATCCGGGAGTGACAGCCGGGATAGCGCGGAACGTAGTAGCGGGCAAGGTTCGCAACTGCCGGGCCGTGATCCAGCGCGCCGCCAGGGAGTCCGATCCCGAGGCGGCGCGGGCCGCCCTCGGTCACGGAGCGCACCAACTGGCTGCAATACTGCGCGCGCTGGGCCAGGCGTATTCGCTAGATGACATCCGGGGTATGGAAGGGCAGGCGGGCAGGATCTACTTCGAGAACTTCTCGCATATGGTGCGGGTCGAGGACGAAGCTTTCGCCTTTAGGGGCCGCAACCGCCGGCCGCCCCGCGACCGGGTGAACGCGGTGCTCTCCTTCCTCTATGCGTTGCTGGTCGGAGACTGCGTGGCGGCCTGCGAAGGGGTGGGGCTGGACCCGCAGTTCGGTTATCTGCATGCCCTGCGGTCCGGGCGGAGCTCACTCGCTCTGGACCTCCTGGAAGAGCTGCGCCCCGTAGTGGCGGACCGGCTGACGCTCGCCTTGATCAACCGCCGGCAACTCACCGGGCGAGACTTCGACGAGCAGCCGGGAGGAGCAGTCCACCTGAACGACTCGGGGCGCAAGACTGTCCTCACCGGATACCAGAAACGCAAACAGGAGGAGGTAGCCCACAACGTCCTCGGCCAGCAGGTCCCGCTCGGGCTCGTTCCGCATGTCCAGGCGCGGCTTCTCGCCCGGCACCTGCGAGGAGATACCGAAGCCTACTCGCCGTTCACCATCCGCTGAGAGGAGCCCGCATGAACGTGCTCGTGACTTACGACGTGAATACCGAGACCCGGGCCGGACGCCGGAGGCTCAGGCGAGTCGCTACCACGTGCAAGGACTTCGGCCAGCGGGTGCAGTACTCTGTTTTCGAGTGTTCGGTCAACGAAGCTCAATTCGAGAGCCTCAGAGACCGCCTGCTCAAGATCCTGGACGAGAACGAAGACAGCTTGAGGATCTACCGCCTCCGAGGCTCCCGGGAAGACACGGTAGAGTCCTACGGCATCGACCGGTATGTCTCCTTCGAAGACCCTCTTATACTCTAATGGTCTTCCCTGTACCCGACACTAATTACAAATGTCCCATCGCGAACCTCCTGCGCTTGCCCAAAACAGGGGAGGTTCGCGCAAACACGAAAGCCCTGGAAAAGGAGGATTTATGCTGTCTTACAACCTGCATTTGCGCCTCAGAGGACCGCCTCAGCGGGAAGGTTCGCGCAAAAGCGGCTTGAATCCCCATAGAAACGCCGGTCTCAGCGAGACCGTTGCGCCCGGCCTCCGGGTCGGGCGAGGATTGGAACATGGGGGTAGCGGGCGGGGAGAGCTACGAGGCCGTGTTGCGCCCGGCCTCCGGGTCGGGCGAGGATTGGAACCCTAACAGCCCGCCGCCTCTATCACTACCGCCCTCGGTTGCGCCCGGCCTCCGGGTCGGGCGAGGATTGGAACGTCTGCTCTCCGACTATCTCGCCGTCCTTGTTCGTGGTTGCGCCCGGCCTCCGGGTCGGGCGAGGATTGGAACGAGTGCCATTCCGTCCGGCGCGGCGGGTTTATCATGTTGCGCCCGGCCTCCGGGTCGGGCGAGGATTGGAACCGCGGCATGTACGACAACGGCGCGCCGCTCGGCGGGCAGTTGCGCCCGGCCTCCGGGTCGGGCGAGGATTGGAACAAGCATCGGAGTCGTCACCCGCCACGTACCACCAGGTTGCGCCCGGCCTCCGGGTCGGGCGAGGATTGGAACGCCTCCCAGTCAGGTGCATCTATTATGCGCACGTGTTGCGCCCGGCCTCCGGGTCGGGCGAGGATTGGAACTCAATCGTT
>SIRX01000188.1 GCA_004563715.1 Actinomycetota bacterium | reverse complement strand
TTCCTCGGCTCTTTCTGGACGGCGGTCCGGCGCAACCTCCGGTGGGGCGCGGAGGGTTGAGGCGCGTCCTGCCCCGGGTGCGCCGCGCCGCCGAGCGGGTGCGCGGCGTCCTCCACGTGGACCTGAACCGGGATTACCGGCGGTCGGTCTTTCTGGCCGGCAGCGGCCGCAGCGGGACGACCTGGGTCTCGGAGATCATCAACCACCGCAACGACTACCGGTACGTCTTCGAGCCGTTCTACCCGGACCGGGTAAGGCCCTGCAAAGGGTTCCGGCGCAAGCAGTACCTGAGGCCGGACGACCGGCGGGAGGAGTTCCTGGGGCCGGCCCGGGACATACTCTCCGGGAAGGTGAGAAGCCTCTGGACGGACCGCTACAACCGCAAGCTGCTCGTGCGGCGGCGCCTGATCAAGGACATAAGGGCCAACCTGCTGCTGGGCTGGCTACGGGCCAACTTCCCCGGGATGCCGATGGTCTTCCTGCTGCGCCACCCGTGCGCCGTGACGGCCTCGCGGCTGAAGCTCGGCTGGAAGGACGTCCTCGACGACACGATGGAGCAGGAAGACCTCGTAGAAGACTTCCTGCGGCCGTTCGAGGCGGAGATCCGGGCCGCCCGCCACCCCTTCGAATGGAGCGTCTTTCTCTGGTGCATCGAGAACTACGTCCCCCTGCTGCAACTCGGGGGTGGCGGGGCGCACGTACTGCTGTACGAGGACCTGTGCCTGCGGCCCCGCGAGGAGGTCCGCCGCCTGCTCGCGTTTCTCGGCGAGGCCGCTGATGAGGATGCCCACTTTGCTCTGAGACGGCCCTCGCCCCTCAGCCGCCCCGACAGCGCCGTGGTGCTCGGCGCGCGCCCGGTAGAGAGCTGGACGGGCCTGGTTAGCGACGCGCAAGTCGAGAGGACCATCGAGATACTCTCCCTCTTCGGCCTCGACCACATCTACGGCGAGGGCCCCGTGCCGAAGGCCGGGGGCGTCGAGGCGTTTCTGAAAGAGCGGCTGGCAGGAAAGAAAGTCGCGGGCGATGGGGAGTAGGCGGGACAAAAAGCCCCCGGTGGTGCTGCTCTCCGGCATCCGGTGGGACTTCCTCTGGCAGCGGCACCAGATTCTGGCCACCCGCTTTGCCCGCGCCGGCCACCCGACGGTCTTCGTCGAGACCACGGGCCTCGCCAACCCGCGTCTCGACCGGACGACGCTCCGCAAGGTCGCCGCCCGGCTCCGACGCTCGGGGGGCGGGGGTGAGAAACCGCGCTCCGAGCCCGGCCTCACCGTCTACTCCCCGCTCGCCGCGCCGCCGACCTGGAAAGCCTTTCGCCTTCTCAACCGGCGGGTGTTCCTGCCGGGCGTGGCGCGCGACCTCCGCGTGTTGACCGGGGAGGATTCCCCCGTGGTCGTCGCCTACCCGCCGACCCGGACGACCCTGGACCTTATCTCCTACCTCCGTCCCCGGCTGCTCTACTACGACTGCTCGGAGGACTACGAAGGCTTCGTCGGCGTGCCCGGGGACATATCGGCCACCGAGCGCGAGCTGCTCCGGCGCGCCGACCTGGTCTCCTACACCTCGCCCCACCTGCGGGGAAAGAAGATCGGGCGCGAAAAGCCCGACGCCTTTCACAGCGGACCCGGCGTGGACTACGAGCTGTTCGCCGGGCTGCAACGTCCGGGGCCCCAGGGGCGGATCCGTACCGTCGGCTACTTCGGGCACCTGGGCCGGGAGCGCATAGACTTCTCCGCGCTGCGGGCCGTCGCCCGGGCGGGGTTCACCGTGCGCCTCGTCGGCGGCGTCGGACGGGTGGATAAAGGGTTTTTCGAGATGCCGGGCGTAGATTACCGGGGCGAGGTGCCCCATAGGGAGTTGCCGGCGGCGCTCGAAGGCGTAGATGCCTTCTTGCTCCCGTACCTGGACAACCGGCTCACCCGCGGCATCTCGCCCGCCAAGACCTACGAGTGCCTGGCGACGGGCCGGCCCGTAGTGGCGAGCCCGCTCCCTGCCCTGAAGGCGCTCGACGGACCCGTGTACCTGGCGGACCGTCCGGAAGCGTTCGTCGAGGTCCTCGGCAACCTGGAGGTCCTAGAGACGGAGACGAAGGTTCGAGAGAGGATAGCGCTCGCCCGCCAGAACTCCTGGGACGCGCGCTTTGCGGAGATAGAGGAGCGGTTATGGCGGGCGCTGAAGAAAGAGTAGACGTGCTCGGGGTCGGGGTGGACCCCCTGACCGTCGAGGAGCTGCACGCGGAGATCTCGCGCTTCGTCCGCGGGCGGGGGCACGCGCTCGTCCTCAACGCCAACGTCCACTGCCTGAACCTGGCTTACGACAACGCCTGGCTGCGCGATCTCCTCGGCAGGGCCGAAGTCGTCTTCTGCGACGGGGCGGGCGTCATGCTCGCGGCGCGGATGCTGGGCCGTCGCATACCGGAGCGCATCACCTACGCCGACTGGATGTGGCGGCTCGCCGCCTTCGCCGCCGCCGAGGGCTTCTCCCTGTACTTCCTCGGCGCCCGGCCCGGCGTCGCCGCCCGGGCCGCCGGCCGGCTCAAAGAACGCCACCCGGCGCTCGAGATAGCCGGCGTACAAGACGGCTACTTCGACCAGGCCCCCGGCAGCGCGGAGAACGAAGCCGTGCTGCGGGAGATAAACGCCGCCGCGCCGGACATCCTGGTGGTCGGCTTCGGGATGCCCTTGCAGGAGCGCTGGTTGCTGCACAACTGGGACCGGGTGGATGCCCGGGTCGCCCTCACCGGCGGGGCCGTCTTCGACTACGTCTCCGGCGGGCTGCGCCGGGGGCCGAAGATCCTTACGGAGAACGGCTTCGAGTGGCTCGCCCGGCTTCTGGTAGAACCGGGCCGCCTGTGGCGGCGTTACGTGTTGGGCAACCCGCGGTTCATGGTCCGCGTTCTGAGGCAGCGCCTCTCGCGAAAGCCGGAAAGCGTTCGGAACGAGCGTCGGGAGCCCTGATCTCCGCGTAACGTGGCGCCAGAGCCGCACGCGGGAGATCGATATCGCGACGGGCTAGCGGTTATACTGCGTTGCAAGGGAGGCTGGCGCCGAACATGAGAGAGACCCTGAAAAAGCTGCTCAACATCCCGGCGTTGCGGCGTTCCCTGAGCGTGCTCGTCCTGATCGCCATGGATGTGTCGGCCCTGGTGCTGGGGCTTTTCGGGGCGGAGTACCTGGTGGGCGGTGGCGACCGGGTGGCGGAGATCATGACGCTAGTGCCGCTGCTGGCCGGCGGGTGGGTGGTGATCTTCGCGGCGCACGACCTCTACGACCGGGCCCGGAGCCGGCGGGAGCCGGGGGCCGTGATCGGGGCCGTGCTCTCCTGGGCGGGGCTCGTGGTGCTCGGGTCGGTGATCTATCCGCAGAGCACCCTCACGCTGGGGGAAATCTTGCTGGCCGCCCTGTTCTCCCTCGTGCTGGTCGGCGGCTTCCGGATGTTCTACGAGCAGGGGATAGAGTGGATCTACCGCCGGGGCCTGGGCCGGATGCCCGCCCTCATAATGGGCAACGCCGAGGAGCTTGGCCGGGTGCGCGAGATGCTGGAACGCGCCCCCGGGGGCTATTCCTGCGTCGGCGAGTTGAACGTCGAGGGCGGCCACGTGGACCTGCCCGCCCTCCGGGAGAAGCTCGACCGGACCGGCGCCCGCAGCGTCATACTGGCCGGGGCCGAGCGGCTGCCGGACGAGGAACTGCTGGACCTCCTGCGTTCGGTACGCCTGCGCGGGCTGCGGATGCGGGTGGTCCCGGGCGCCATGACCTTGATGCGCAGCCGGCCCGTGCTCTCCCGGAGCGGAGGGCCGCCGCTGCTGGAGGTCGGCTACCCGGAGCTGGACAACACCCAGCGGGCCCTCAAGCGCACCCTGGACGTGGCGGGTTCCCTCGTCGGGCTCGTGGTCTTCTCCCCGGTGTTGGCCGCCGTGGCCGTGGCGATAAAGCTAGACTCGCCGGGGCCGGTGCTGTTCCGGCAGAAGCGGGCCGGGGCGGACGAGAAGGTATTTATCTGCTACATGTTCCGCTCGATGTACGAGGACGCCGAGCGGCGCCAGGCCGAGCTCGAGGCCCGCAACGAGGCCGACGGCGCCGTGTTCAAGATAAAGGACGACCCGCGCGTAACCCGGGTGGGGCATTTTATCCGGCGGTGGAGTTTGGACGAGCTGCCGCAGCTGATCAACGTTCTCAAGGGAGAGATGAGCCTGGTGGGGCCGCGGCCCCTGCCGCTGCGAGACTTCGAGCGGATGACCGAGACCCACAAGCGGCGTCTCGCGGCCCTACCCGGGATGAGCGGCTACTGGCAGATCAGCGGCCGCAGCACCCTCTCCTTCGACGACATGGTGCGCCTCGACCTCTACTACATCGAGAACTGGTCGCTCTCGTTCGATATCAAGATCATCGTGAAGACCATAGCCGCCGTTCTCCGCCGCGAGGGGGCATACTAGCCCGCCGTCCGGCTTCTGGGGTGCCTGTTAAACTTGCACGAGACGAGAGGATCGGAGCTTAGATGGGTTCGAGCGAGTTTCTAGAGCGGTTGAAGCGGGAGGTGATCGGGCACCCGGCCCTGGTACACCCTTTTCTGGAGCGCTTCGGGGACGGTGAGGCCGACGTCGAGGGGGTCAGGACGTTCGCCATCCAGTACTACCGCCACGTGCGGGTGAGCCGGCTGTACCTGGCGGCCGTTATCTCCAACTGCCGCGACGACGAGAACCTCCAGCTGGCCCTCGCCGAGATCCTCTTCGACGAGTACGGCCACCTGAACCCCGAAGAGACCCACCCCGCCCTCTACCGGCGCTTTCTGCGTGCCCTGGAGATCGGCGAGGAGGAATGGAGCGGGCCGCCCACACTGCCGGAGATACAGGCGTACATCAGCGTCCACTATGAGCTGTGCCGCGACCCGGACTTCCGGCTCGGGCTCGGGGCGCTGGGGCCCGCCAGCGAGTGGCCGGTGCCCCCGATCTACGTGCGCCTCACCGAAGGCCTGAAGAAGTCCTCGGGCCTGCCGGACGAGGCCCTGGAGATCTTCACCAGCCACGTCACGATGGACGTGACGCACGCCCGCATCATGATGGAGGCCATCGCCCCCTACGCGGAGGATAAAGAGGGCCAGCGCAAGGTGCGCGAGGGCGCCCGGCGCTCGCTCGACGCCCGCTCCGTCATGCTCGACGGCCTCTACCGGGCCGTTTTCCGGGAGCCGGCGCCGCTGGCCGGAGCCGTGGGGACGCCGGCCGCTGGAGAGTAGGTGCCGGAGCTCCCCGAGGTAGAGACGATAAAAGAAGACCTGCGGGAGCACGTTGTCGGCTCGCAGATAGCCCGGGCCGAGGTGCTGGAGCCGGGCCTCGTCGAGCAGCCCGCGCCGGAGGAGTTCGCCCGGCGGCTGGAGAACGTCGAGATAACCGGGGCGCGGCGGCGGGCCAAGCACCTCATCGTCGAGCTGGACTCCGGCGACGCGCTGGTGTACCAGCTCAAGATCGGGGGGCAGCTCCTGCTCGTCCCGCCCGTGGAGGCGCCGGAGGTGGCGCTCATGCTCGTCCTGCACCTGGACGGCGACCGGCGGCTGTTCCTGCGCGACGAAACGCGCTTCACCCGGGCGCGGCTGCTGTCTCCAGAAGAGCTCGAAGAGCGGCTCGCGCCGCTGGGGCCGGAGCCGTTCGGGGACGGGTTCAGCGCGCGGTACCTGAAGGAGGCCATCGGTTCGCGCCGGGCGCAGATAAAGCCGCTGTTGCTGGACCAGAAGGTCGTTAGCGGCATCGGGAACATCTACGTGGACGAGATCCTCTACGACGCCCGCCTCCATCCCCGCCGCAAGGCCAACACGCTTTCGGGCACCGAGTGGGAGGCGCTCTACGACGCCGTAAAGAAAAACCTGGCCGCCGGCATCGAGCATCGGGGGACCACGGTGCGCCTCTACCGGGACTTGCTCGACCGGCCCGGCAGCCACCAGGACTACCTGCGGGTCTTCGAGAAGCACGGCCAGCCCTGCCCGGCGTGCGGGGGAGAGGTCGTGCGGGAGCAGGTCGGCGGGAGGCCGACGCACTACTGCCCCGCCTGCCAGCGTGAGGTTGCCGGTAACGGGTATGATATGAGGTTAGAATTCTAAAGGGACGCCAGAGGATGGTAAGAAAGGAGCTTCAGGTGGCGGAAAAGTTCGATCTGGTGGTAATAGGGAGCGGGAACGCGGGGTACCATCCTGCGATCCGGGCGGCCCAGTTGGGGATGATCGTCGCGGTCGTCGAGAAGGAGTCCTACCTCGGGGGGACGTGCCTGAACTGGGGCTGCATCCCGACCAAGGCCCTCCTGCAGAGCGCCTCGATGCTCAGCAACATCAAGAACCACGGTGAGCAGTTCGGTATCATGACCGACGGCGTGGAGTTCGACTACTCGGCGGCCAGCAAGCACAAGAGCCAGGTCGTGGGCCAGTTGCAAAAGGGCGTCCAGGGCCTGATGAAGAAAAACAAGATTCAGGTCATTACCGGCACGGGCAGCTTCGTGGAGCCCAACAAGATCAAGGTCGAGGGCGAGGACGGCGAGCAGGAGCTCGAAGCCGATAACGTGCTCATCGCTACCGGATCGGCGGTGAAGTCCCTGCCGGGCCTGGAGTTCGACGGTGAGAAGGTCCTCTCCAGCGACGACGTGGTCAGCTCGGATAGCTACCCGGGTTCCGTCATCGTGCTCGGCTCCGGCGCCGTGGGCGTCGAGTTCGCTAGCATGTACAGCGACTTCGGCTCCGAGGTGACCATCGTCGAGATGCTCGACCGCATCGTGCCGCTGGAGGACCCGGAGGTCTCCCAGGCCCTTCAAAAGGAGTTCGAGAACCGGGGGATAAAGATCCTCACGGGCACCCTGGCCGATCCCGAGAGCCTGGAGAAGACCGACGACGGCGTGAAGATAAAGGTCTCCGCCGCCGGTGAGCAGGACGAGTCCGGGGGCGAGGGCGGCTCCTACGGCGGCGAGGAGCCCCCGACCGGCGAGGGCGAGGGCGACGAGGATACGCTGGAGGCCGAGGCCATCCTGGTCGCCGTAGGCCGCAGGACCGTCACCGAGGACCTGAACCTCGACGGCATCGGCATCGAGCTAAACGACGACGGCACCATCCCGGTAGACGAGTACGGCCGGACCTCGGTGGACGGCGTGTACGCCGCCGGGGACGTTGTCGGGGGCTACTGGCTGGCCCACGCCGCGAGCCACGAAGGCCTCATCGCCGTCGAGCACATGGCCGGCGAGAACCCGCTGCCGATGGACCAGACGCTCGTGCCGCGCGTCACCTTCTGCCGCCCCGAGGTCGCCTCGTTCGGGCTCACCAAGGCCGAGGCCGAGGAAGAGGGCTACGAGGTCAAGGAGGCCCAGTTCCCCTTCCGGGCCATCGGCAAGGCGCTCATCGAGGGCGAGCCCAACGGCTTCGTAAAGGTGGTGGCCGACGCGGAGACCAACCTGCTCCTCGGCATGCACGCCATCGGGCCGCACGTGACGGACCTGATCACGGAGGGCGTCTTCGCCAAGCTCGTCGAGGGCACGCCGCAGGAGATCGGCATGACCATCCATCCCCACCCGAGCCTCTCGGAGATCATGGGCGAGGCCGCTATGGC
Source organism: Actinomycetota bacterium (assembly GCA_004563715.1). Lineage (GTDB taxonomy): Bacteria > Actinomycetota > Rubrobacteria > Rubrobacterales > Rubrobacteraceae > SIRX01. The sequence goes on along the minus strand of SIRX01000188.1, from coordinate 10,662 downwards.
CGTGGACGGCCACGCAATTCACATCTAGGGGTCGAGGGCGTACGGGGGCCAGGGTCTTTTCTGGCCCCCGCGAGGACAGCGAGCCCCGGTTGCTGATGTCTCTCGTTTGTCTCGCGAACGCCGGTTGCGGCCTGTTCGGTGCTTTTGAGCGTGTCTAGTTGGTCCGAAACGGGGCTAACGGATGAGGCTCGCAGGTTTGATCCCCGCCGGGACGGGTTCGGCTTCCGGAACCCGGCCGGGGCCGGGGCACCGGGCTCCGGGTTGCGGCGGTACCTGAACGAGTTTGTCTACGGGAGTGGCCTCTGTTTTGGCATGACCGCCCTCGCGCTGGAGGTCTACCAGCAGGGGCGCCATCCCGGCGCCCGGCTTTCTACACGGCCGTTGGAGCCTGCGCTGCTGGATACCGTTCGGGAGTACCACGCCCGGCAGTTCGGAGTCCGAGCGGTCTTCGTCACCGTCTGGAGTTGGCTCAGAGCTTTCGGCGGCCCCGGGTGTGTTCCGGCGCGGCTGCGGCTGCCGGACTGCTCTGACGACCCGCACATACTGTGCTTCGGTCCGCGGCCCAACCGTAGGGCGCTGCACTGCTTCCTGAACGCCCACGCCGTCGCGCCGTACCGGCTGGAGCGCGCGGCGGGCTTGTGCCGGGTCTACGTCTACGATCCCAACTATCCCCGCGACCCCGGGCGATACGTCCTCTTTCGCGAGAACGGTATGGAATTCAGGTACGGCGGTTTCTGCTCCCGGAACGGTTGGGGGATAGTCTTGGTCCCGCTCTCGGCCGTCTCCGGGCGGCGCTCTTCGAGATCCGCCCGCCCACCGGCCAGGGTCGCCAGCGCGTAGACGCTTGTGGCCCACGTCTACGACATGCTACCTAGACACGGGGACTTTGGGGAGGCGAGGGACGACGTTGGGTAAACAATGTGAGATCGCCGTAAGGCCGGTTAGGGAGATATGGATCACATGGCGCCCGCCGTACTGCGGTAAGATACGCGGGAGAGATCAAAAGAGGGATAGGAGCGTCTTGGCTCGCAGACAGATCAACCTGAAGGTCCTGGACGACGGCACGCGCACCTTCGAGGTGCGCCACCGCTGGGAAGACAAGCCCGTAGCATCCCCACCCGACGGCGTCCCCACGGAGTACCTGCCCTTCAAGCAGGCGAAGGGCCAGCACGGACGGCCCGACTGGCTGAAAGCCCGCGTCCCCGGCGGCGAGGGCTTTCGCGAGATCAAGGAGACCATGCGCGGCCTCTCGTTGCACACCGTCTGCGAGGAGGCCCGCTGCCCGAACATCGGCGAGTGCTGGAACAACCGCACTGCCACGTTCATGATCCTGGGCAACGTCTGCACCCGCTCTTGCGGCTTCTGCGCCGTCCTCACCGGCAAGCCCCAGGAGCTGGACCTCGACGAGCCCGAGCGCGTCGCCGACGCCGCAAAGCAGATGGGCCTCAAGCACGCCGTCATAACGAGCGTGAACCGCGACGAGCTTCCGGACGGGGGAGCCTCGATCTTCGCCGCCACCATCCGGGCCATACAGGAGGAGGTCCCCGGCTGCGCCGTTGAGGTCCTCACCCCGGACTTCAAGGGCGACCGGGAGGCCATAAAGACCGTGATCGACGCCCGGCCGGAGACCTTCAACCACAATATCGAGACCGTGCCACGCCTTTACCCGGCGGTGAGGCCGCAGGCCAAGTACCGGCGGTCGCTGGAGGTCCTGCGCTACGCCAAGGAGCTGAACCCCGAAGGGCTGACCAAGAGCGGCTTTATGGTGGGGCTCGGGGAGGTCGAGGAAGAGCTGCACCAGACCATGCGCGACCTGCGCGAGCACGACGTGGACATCCTGACCATCGGCCAGTACCTGCGTCCCTCGGAGAACCACCTGCCGATGAGCCGCTACTACACGCCCAAGGAGTTCGCGCTGCTCCGGCGCTACGGCCTCGAGGAGTTGGGCTTCAAGCACGTGGAGAGCGGGCCTTTGGTGCGCAGCTCCTACCACGCCCACGAGCAGACCGCCGACGCCCGCCGCAGCGAGGTCGGGGCGGGCGCTTAGAAGCCCTCCGGGTGGAGCTGGAAAAGAAGACCCCGTCCGAGCCTCCTGGGTTCGGGGCGGCTGGCCTGGAGATCCGACGCCTGCCCGGCCTCGTGCCCTACGCCGAAGCCTGGGAGATGCAGAAAGACTTGGTACGGCTCCGCAAGAGGGACGGGATCCCGGACACCCTCATCCTGCTGGAGCACCCGCCGGTCTATACCATCGGAAAGGCCGCAGCGGACGCGTCGAACCTGGGGATGGGGGAGGAGTACCTGCGCTCGCTCGGGGCGGAGGTGTTCTGGAGCGACCGGGGCGGGGACGCCACGTTTCACGGGCCGGGCCAGGTCGTCGGCTACCCGATCCTGCGCCTCAAGGTCCGCGATACCCACAGGTACCTCCGGGACCTGGAGGAGGTCGTCATCCGCTCCCTCGGGGAATACGGGCTGGAGGGCTGGCGGCACCCGGCGTACACGGGGGTGTGGGTCGGGGAGCGCAAGATCTGCGCCATCGGCGTCAAGTTCTCTTCGGGTTGGATCACCTCTCACGGCTTCGCGCTGAACGTGAGCACGGACCTCTCCTGGTTCGACCGGATAACGCCCTGCGGCATCCGGGAGTTCGGCGTTACGAGTTTGGAGAAGGAACTGGGGAGGAAAGTACCCCTGGATGAAGTAGAACACAGAATAGGCGAGCAGTTCCTGCGAACGTTCTATTCGTGAGCTGACGAAGTAGGAGGGAGAACTGGTATGGCTATGGGTTTTGCGAACGTCTGGGTCCCGGTGGAGGACGTCGACCGGGCGGTGAGCTTCTACGGGGAGGTCCTCGGCCTCTCAGAGGTGAAACGAGATGGTTCCTGGGTGGAGTACGAGGCTGAGGGCGTCAGGATCGGCCTGAACGGCCGGGAGCCCGGCGGGGCGGGTGTGGACGGCGGCCCCGTCCTGACCTTCCAGCCTGGAGAAGGACTGGAAGCCGCTATCGAGGACCTGAAAGGTAAAGGCGTTGAGTTTCCGGCCGGCATCTCCGAGCACGACTGGGGCCGGGTCGCCACCTTCAAGGACTCCGAAGGCAACGAGCTTCAGCTCTACGAGCCTCCGCAGGGTTAAGGGGTAGACGCCGGCTCCACCCCGATCACCCCGCACGAGACTGGCCCCGGGACGCGGTAACCCAACCGCGTCCCGGGGCCGTGTTTTCCGGCTTCCCGGCGGGTCCGGTGAGGCTGTGCCGGGAAAACGGTTCTACACGTTGCGGCCGACGATAACGCGGTAGATGATCAGGATCACGAGCGCGCCCAACACGGCCACGAAGAGGCTGCCCAGGTCGAACTGCATGTACTGTTGGCGGCCGGTGACCTGTTCGTAGAGAAACCCGCCGACGAAGGCCCCCGCGATGCCGATCAACATGGTGACGATGCAGCCGCCCGGGTCCCGTCCCGGCATTACCAGCCGGGCTATGGCCCCGGCTATAAGCCCGAAAATGATCCAGGACAAAATGCCCATTTTTCCTCCCTGCAGGCGTAGTAGAACGTTACCGGCGCGCTAGCGTGCTAGGCGCCCCCCGGCCATTCTACTGCGTTTCGCGTTTTTTGTGAGAGGTGGGAAGGTAGGAGGGTTTCTCGGTGGAAGCCCTCCTACCCGGTAGGTCAATGTGGTTCTAAGCCGGCTGGTAGAGATCCAGGTCGGCCTTCATTACCATCTCCTCTTCGTCGCGGTGAAGCTCGAAGCCCAGCTTGCGGCTCAGGTGCTGCATGGGCCGGTTCTCGAAGAGGATGTCGGCGGTGATGCGCCGCAGTCCGTCCTGGCGCCCGGTCTCCAGCAGGTGCTTCAGGAGCATGGTGCCGAGCCCCTGGCGCTGGAACTCGTCGCTGATCAGGACGGAGAACTCCGCCTCGCTGCGGGCGCCGCCGGGCCTGCTGAGCCGGGCGACGCCGATTATCTCCGGTTCCCCGCTCTCGGGGTTCTCGCGCTCGGCGACGAGGGCCATCTCCCGGTCGTAGTCGATAAAGCAGATGCGGGTGAGCCGGTCGTGGGCCGTGCGCCGGTCCAGGTTCATCATGTGGAAGTAGCGCATGTAGATGCTCTCGTCCGAGAGCGACTCGTGGAACCTGACCATGAGCGGCTCGTCTTCGGGCCGGATGGGGCGCACCTGCACCGGGGTGCCGTCCCGCATCTCCTCGGACCACATGTACTGCGTCGGGTAGGGCCGGATGGCGGTGCGAGGCAGGTCTTGTGGCTTTGTATCCGGGTCGTGGAGCACCACGCGGGCGTCGAGCGCGATCAACTGCTCGGCAGAGGCCAGCAACGGGTTTATGTCCAGCTCCGCCACCCAGGGCTGCTCGACCACGAGCTGCGAGAAGCGCACCAGCAGCTTCTCCAGGGTCCCCAGGTCCACCGGCTCCCGGCCCCGCACGCCCTTGAGGGCCTCGTAGATGCGGGTCTGCTCCATGGTGCGGCGGGCCAGGGTTGTGGTGAGCGGCGGGAGCGCCAGCGCCCGGTCCCGGTACACCTCGACCAGCGAGCCACCGGAGCCGAAGAGCAGCACGGGACCGAACTGCGGGTCCGGGCTGCTGCCCAGGATCAGCTCGTAGCCCTCCAGCGAGACCATCGGCTGCACGGTTACCCCGGAGAAGCCTTCCTCCCCGAAGTTCTCGCGGACCGACGCTTCCATCTGCTCGTAGGCCTCCCGCACGGCCGCCGCGTCCTCCAGGCCGAGCCGCACCCCGCCCACGTCGGACTTGTGGGTGATGGTCAGGGAGTTTAGCTTGATCACCGCCGGGTAGCCGATCTCGTCGGCTATCTCTACGGCTTCTTCGGCGCTCGCGGCCAGCCGCGTCTCGACGGTCGGGATGCCGTAGGCGTCGAGCAGCTCTTTGGCCTCGAACTCGGTGAGGATGGTGCGGTCCGTCTCCCGGACCTCGTCGATGATCTCCGCGGCCCGCCCGCGGTCGATGCGCGTCCCGTTCCGCTCGACGGCGAGTTCCGGCGTCTCGTAGATGCCGCGCAGGTTGTAGGTGTAGCGCCACATGTTGGCGAAGACGCGGGCGGCGGTGTCCGGGTAGTCGAAGGTCGGCACGCCCGCCTTGTTCAGGATGGATTGCCCGGCGGCCACCTCATCGCCGCCCATCCAGCTCGCCAGAACGGGCTTGCGGGTGTTTTTCGCGTAGGGCGTGAGCTGCTCGGCGATCGCGGTGGGATTCGTCATGTCCTGCGGCGTGAGGACGACCAGCAGGCCGTCGCTCTCCGGGTCTTTGGCGGTCGTCTCCAGCGTCCGGGCGTACCGCTCCGGGTCGGCGTCGCCGAGGATGTCCACCGGGTTGCCGTGGCTCCAGGGAGCGGGCAGGAAGCCGTTCAACTCCTCCATCGTCGCGTCGGAGAGCTCCGCCAGTTCGCCCCCGTTCTGGATGAGGGCGTCGGTGGCGAGCACGCCGGGGCCGCCGGCGTTGGTGAGTATCGTCAGCCGCGGCCCCTTCGGGCGCGGCTGTTTGCCCAGGATCTCGGCCATGTTGAACAGCTCGGAGATGTCGTCTACCCGCAGCACGCCGCTGCGCCGGAAGGCGGCGTCGAGCACCTCATCCGAGCCCGTCAGGGCGCCGGTGTGGGAAGCGGCGGCCTTGCCGGCGGCCTCCGTGCGGCCGGCCTTGATCACGATGATGGGCTTGGTGAGCGCCACCTCGCGGGCCGCCGACAGGAACGACCGCGCGTCGCCGATGGACTCCATGTAGATGACGATACTCTTGGTCTTGGGGTCGTCGCCCAGGTAGTAGATCAGGTCCCCCCAATCTACGTCCATCATCGAACCGGCCGAGACGAACGCCGAGAAACCGACGTTCTCCTGGAAGCTCTGATCCAGGATGGCCGTCAGCAGCGCGCCGCTCTGGCTGAGAAAGCCGACGCTCCCGGGCCGGGCCATGGCGCCGGCGAAGGTGGCGTTGAAGTTGTTGTTGGGGCTCATCACGCCCAGGGAGTTAGGGCCGATCACGCGCATCCGGCCGCGCCGGGCCTCTTCCAGCACGCGCCGCTCCAGCTCCGCACCTTCCTCGCCGGTCTCCTTGAACCCGGCGGAGATGACTATAACGCCCCGCACCCCGGCCTCCGCGCACTCGGCCATGATCCCCGGCACCGACGGGGCCGGGGCCACAACGATCGCCAGGTCCACCGTCTCGGGGACCTCGCCGATGCTCGGGTAGGCTTTTATTCCGAGTACGTTGGACCGCTTGGGGTTGACCGGGAAGACCGTGCCGCCGAAGGGGTTGCTGACCAGGTTCCACGTGAGCGTCCGCCCCACGCTGCCGGGGCGCTCCGAAGCTCCTATGACGGCCACCGTCTCCGGGCGGAATATAGCGTCGAGTGACTGCCGCTCGTAGCCCAGCACGTCGTGCGCCGGGTCCGCCACCGGGTTGTGCCGCTTCATCTGTTCCTCCTCTGTCGCCTGAGCCTGCCCGAACACCAGAACGAAAACACCTCCGAAATTATCTAACCTGCCGATTCAAACTGTGTATTCTCAAAGCACGTATATTCTTAACACACGGTGCTTTTGGAGAACGTGATCTTTGACACGCCCGGGGCTTGCGGCTGAGTAAAAGGCGCGGGTGGTCTTTGTCTCGGGGTTTTGTTGGTCGGGGTTACCCGCGTTTGCGGACGATGTTCTGGAGGAGGACGTTGTTGGGGATGTGGTAGAGGTCGCCCTCTTCGGAGCGGATGGTGACGGAGGCGTAGCCGAGTTGTTCCACGGAGCCCTCTACGCCGTTCACGGAGATGACGTCTCCTTCTTCGATGCCTTCCTGCACGTAGCGGCTGGCGGCTACGTTGCCGGAGAGCAGGACGAGGCCCTGGCCGACGGCGAGGGCGGCCGCCAGGCCGATGGTGGCGAGGACCACTATGGCCAGGGTGACGAGCACGGAAGTTTCGAGGCCGAGCTGGGAGGCGGCGAGGAGGCCGGCGACGGCGATTACGGTGCCGAAAACCGTCCGGCGGAAGGCGTTGGTCCCCCGCAGCCCGGCGTCCTCCGCCCGGCGGCCGACGAGGTCGGCGAGCCAGCCCGCGGCCATTACGCCGGCGATTACGATCACGAGAGCGACGAGCAGCCGGCCCGAGAGGGTGGCGATCTGGCTCATGCTGTTTTCCAGCGAGGAGAGGCCCAGGATGCTGAGGACGCTGGCGAACCCGGCGAGCATCACGCTCCAGAAGATGACGAGCCCGAGCAGGCGCGAAGGGCCGCCGCTGTAGCCCAGTTGCCAGATGGCGTTGGAGGCTCCGGTCCGTTCGAAGAGCTGGTCCAGCCCCAGGCGTTCGAGGCTGCGGGTGGCCAGGCGCTGGAGCAGCAGGGCGACGAGCAGCGCCGCCAGGAGCACGGCGGCGGCTCCGGCCAGCCGGGGGACGAGCTCCACGGCCGCCGATGCCAGGTCGTTCAGGGTCTCCGACACGGGGTCCTCCTTAACTTCTCAAGCCTCTCTCGGACGGAGCCCTAAATAATAGACGAACGCGCCGATGTATGAACGGCCGAGGCCGCTGACGAAGGTCTCGGCCTGCTGGAGAAAGGCCGCGACGTAGGCCCGCCGGATCACGTGGTTGACCATCGCTTCCGGTGCTTCGGGGGATTCCTGGGCCGTCACCGACATAAGGACGAGCATCCGCGTGTAGGACTCGGCCAGCCGCCGGTGGTCTTCTTGCTCGGCCAGCAGGCGTTCCGTCTCGCGGGCCTCGGCCTCCTCGAGCTCGCCGGCGGCGTAAGCCCCGATCTTCTCCAGCAGGTCCCAGCGTTCTTCCATCGCCCGGCTCACGGCTTGCCCCCGGTCTTGCCTCCGGCCTCGCCGTCGGCGTCCCCGCGGGCCAGCAGCACCAGCATGGCGGCCCGGCCCCGCGAGACCCACCCCTTGGCCGTCCCCTCCGGGACCTCCAGGATGTCGGAGATCTCGCGGTAGCTCAAGCCCTCCAGGTGGCGCAAAACCAGCGCCGCCCGGTGCTCGGGCCTCACCAGTTGCAGCGCGGAGACCAACTCGTCCTTGCGCTCCCGGCTCAGCGTGGTGGCCTCCGGGTCGAACTCGCTACCCGAAGGCTCCGGCAGATGTGGCATCTCTTCGCGCAACTCTAGTGACTCCCGGCGGAGCACCCGTTCGCGGGCGTTCAGACAGGTGTTTATCGTAACCCTATATAGCCAGGTGCTAAACGTGCTATCACCTCTGAAGCTATTTATGCTCCGCCAGACTTTTACCCAAACTTCCTGGCAGGCGTCCTGGGCCTCGCTGGAGCCCAGCATCCTCAGCGCCACCCGGTAGACGAGGTTCGAGTGCTCGCGGACGAGGTGGGCGAACGCCCCCGCGTCGCCGCGGGCGGCCTGCAAGACCAGCTCCCGCTCTCGCAGGCTCAAGGACGCGACCTCACCGGCCGCCCGCCCGCGGGGGTGTGGAATCTCCGGACATGTGTACGCAAAGATAGCAGAACGCCGCGCGCGGGAACACACCGCCCTGTACCCGCCTCGCCGCCGGGGGCCCTACCGCGAGAATATTCCGTCCCGCTGTAACCGTGGAGCCCCTACGCCTGTCCTACATACAGTAGCGCAAGTTCGAGAGCACTGGAGCAGCGCTAAGCTCTGGGGAAGGTGTGTAGTTTTGTACGGTATCGAAGCTCGTCAAACGCCCGGCGGAGAGATGGTCGTCGAGCTGCGAGGAGAGCTGGACCTCTGCTCCGGCGAGGAGTTGCGCGAGACCCTGAGCGGCGTCGCCAGCCTCCGCCGCCCGACCGTCGTAGACCTCTCGGGCGTCACCTTTCTGGACGTTCAGTCGGCTCGGGAGCTGGCCGTCCGGTCGCAACTCTACGCCCACCACCTCACGCTCCGTAACCCGTCCTGGCAGGTGCTCGCCAGCGTGAGGGCCTGCAAGCTGGAGGGCTGGGTCCGCTTCGAGTACAGCGAGAACCACTCCGACATGCGGTTCCTCGAAGTAAGCTGAACCTTGCCCGGAGCCCCCGGGCGGGCGGCCCAGAGTCTTCTCTGGCAACAACCGGGGGCATGCAGAACACGCTCCGCAGCGCACGGAGCAGGTGCGCCTGCAAAGGCGGAACCTCTACAGTGTTTACAAACGTTCACGCTATTTAATCTAGATTAACAAGTGTGGACCGTGTATGATGGCACAAGCGTCACACCGTTCTGTAGAGCGGAGAAAGAGCGTACCTGGCAGAGGGGGGAAGTCCTAATACTCGATGACTCAAACTACTTCGTAGCAGGTTAGTTGACGGAACGGTCGAGGAGACCGTGTTGGTGGGTTCCAGAAGAACCGGGAAACAGAACCTGTTCGTGTTGTGTGCGCGGCGACGTTCGGGAAGCGACAGGAAGAAAGGTGGGGGAGTTGAAGAGGTTACTGGCGTTTGGATTGGCTCTGATCACGACGTTCGCGCTCTCGTTCGGGGTGGTCTCTGGACCTGCCCAAGCCCAGATCACGGATATAGAGCTAGAAGACATAATCTTCGGTCTCACGGTAAGCGTAGATGAGGGTGAGTGCGGCGCGGGCGGCTGTCCCGAGGACGAGAGGCCGGTAACCTTTACCGCCTTGCTCACTGCCGATGCGGAGTCAACACTGGATTTGACGGCTGAACAACTTGCACAGCTAAACGCGGCTCTGGATGCGAGCGTCTTTGACATAGAGGTGACGGACTCCGAAGGAAACACGCAGACGGTCGAGAGCGGGGAGGCCGTGTGTCTCCCGCCGGGTGAGACCACCGTGACCGCAACAGCGGTTGAGGCAGATGTAGCTGCCGCTTTGGAGGAATTTCTTGACATAACTGAGGATCCGCTTCTCGAAATCACAGCAGACAACATCACCATTGGCGAATTTACTAACACCTTCGTGGTTGCGGCCTGTCCCGACGACGGTGCTCCGCCGCCGGACGACGATGACGACGCTGGCGATGGGGGACCCATCGGTGACGGCAACATCGTAACCGGCTCTGGTGACGACCAGGTACTGCAAAACCTGACCGCCGGCCAGTGCCAGGCGATAATAAACAACAACAGCGGGAACCAGTACGACGCCTCGATCATCCAGGCCTGCACCCAGATCATCAACGAGATCAACCTCGGTGGCGGCAACGGTGAGAACGGCAACGGTGGTAATGGTGACAACGGCAACGGCAACGGTGACAACGGCAACGGCATCCCCGGCCCGGGCGACAGCGTTACTACGCTCCAGTACGGGGGTAACGGTGTGCCCGGCGACGTTATTACCAGCACGATCCCCAAGAAGGGTCTGCCGGTCACCGGCGGCCTGCCGCTGCTCGGCTTGGCGGGGTTGTTGCTTGCCGGCCTCGGCGTGGGCCTCTCCGTCCTGCGGGCTGGAACGCGGGACCGGCGCTAGAAGCAGCAGACTTCGGACGGCGCGGACGTTTTCTCACGCCCGCGCCAACACTAGCGAGACGGAGGTGTAGCAGGTGCTTCTGAGGATCGGGGTCATCTCGATGGCGGGCTCGCTATTGATCGCGCTCCTGGTAGCCGCGGTGGTCGTCCAGCGGGACGGGCCGGAGAGCGCCGCCGTGGAGCCCGTCGCCGCGCAGGCCGAGCCCGAGCCCCGGCTGGAGCCCGGTCCCCGCACGATACCCGTCGTGGAGAGCGCGGCCCTCCCGAAAGACGAGCAGCCGGAGGACCTGCAGCCC
>SIRX01000187.1 GCA_004563715.1 Actinomycetota bacterium | reverse complement strand
CGCCCGGCTCCCCGTTGAGCCACGCCCCCTCGACGATCTGGCGCATCAACTCTTTGGCCCGCACGGTCTTTATGACCTCCCCGTCACGGGGGTTTACGAGGTCGAAGTCGGCATCCCGCTCGACAGCCTCCATAAAGGCGTCGGTGATCGCCACCGAGATGTTGAAGTTGTTGATCTGGTCGTTGTCCTTCTTGCAGGTGATGAACTCCTCAATGTCCGGGTGGTCCACCCGGAGGATGCCCATGTTCGCCCCGCGCCGGGTGCCGCCCTGCTTGATCTTGTCGGTGGAGGCGTCGTAGATCGCCATGAACGACACCGGGCCGCTCGACACGCCCATCGTGCTCTTGACCAGGTCGTTCTTCGGCCTCAAGCGTGAGAAGCCAAAGCCCGTCCCGCCGCCCGACTTGTGGATGATGGCCTGGTGCTTGAGGGTGTCGTAGATGCCGTCTATGGAGTCCTCCACCGGCAGCACGAAGCACGCCGAGAGCTGCTGCAGCTCCCGGCCGGCGTTCATGAGGGTCGGCGAGTTGGGCATGAACTTCCTGGAGAGCATCATCTGCAGGAAGTTCTCTTCGGACTCCTCGTAGAGCGCCTGGGCCTCATCCCCTTCCTTGAAGCGGAACTCGCCCTCGGCGATGTTCCGGGCCACCCGCCGGAACATGTCTATGGGCTCTTCTATAGCCTCTCCGGCCTCGTTCTTCTTGAGGTAGCGCTTCGCCAGCACGGCGCGCGCGTTGTCCGTAAGGTCGATGTCGGTCAGCTTCTTGCGGTCTACTTCCATGATTATCCTCCCCGTTATTCTACTGTGGAAGTACGTTTATCCCACTACCCGTTTATTACCTGTTACCTGTTGTTGCCGATTCCCGGCCCGGCCAGCTTTACCAGCTCGGACCGGAACTGGTCCACGTCCGTGTACTGCCGGTAGACGGAGGCGAACCTGAGGTACGCCACCATGTCGAGCTGCCGCAACCGGAACAGAACCATGTCCCCGACGCGCCGCGACGTCACCTCGTGCCGGCGCCGCTCCCGAAGCTCGGCCTCGATCTCGTCCACGATCAACTCGATCTCCTCATCCGAGACCCGATGCTTGGCACAGGCCCGGGCCAACCCCGTTCGCAGCTTCTCGCGGTCGAACGGCTCGCGCTCCCCGTCCCGCTTGACCACCATGAGCTTCAACGGCTCCCGCCGCTCGTACGTGGTGAACCTCTTCCCGCAAGAGAGACACTCCCGGCGACGCCGCACAGCATCCTTCGTCTCTGAAAGCCGCGAGTCTATAACCTTCGTATCCTCAAAATCGCAGTATGGACACTGCACCGTAACAACCCCCGTACAACGAACACCACATCTGGTAGTGCAGAAAGCTAGCACACCACATTTTCGATTCGCAACACCTTACCAATAAACCTTAATTTCAGGTTAATGCCGTTGAAAACGCCGAAACCCGCGTTTCCAAGCGGCTTGTCCCGGATCGGGCCTCCGCGAAATTTTTTTCAGGAAATTTTCCGGAAAACCCCGAAATACGGGAATATGCCGCAAATCATCCACCTTTATGTCAGGTCGAGTCAGAAGCCTAAATCAGCCGTGTAACCTCCGGCCAGGTGTCCGGCTTCGCTGTATGTGTATTTGACGTTTAGATTTTGCCGGCTCTGGAAGCAGCTGGAAGCGGGTTGGGGAAGGTTATCTGGTGCGTTTCCGCCGGCTTTTGAAGAACTCGCGGAGGAGTTCGGCGGCTTCGTCCCGGAGGAGGCCGGCTTCGGTGGCGAAGGTGTGGTTGAGGCGGGCGTCGGAGGGGAGGTCGTGGAGGGTGCCAGCGTATCCGGCTTTGGGGTCCGGGGCGGCGTAGACGAGGCGGGAGATGCGGGCGGCGTGGGCGGCGCCGGCGCACATGGGACAGGGTTCCAGGGTGGCGTAGAGGGTGCATCCGGCCAGGCGCCAACTCCCGGCGCGGGCGGCGGCCTCGCGGATGGCGAGCAGCTCGGCGTGGGCTGTAGGGTCCTGGGAGGCTTCCCGTTCGTTGGTGCGGACGGCCAGCACCTCTTCCCCGCGGGCCACGACGGCCCCGACGGGAACCTCTCCCCTTTCGGCCGCTTCTTCGGCGGCGGCGAGCGCCCGGCGCATCATGGCGAGGTCCCTTTCGGGGTTTGGTTCCGCTTCCTTGAACATGCGACCGATAATAGCAGGGCGCACGGCGGTCAACGGCTCGGGCCGAAGCCGGCTCTCTCCCTCGTCGTCGCGAACACGCCGGCTGCGGCCAGCGGGCGTGCGAAGTAATACCCCTGGCCCAGGTCGCAGCCCATCTCCCGCAACAGGGCGGCCTGCTCCCCGTTTTCGATTCCTTCGGCGACGACTTCGAGGCCCAGGGCCCGGGCAAACGCCACGACGGCCCGGGCTATCGCGTCGTCCTCCGGGTCCTTTCCGAGCCCGGCAACGAAGGTGCGGTCTACCTTGAGGATGTCCACCGGGAACCGCTTCAGGTAGGCTAGTGAAGAGTATCCCGTGCCGAAATCGTCTATCGCCACCTTCACGCCCAGGGCTTTCAGCGCGTGGAGGATGGCGAGGGTGGCCCGCTCGTCCTCCATCGCGATGGTCTCCGTGATCTCCAGCATCAGGGCGCTGGGGTTCAGCCCCGTTTCCCGCAGGACGCCAGAGATTTCATCTACGAGGCCGGGGTATTGGAACTGCTTTGCGGAGAGGTTCACGCCGAGCGCGAGTGGTCCGAGGTGCGGGCGTTGCTCGCGCCACGTCCTTACCTGGCGGCAAGCCTCGACGATAACCCGGTGCCCGATGGGCACTACAAGGCCGGTCTCCTCGGCCAGGGGGATGAACTCGCCGGGGAACACGAGCCCACGCCGGGGGTGGCGCCAGCGAACGAGCGCCTCGACGCCCGTCATCGCGCCGCTCTCCAACTCTACCACCGGCTGGTAGTGAACCTCGAACTCCTCTTTCCGCAGGGCCCGGCGCAGCCCGGTCTCCAGCCGCAGCCGCTCTACGGCGCGGACATTCATGGCGGGATCGAAGAGCTCGTAGCGTTTCTTACCCTTGTTCTTCGCCTGGTACATCGCCAGGTCGGCCTTCCGCACGAGGTCCTCGGCCCTGGAGCTTCCTGGAGAGCCGAGGACGATGCCGATGCTGGCGGTGATGGTTACTTCGTGCCCCCCAATCATCTGGGGTTCACGCAGCGCCTCTACGATCTGGCGCGCGGCATTTGTAGCCTCGTCGAAGCCCGCTGCGTGCTCCAGCAGGACGCAGAACTCGTCGCCGCCGACGCGCGCGACGGTGTCCTCCGGGCTCAGGCAGCCGCGCAGAACCCCGGCTATGGCGACGAGCCGCCGGTCACCGGCCTCGTGGCCGAGCGAGTCGTTTACGACCTTGAAGTTGTCGAGGTCCAGTAACAGCACGGCGACGTCGTCGTCCCCCAGGGGGGAACGGGAGAGCGCGTGCCGCAGCCGGTCCATAAACAGAGCCCGGTTGGGAAGCCCGGTCAGGGCATCGTGGAACGCCCGGTGCTCCAGCTCCCGCTCCAGCGCCTTGCGCTCGGTTATATCGTGGGCCGTCCCCACGATCCTGAGCGCGTTTCCGGCCTCGTCGCGTACCACTTCGTACTCGGCGTGTACGGTCCTCACCTCCCCGGCAGGCCGCACTATCCGGTAGTCGAAGCTGCTCCGCCCGACCTCGTACATCGCGTGGCGAACCGCGCTCCGGACGACGTCTCTGTCTTCGGGGTGCACGAACTTGAGGAAGGTCCCGTAGTCGGGGACGAACTGCTGGGGAGAGAGGCCGAATATGCGGAGCATCTCGTCGGACCAGAAAGCCTTGTTCTCGCGAACGTCGAACTCCCAGTTACCCACGTGCGCTATCCGCTGGGCCTCCGCGAGCCTGCTCTCGCTGTACCTCAGATCATCCTCAGCCTTCTTGCGCTCGGTTATATCCAGGATGGTGCCGAAGTTCGTTACGAGCTCGCCACCATCGCCGTAGACCATCTCCAGCCGCGCCTGGACAAAGCGCTCCTCCCCGTCGGGCCGCAATATGCGATGGTCTACGGTGCAGGAAGGTTCGCCCTTCGAGACGGCCGTCCTTATGGCCTCTGACACGTAACCCCTGTCCTGGGGGTGGATAAACTCGATGAGCTTCCCGAAGGTAGGGGTGAACTCTTGCGGCGCGAGCCCGAGAATGCGGAACATCTCGTCGGACCAGCGCATCTCGTGCTCCTCCCGGGACTTCCCTGGACGGACCGGCTCCGCCTCCCAACTCCCCAGACGGCCTATGCGCTGCGCCTCGACGAGGTTCGCCTCCACCCGGCGGCGCTCGGTGACGTCGCTGGCGTAGAGCCGCACCACGCCGCTCTGTGGGAGGTGGATCACGGTCTGATAGTAGAAAGAGCCTTCTACTTCAACGTCCCGGTTGAAGACCTCCCTCTCGCCGCTTTGCAGAGAAGCGACGAGGTCCTCGAAACTCTGCATCAAAGGATGCCGGGGCCCGGCGAAGCGGAGGCCAGGGAACCGCTCCTCCGCCGCGGGGTTGACGTAGGTTACGTTCCCGGTGAGGTCCGCTTCGATCACGATCTCGGGGTTTTTCTTGGGGAAAGAGGCCAGCCAGCGTATCCTCGGCCTCAAGCCGTTCCGTAACGTCGCGGGCGAGCGCGATCAGGAGCCGCTCGCCGCCCTGCTCGAAGAGGCCGAGGCGGACCTCCACGGGGAAGACGCCGCCGTCCTTGCGCCGATGACGCCCGTCGAGCGTCACCGGCGCGCCGGACGCCATCTGGTCCCAGAGATCCTCGAGCACGCCGGGGTCGAAGTTCACCTCTACGTCCGGAACCGACATGCCGAGCAACTCTTCGCGGGTGTAACCCAGGCTCTCGCAGGCCCGGCCGTTCACGTCCACGAAGTTGCCCTCCAGGTCGTGAACGAAGACGGCGTCCGCGGCGTTCTCGAAGAGGTTCCGGAATCGCTCCTCGCTGCGGCGCAACCGCTCCTCGGCCTCTCTGCGCTCCGTGATGTCGCGGGCGTTGACCACGATGCCCCTAATGTTGGGGTCGTCAAGCAGGTAGTTGGCGACCGCCTCCACGTGATGCCAGGAGCCGTCCGCATGCCGGACCCGGACCTCAACGGGCGGCTGGACGCCGCTGCGACGGTCCTTCAGGTTCGTTTCGAAGATAGCGCGGAGTCGCCCGAGGTCCTCAGGATGCACATGAACGAAGCCGCTCTTGCCAACCATCTTCTCCGGGCTAAACCCGAGAACCCGCTCGGCCGCCGGGCTCTGGTAGCGCACGGTGCCGTCCGGCTCCAGGACCGTAATAGCGTCCGAGGCGTTCTGGACCAGGGAGCGGAATCGCTCCTCGCTGCGGCGCAACTCCTCCTCGGCCCTCTCGCGCCGGATGGCCGTGCCGAGCGTGCTGGCCGCCGACCGCAGGGCGTTTACCTCGGACTCGGACCACTCACGCTCCGCGAGCGTCTCGTCAAAGCCGATCAGACCCCACCACCGGCCCTCCACGAAGACGGGCACGACCACGATGGATTTGATCTCCTGGGCGACCAGGTCGTGCCGCTCGTGCTCCGGGAAGTCCCGCACGTTGCCGTACAGGGTTTGTTCCCGGCCCAGTACCTCCGCCCACCGGCCGAGCCCCGCCTCGTGCAAGCACAGGGCCTGCAGCCCTGGGTTGTCTATCTGCGGCGGGACGCCCGGCGGCACCCACTCGTAGCGCTGCCGGCCGCAGTAGCGCCCCTCGCCGTCCGGGTAATTCTCGAAAACATAGGCGCGGCTGGCCTGCGCGGCCTCGCCCAGGGCCTCCAGCACAGACTGCATGCCCGAGTCCCAGGATGGTGTCTTGAGAAACAAATCGGCCGCGTACCTCGCGGCCTGCAGGATCGCGTCCCGCCGGCGCAACGCCTCTTCATCTCTCTTGCGCCCGGTGATATCCCGCGCGACGACGCAGAAAGTTTCCTCGCCACCGTAGGAGGCGACGCTCACGCTGGCCTCCACGTCGACCAGGGAACCTTCTTTCGTCCGGTAACGATGCTCGCCGACAAAGTGTTGTCCGAACTCGAGGGCCCGCCGGCAGTGGGAGTCCACCTCCTCCGGGCCGTGGGTGACGAGATCGTAGATCGTCATGTTCTGCAACTCCTCGGGGGTATACCCGGTCAACCGCCGGAAAGCGACGTTGGCCTCCAGGACGCGCTTGCTCGCGGCGTCCGCGAGAAAAATGTTCTCGGCGCTCTGCGAGATCACCGCCCGGTAGCGCTCCTCGCTCTCCCGGAGCGCCTCTTCGGCCCGCCGGCGCCGATCGTTGTCCCGGACGGACTCTCTCCAACGGCGCCAGGCGAAAACAGCCAGCGCGAGGCTGGAGAACATGATCAGGGTAAAGAGCTCGTCGAGTTGCCAGCTTTCGTGGTCCCGGCTCACCTCGAAGAGCCACTCGAACACATCTAGTACGCTGGCAACAGCAAACGCCAATACGAGCAGCGCACCGATTACCACGAGGTCCTTTGTAGCCTGATTCCCCTTCAAGGTCCCATCACCCGAAACATTTGTTGTCTGGAGGCCGAACTGCGCCACCCGTCAAGCGGCTACCAGACACCCCATACCCTCGAAGAAGTAATTCTATGCCACGCGTGCTGCTCTCGC
>SIRX01000186.1 GCA_004563715.1 Actinomycetota bacterium | reverse complement strand
TAACGTGGTCCTGCCCGGACAGCTCCACCGCCTGACCTGGGTTATCTCGCTGGCCGCCGTGCTTACCGTCGGGTGGATGGCGTGGGAGGCCGTCCGGTACATACAGTCCCGGCTGGGCGGCTCGCGCCTCGCGCGTCAGATAGCCGGGGCGCTGCCGCTGGTGGTGGTAGCCGTCGCGCTGGCCGTGGCCGCCCCCGCGACGGTCGCGGGGGCGGGAGACGTAATACTGGGAAACAGGGCGGAACCCGGCGGGTTAGGGGACGGCTTCGACCCGGTCTTTCCCTGGATGCGGGACAACATAGAGGAGGAGAGCGTCGTGTTCGCCCGGGACCAGCTGAACACCCTGATCCCGGCCTGGTCGGCGAACGCGAACGTGGCCAGCTTGAGGGCGGGGCTCGTATACGAGGTGTTGCCGGACCTCCAGGAGCGCACCGGCGGGGCCATCGTAATGCCCCAGGGGGCGCGGGACGTGCAGGAGTTCTACGCCGGGGTGGATCTGGAGCGGGCCAGGGAGCTCCTGCGCCGCCAGAACGCCGACTACCTGCTCGTCTACCCGGACACGCCGTTCAGCGAGCAGTTACGGCAGTCTTCCGAGTTTACTCTCGTGGAGACCCCGAGCGAGGAGTACAGCCTCTACCGGGTGGACCTCCAGGGGAACGGTCCGTAGAGAGGGCCACGCTCCCGTTCAGGCGGGGGTTACGATACCAGTGCCCGCTCGAAGGCTTCGTGGTACTGGGTTTCGTCCAGGTTGCGGCCGATTACGACGAGCTCCGAGCCTCCCGGGTGGGGACCTTCGTGGGCATCGAAGGAGTAGAGTTCTCTTACGGCCTGCAGCAGCATCGGGTAGTCGAGCTCGGCGAACTGCAGGATACCTTTGGCCCGCAGCACATCGCCGGACCGGGCGATAATGAACTCCCGGTGGAACCGGATCCAGCGCTCCAGCCGCAGGGGCTTCTCCGCGCGGAGGGTGAACGTGGCGACGTCCCCGCTGTGCCGGAGTTGATGCCCGCTGGGCTTCCAGTCCGGTGCCAGGGCTTGTAGGCCTGTGACGTCCCGGGTTTCTACCGCGGAGCCGGTGGCTCTGAGGATCGGTGCCAACGGATTGAGCCGCGATATGGTTCGTTCCGCCGCGACGAGCGTCGGGCCGTCTACCCGGTCCGCCTTGTTCAACACGACCACGTTGGCGTAGGCGAGTTGCGCGAGCCCCTCCGGCGCTTCGCGCAGGGTCACATCCAGGTTTTCGGCGTCAGCGACCGCTACTATGCCGTCGAGCTCCAGCAGCCCCCGGAACTCGGTGGTCAAGAGCTGCTGGGCGACCGGCACGGGGTCCGCCATACCGCTGAGCTCGACCAGGATGTACTCGGGCGGCTCCTCCCGGCAGATAAGGTCGTAGAACACCCCGGTCAGGTCCTCGCGCCCCACGCAGCACAGACAGCCACCCTCTAGCTCCGCGACGCCGTTGTCTTCGAGTTCCTCTATCAGGGCCGCGTCTACCTGGGCGTCACCGAACTCGTTGACCACCACCCCGTAGCGATAATCACCGGCGGAGATCAGGCGGTTCACCAGCGTGGTCTTCCCCGCGCCGAGAAAGCCGCCCACGAGCGTTACTGGTATACGTTTCTTGAACCTCATCCGGCTCCTTCGAACTATCGCGTGGTATCCATCAGTGCTGGACCCCGCCCTCGCCGTGGACGTGGCCGTGAGAGATCTCCCCGGGCGTCGCCTCCCGGATATCGTGGATCACGCCGGTATACTCGAGCGCCTTCCCGGCGAACTCCGGGTTGGTGTCCAAGATCACGCGCTCTCCTTCGACCCCGACTACGCGGGCCGTTACCGGGGAACCTTTTTCGTCCTGGGCGTAGAACTGCTCCCCGACCTCGACGGAACCAGCCGGCAACTCCTCCCGACCCACGGCCATTACCTTCGCGGGATCGTGGCGGCCGGCGCCGAGCTCCGGCGGCACGACCTCCCGGAACGGGCCGGGCTCCCGCCCCAACAACACCCCTTCAAGCCCGGTAGGCAACGTGGTGGCGTGGCCGTACAGTACCGAGACGGTCTCTCCCTCGGGGGTGGCGTCGACGACGTCGCCGTCCACCCGCAGGACGTACTCCAAGCGCACGACCGTGTCAGGCCTTACGTCCACGCCCCCTCCTCAATATGTCCGTCCACCCGGTGGGCTAGTTCAGGCAATCGGAGCATCGCCCGTAGAGCGTCAGGCTGTGGTCTTCTACCACGTAGCCACCGGGCAGGGTCGTACCCTGCGGTATGCCCACCGGGCACATGTCCAGGTCAAAGGTCTGCCTGCACGAGAGACACCGGAAGTGGTGGTGGTGCCCCCGGCCGACCGGCTCGTAACGAGGCTCCTCTCCCGGCAACTCGACCACCACGATCTCCTCGTCTTCTCTGAGCGCCTTGATCGCCCGGTACACCGTTGCTATTCCCAACCCCGGTATCTCCCGGCCGGCCCGCTCGTGTATCTCGGCTACGGAGAGCGGGCCTTCAGCCTCCCGAATGTTCTTTAGGATGGCGTTGCGCTGCCTGGTGTTCCTAACGGTCTTCATGAGATTAATATATCACGTTGGCTTCGGCTTTTGAACCACCGGAGTGCAGCGCCCGGAGTTCTGTGCGGAACGTTTTACCGCAGCGGCTACCAGTCAATAACGCCTTCTTGACTGGTAGCCGCCGGGCTGGGGGCCACGGGGCGCTCCCGATCCGCCACGGACTCCGTGGGCCGGGAAAAAGATCTTGGAACTGCCCGTAGCGGCTGCGCAAAGCTTTTTTGAGAGAAAACCCGAGGAGAAACCAGTCAACCCAACGCGATAACGGCTTGACGGCGCAGAGCGGGCACACTATTGTTAATAATTAATTATCAATAAAAGCTGTCTGAGGGACCGGTCGCAGGCCTGGCTGGCTTACGGCGGGCGTTCGGAGTGTCGAGGAGGCGATCGTGGAGTATCAGGAGTTGGAAGCGGTTATCTTGTTGGGCAGAGGGAGTTACGGGGGCGGGGTGGGGGAGACGCTAGAACGGGTGGCGGACACGCTGCGGGAGACCGGGCGATGGCCTGTCGTCCGGGAGGCGGTTGTGGACCGTGGGGGGCCGTCGTTCCCGGAGGCGTTGTCCGGGTGTGCGCGAAGCGGAGTTTCGCGAGTCCTGGTAGTCCCGGTCTCTTTCTCTATCGAGCCGGCGCTGCTCGTGTGGCTCAAGAAGGTCGCGGCGCGCTGGGGGTTGGACCGGGCGTGGGCGCCGGAGGTGGTCTTCGCCGAAACGCCGCTGCGGGGGCCGGTCGTTGCGGAGTTGGTTCGGAGGGCGGCCTGCGAAGCTGGGGCCGGAACGAGGGTTGAGGGCCGGAACGCGATGGTGCCGGACGGAGGCCGGCGTGCTCTGGAAGACCCGCGGGCGTGGTCCGAGATCCCTGCTCACGAGCGGCACGTCCTGGTCTGTACGGGACCGCGCTGTACGGCGCGGGGGGCTGGAGGGTTGTGGAGGCATCTCCGGCGGGAGTTGCGGGAGCGGAGGTTGGAGGACGGTGGCGCCGGCGCCGGACGGGTGTTGGTGGCCCAGGCTGGTTGCCTCTACCCGTGCAACCTCGGGCCCACGATGGTGGTCTACCCCGAGGGCGTCTGGTACGGGGTCTCCGGCCCGCGGGCCGTGGAACGCATCGTCGCGGATCACCTGGTCGGTGGCGGGGTCGCCGGGGCGTACGCCCTGGCTCCGGGTTGTCGTGGCGGGGGCGAAGAAGGCGGAAGCGGCGTGTTTCAGAGAACGGTTGGGGAGGTTGCTCGATGAAGCGGGTGTTGCTGTTGCTGGCGCTGGCGGTCGTGCTAGGGGGCTGCGGGGGCGGTTCGGCGGAGCAGGGAGAAGAAGGCGGAGACGCGTCGGGCTACGAGCCGGTCCCGGTAGAGAACTGCGGGATCGAGCAGACCTTCGAGCGCCCGCCGGAGCGGGCCGTGACCATGAACCAGCACGTTACCGAGGTGTTGCTGGCCCTCGGGCTCGAGGAAAGCATGGTCGGCACGGCTTATCTGGACGACGAAATACTGCCGGAGTGGGAGGAGGAGTACGAGCGGGTGCCGGTGCTCGCGGACCAGTACCCGTCCCGGGAGGTGGTCCTGGGGGCGGAGCCGGACTTCGTTTTCGGCGGGTTCGAGAGCGCGTTCGGGCCGGAGGCCGCCGGGAGCCGGGAGGAGCTGCACGAGTTGGGTATCGGCACGTACCTGATGACGGAGTACTGCCCGGACGCCGGGGAGGAAAAGGCCAGCTTCGAGCAGGTCTACGAGGACATCCAGACCATCGGCCGCATCTTCGGCGTCGAGGAGCGGGCGGAGGAGATCGTCGCCGAGATGCGGGATACCGTGGAAGAGACGCAGCGGGTGGTAGGGGAGATCGAGGACCCGGTAAGCATCGCCTACACCGACAGCGTAGACCCGGCCCCGTTCGTCGCGGGCGGCAACGGGCTGGCCGACGAGGTGATGCGGCTCGCCGGCGCGGAGAACGTCTACTCCGACCTCCCGGACCAGTTCGCCGAGTCGAGCTGGGAAGAGTTCGTCCGTCGCGACCCGGACGTTATCCTCATAGGCCACTGCTGCGGGGACGACCCGGAAGAGGTGCGCCAGGGGCTGGTCTCCAACCCGGCGCTCGCCGAACTCGAAGCTATCCGGGAAGAACGCTTTCTGACGATCGGGCTCTCCGAGCTAGTCGCTGGCGTCCGCAACGCGCAGGCCGTCCGCACGCTCGCCGAAGAGCTCTACCCGCAAGAGTTCCGCGAAGACGACGGCGGATGATGAAGAAGGAGATCAGGCGCCTCACGCTGGTGCTGCTGGCGCTCGCCCTGGCGCTCACCCCCACCGCCTGCGCCCAGTCCGAGCAGCAGCCGCGAAGCGGTGGTGAGGGCGGAGAGCAGGCGGGCTACGAGCCGGTGACGATCGAGAGCTGCGGGCGGGAGACCACCTTCCAGAAGCCGCCGGAGCGCGCGATCGCGAACGACATAAACGTCGTGGAGATGGTCCTTTCCCTGGGGGTCGCGGACCGGATGGTGGGGGTGACCGGCGTGGACGGCAAGGGCGAGGTCCTGCCGGGGCTCCGGGACGAGCTGGAGCGGGTGCCGATACTCACGAGGGAGTACCTGACGGGGATGGAGACGATACTGGGCGCGGACGCGGACTTCGTGGCCGCCGGCTGGAACTACGGCTTTACGGAGGAGAGTGGCGTGACGCCGGAGGCACTGGCGGAGTTCGGCATCGACTCCTACGCCATCCGGGAGTCCTGCATCCGGGTCGGACCGCGGCCGGACGTCTCAATAGAGGACACCTACGCGGACAGCATGAACCTCGGCCGGATCTTCGGCGTCGGGGACCGGGCCGAGAGGCTGGTGGAAGGCTACGAGGATCAGGTAGCCGGGGTACGTTCGAGGCTGCCGGAGAACGCAGAGCCCCTGCGCGTTTTCGTCTACGACTCCGGCGAGCAGACGCCGCTCACCGCGGCTGGCGAGGCGATGCCCAACGCCCTTATTGGGCTGGCCGGTGGGGAGAACGTCTTCGGGAGTGTGGAGGACAGCTGGACCACGGTCGGCTGGGAGGAGGTCGTCGAGCGGGACCCCGAGTTTATAGTGGTCGTGGACTACGGGGAGCCTTCGGCGGAGGGCAAGATCTCGTTCTTGAAGAACAACCCGGCCCTGAAGGATGTGGAGTCAATCCGCGAGGAGAACTTCGTCGTGCTCTCCTACGCCGAGGCGACCCCCAGCGTCCGGAACGTGGCGGCCGTCGAGAAGCTGGCCGCCGCGTTCTACCCGGATGCGTTCGAGAGCGGGGGCGGGGAGTGACTGCCTGGCCGGGTGCGGCGTCTCGGGGCGCGGGGTTCGCGGGGCTCTTGCTCTTGCTGCTCGCCGGCCTCGTCGTTTCGATCACGCTCGCGGTTACCATAGGGCCGGTCGAGATCTCGCCGCTCACGGTCTGGCAGATAGCGTTTCATAAGACGACGGGTCTCTTCGCTGCCGACTGGTCGATGTCGCAGGAGCAGATCGTCTGGCAGATACGCTTCCCGCGGGTCTTGCTCGCCGCCGTGGTGGGCGCGGGGCTCGCCGTAGTGGGCGCGACGCTCCAGGCGGTGGTGCGCAACCCCCTGGCCGACCCGTTTATCCTGGGCGGCTCCTCCGGGGCGTCGGTGGGGGCGGTGCTGGTCCTCATCGCCGGGCTTCATGCTTTCGGGGTCTACTCGCTCTCCGTCGCCGCCTTCCTCGGCGCGACCGGGGCCTTCGTTTTGGTCTTCGTGCTCGCCCGGGGCGCGGGCGGCACGGTCTCGCCCGTGCGTCTCATCCTCTCGGGGGTGGCCGTCTCCTACGTGCTCTCGGCGGTAACGAGCTTCATGATCTTCCGGGCCGAGGACTCGAACCAGATCCGCTCGGTCCTCTTCTGGATGCTCGGCAGCCTCGGCGGTGCCCGCTGGGAGTACCTGACCGTCCCCGCCGTCGTGCTCCTCACGGGCTCCTTCTACCTCGTACTGCGCGCTCGGGAGCTGAACGCCCTGCTGGTCGGCGAGGAGAGCGCGGCGACGCTGGGCGTGGACACCAGCCGCTTCCGCCGGGAGCTGCTCGTGCTCACGGGTCTCCTGACCGGGACGATGGTCTCGGTGAGCGGCTCCATCGGCTTTGTCGGGCTGATGATGCCCCACGTCGTGCGCCTGCTCGTCGGTTCGGACCACCGGCGGGTGCTGCCGGTCTGCGTGCTGCTCGGCGGTATCTTCCTCATATGGGTGGACGTGCTGGCGCGGACGGCCGTGGCCCCGGAGGAGCTGCCCGTAGGGGTGGTGACCTCCCTGATCGGGGGGCCGTTCTTTATCTGGCTGATGCGCCGCAAGGCGGGGGCGGCAAAGGCTTTCGGAGGGGGCGGGTAATGAAGCTACAAACTCAAGAGGTCTCCTGGGGCGTGGACGGCCATAAGATAGTACGCTCCATAAACGCCGAGGCGCACCCCGGCGAGCTGGTCGGCCTGATCGGGCCGAACGGCTCGGGCAAGTCCAGCCTCCTGCGCTGCGTCTACCGGGTGCTGAGGCCCGACGCCGGTCTCGTGTCGCTCGACGGTGAAGACGTCTGGCGCATGAACGCCCGGCAGATGAGCCGCCGGACGGCGGTCGTCGTACAGGAGTCGCAGACGGACTTCGACTTCACCGTTCGCGAGATCGTCGCGATGGGCCGCACCCCTCACAAGGGCCTCCTGGAGCGCGACAACGAGAAAGACGAGCGTATCGTGGAGGATGCCCTCTCCCGGGTGAACGTGCTCCACTTCGCCGAGCGGAGCTTCCTGACGCTTTCGGGCGGAGAGAAACAAAGGGTGCTCCTCGCCCGGGCCCTGGCCCAGAAGGCGCGCTTCCTCGTCCTGGACGAGCCGACGAACCACCTCGACGTCCGCTACCAGCTGGAGCTCTTGACCCTCGTCAGAGACCTCGGCGTGACTACGCTCGCCGCCCTCCACGACCTGAACCTGGCCGCCCTCTACTGCGATCGCATCTACGCCATAGGCGGCGGAGAGATCCAGGCCTGCGGTACCCCCGAAGAGGTCCTCACCCCTACCCTCATCCGCTCTCTGTACGAGGTGGATGCGGAGGTTGGCCTCCACCCGAAGACCGGCAAGCCCAACGTGACCTTCGTGCCGCCGGGCTTCGGAGCGGAGCACAACGGGGGGCCGGGTTGAACGGTTTCGGTAACGAGAACCCGCGCGGGAGGTACGCCTTCACCGATCCAGACCAGCGCCCGGCGGAACCGGAGAAGCTTCACGTTGATATCAGTATTGCGCCCTTCTCCGGCGACGACCTCGACGGGTGCGCGGAGGTGCTCGTGGAAGCGGCCGCTAAGGAGCCCCGGCGGGAGAACTGGACGCGGGAAACGGCAACCCGCAGGCTCCAGGAGATTCGCGCCTTCCCCGGCTCTCTCGGCTTCGTGGCCGTGGACGGGTACGGCCTGGTGGTCGGGTTCCTCCTCGGGACGCGCGAAACAACCGCCCGCGGCGAGGTATTCTGTATACAGTGGATCTGCGTGCGTCCCGACGCACAACAGCGAGATGGGGTTGGCGGGGCCTTGCTGGAAGAGCTGGGCCGCACCCTCCGAACCCTCGGTGTACGCTCCTCTTACCTGATCACGATCAGGGACCGCGGCCTGGAGACCTTCTACGAACGGCGCGGCTACCGCAGAAACCCCCGGCACGTCTGGATGGAGCACCGGCTTTTATGATAATCTATTATCGTTTTGCTGGATACCGGACAGAAGGAGAAGAGCTTTGGCGGATGGAGGCAGGGGAGTAAGGGTGCTGGTGAGGCTGAGGAGTACTGAGAGCCCGCACGTGTACACGACGACCAAGAGCCGGCGCAACACGCCGGGGCGGCTGGAGTTGAAGAAGTACGATCCGGTGGTGCGGCGTCACGTGTTGTACCGGGAGACGAGGTAGCCGGTGGCGCGCCGATGTGACCTGACCGGCAAGGGGCCCTCTTTCGGGAACGCAATCTCCCACTCGAACCGGAGGACGCGCCGGGTCCGGCGGGCCAACGTGCAGAAGAGGCGAGTTTACGTGCCGGAGCAGGACCGTTGGGTGCGGCTCAAGCTCTCGACGCGCGCGATGCGCACGCTGGACAAAAAGGGGCTCGCGCGCTTTCTGCGCGACGAGGGGCTAACGCTCAAGGACGTAGTCTAGAACGGGGAGTGAGAGGTATGGCCCGGAAGGCCAAGATCGCGAAAAACGAGCAGCGCAAGCGGACGGTTGCCCGGCACGCCGGGCGAAGACGGGAGTTGAAGGCCATGATAAAGTCCCACGCCTCTTCTCCCGCGGCCCGGCAGGAGGCCATGTACGAGCTCGCCCGGTTGCCGCGCGACTCGTCTCCCACCAGGGTCCGCAACCGGGACCAGGTAGACGGCCGCAGCCGCGGCTACTTCAGGAGGTTCGGCCTCTCGCGCATCAACCTCCGCGAGAAAGCCCTGAAAGGCGAGTTGCCCGGCGTCCGGAAAGCCAGCTGGTAGGCGCGGGTATCGTCCGATGAAGCTTCTCCGCTACGGGCATCGCCTCCCTGGAGAGAACTATAGCCCGTCCGGGCTCAAACGGCTTCCCGGTTCTCCAGATAGCCTTTCAGGTTTCGCTTAAGGCGCCACAGGATCGCCGACATACCCCTCAGCCTGAGCGGAGAGATAACCTCGGACAGCCCCATGCGGAGGTAGAAGTCATCGGGGGTGGCCACGATCTCCTCCACCCGGTGGTGGTTCAGGCCCTCGGAGAGGACCCCGGCAAAGCTGCGCGTGGTGGGCGCCTCACGCGGGGCATCGAAGTGCAGGGTTACCCGCTGGTCGTCGTCGACCTCCGCGGCGAAGAAGAACGGCGTCTGACACTCGTGTACCTGCTCCATTACGTCCCGGTGTTCTTTCAGATGATCCGGGAGCTCCGGGAGCTTCTCCGAGTACTCCAGCAGCATGGGCAGGCGCAGGGATGCCGGGGCCTGCCCGAACGCTTCTACTATCTCTTCTAGTCTGTGTGGGGTGGCCATGACCAGATGATATCAGGAGATCGCCCGTGTTTGTGAGAAAACCTCGCCTGCTCTTCGATTAACAGGAGCTCTGCGTCGTACACGATCCAACGCCCCGAACGCCCGTCAACACAACAAACCATACTGCCAGACCTTGCACTTTATTGGTATTGTATTATCATTAACGAGGTCAACGGTCGTCGAGAGAGGTTTGATGAGGTTAACGCGAGGGACGAGCGGTTTGGTTTGTGCGGGGCGTTACGGGCTGGCAGGGAGGATTCATCCCGGCGTGGATAAGGTCCGGGCGCGGGCCTGGGCGCCGGGGTCTTCTGGGGAGGGGAGAGAGGTCCTTTCTGCTGGTTCCGGGGGGCTTCTGGGAGAGGCCGGATGAGCCTGGCTTCGCCAGCGTTGCGGGTCCCGGGCCGGGTCCGGAAGCTGGGGCGGCTGTTGCTGGACCAGCAGATGTGGTGCTGGGGGCGGGACATCGTCCGGCCCGGGGGGAACGCCCTGATCGCCTACGGCTTTGTCCGCGAGCGTCCGCCGGAGGGTGTTGCGGGAAGCTCCGGTTACGCGTTCCGGCCCGGGCGGGCGGAGGAGCTCCGGGTCTGGGGTTTCGGCTTCTTCTACGCCGGGCCGCCCGGGGAGGGGCCGCCCGTCAAGGGCCTCTACCTGGGCCGCCGGGGTTTCTCTCCGGAGTTGGTCGAGGACCCTGTGCGGAACGTTTGGGCCCCGCGGCACCTGCCCGAACGCCGCCGGCCCAGGCCGGCGGAGGAGGAAGCGACCCGGTCGCTACTCTGCGGGGCGCTCCGCCGTGTGGCGGAGTACGAACGCTGGGCGCAGCGGGAGTTGGGCCCCGGACACCGCGAGTGGTGCGTCGAGACGTGGCACAAGGCAGCCGTGGCGGCCGGGGAGATGCCGGAGGCGTGGGAGCGTCTCGCTGGTTTCTTCGATACCGGGAAGTTCTAGAACCGAAGAAAGGAGTCCTTCTGTGGACCTCAAGACCAAGTTGCCCGTAACCGTGCTCGCGGGGTTTCTCGGAGCCGGGAAGACCTCGGTGCTCAACCACGCCCTCAACAACCGGGAGGGGATGCGCGTCGCGGTGATCGTCAACGACATGAGCGAGGTGAACATAGACGCGGGCCTCGTCGCCAGCGGCTCCTCGCTCAACCGGGTGGACGAGAAGCTCGTGGAGATGACCAACGGCTGCATCTGCTGCACCCTGCGCGAAGACCTGCTCGTCGAGGTCGGGCGTCTGGCGCGCGAGGGGCGTTTCGAGTACCTCCTGATCGAGTCCACCGGCATCTCGGAGCCCCTGCCGGTGGCGGAGACCTTTACCTTCGCCGACGAGGAGGGGCAGTCGCTCTCCGACGTCGCCCGGCTGGACACTATGGTCACCGTCGTGGACGCGGCGACGTTCCTGGAGGAGTACCGGGCGGCGGACGACCTCACCGAGCGCGGGATAGCCGCCGGGGAGGAGGACGACCGGACGGTCGTGGATCTGCTGGTGGACCAGGTCGAGTTCGCCGACGTGATCCTGCTCAACAAGGCGGACCTCGCCGGCGAGGAGACCCTCGCCCGGACGGAGGCGGTGATCTCGCACCTCAACCCGGAGGCCCGGCTTCTGCGCACCGAGCACGGCCGGGTTCCGATAGACCAGATCCTGAACACGGGGCTCTTCGACTTCGAGAAGGCCGCCCAGGCCCCGGGCTGGCTCCAGGAGGCCCGCGGAGAACACGTCCCTGAGACCGAGGAATACGGGATATCCAGCTTTGTCTACCGGGCGAGAAAGCCCTTCCACCCCGAGCGGTTCTCGCGCCTCATCCACGGCTCGTGGGAGGGTGTGATCCGCTCCAAAGGACTTTTCTGGATCGCCTCGCGTCCCGGCGTGGCCTTTCTCTGGTCGCAGGCCGGGGGCGCGGCCCGGTTCGAGCCGGCCGGCACCTGGTGGGCCGCCACCCCCAGGAAGTACTGGCCGAAGTTCCGGGAGGAGCTGGACGAGATCCGGTCATACTGGGAGCCGCCCTTCGGCGACCGGCGGCAAGAGCTGGTCTTTATCGGGAGCGGCATGGACCGGGAACGCATGGTCTCCGACCTCGACGCGTGCCTGCTCGACGACCACGAGCTCGCCCTGGGCGAAACCGGTTGGTCCAGGTTTAAAGACCCCTTCCCGGAGTGGGAGGTTATGACTGCCCGCCAGGGACACGGCCACGAACACTAGACCACAGACGAAACTCTATACGTCAGCGGCGTGTGAGACGGATGGACCCACCAGACCATGAAAAACAAACGATAATAGGCTTTCATTCTCAATGATAGCGAGATATCATTTGGAGCTGATGTTGTTTCCCCGCTTCCCGAAGGAGGTACTAGATGGAAGCTAAAGCGTGGGATCAGCGGGTACCGGTAACGGTTTTGACCGGGTTTCTGGGGGCTGGCAAGACTACGCTGCTCAACCGCATTCTTACGGAGAACCACGGCAAGCGAATAGCGGTTATCGAGAACGAGTTCGGCGAGGTCGGTGTGGACCAGGACCTCGTCATCGGGGCTGACGAAGAAGTCTTCGAGATGAACAACGGCTGTATCTGTTGCACGGTGCGGGGGGATTTGATCCGCATTCTCGGCAACCTGATGAAGCGCCGGGAGAAGTTCGACTACGTTATGGTCGAGACCACGGGGATGGCGGATCCGGGGCCGGTAGCCCAGACGTTCTTTATGGACGACGAGATGCAGGAAAAGCTGGAGCTGGACGCGGTCGTCACGCTCGTGGACGCCAAGCACGTCTGGCAGCACCTCGGGGACTCCGACGAGGTAAAAGAGCAGATCGCCTTTGCCGACGTGATCCTGTTGAACAAAACGGACCTGGTCTCTGAAGAAGACCTCGAAGCCTTAGAAGAGCGCATCCGGGCCATGAACGCCGCCGCGAAGATTTACCGCACCAGAGACGCCGCCGTAGACCTGGACAAGGTGCTGAACGTCGGCGGCTTCGACCTGAGCCGGGCGCTGGAGATAGACCCGGACTTCATGGAGCCGGAGTACCCGTTCGAGTGGTCCGGGGTGTACCTGCTCGAGCCGGGCGAGTACGAGCTCGCCGTGGGCGACGGCCCCGACCCGACGATGGGGGTAGTCCTCGTCCGGACGGGGGAGGACTTCGAGGAGACGCTCGACACGGCGATGCTCGCCTTCTCCGCCGACCATCGGGAGGTGCCGGCTGGCGGGTCGCTTACCCCGGACGGCAAGCTCGACCGGCTGCTGCTCGAATCGGGACAGCAGTCGTTCCGGGTAACGGTAGAGGAGGGGGGACAGTACGCGCTCTTCACCGAGCACCGGCCCGACGAGTTCGGCAGCTTCTTCCTGCGCGGAGAGGAGGGGGAGATCAGCCCGCAAACCGCCCGCGAGTTCGACCCGGGGCACGAGCACGACGACGAGGTCTCTTCCGTGGGCATTACCGTCCCGGGCGACCTCGACCCCAACAGGCTCAACGCCTGGCTCGGCGAACTGCTGCGCGAGAAAGGCGTGGACATCTTCCGGATGAAGGGCATCTTGAGCATAAAGGGCGAGGAGCGGCGCTTCGTCTTCCAGGGCGTCCACATGCTCTTCGACGGCCGGCCGGACAGACCGTGGGACGGGGAGCCGCGACACAACTCCCTGATCTTTATCGGGCGTAACCTTGACCGGGAGGAGCTCGAAGGGGGTTTTAAAGCTTGTCTCGCCTGAGGAACAAGGCCGGCCGGCCGGCGAGGCTCCAGACCCGCTGGCGGGCCTCCCTGGACGACTACGTGTCGGCGCTCGGCTGGTCTCCCGGCGGCAAGCGGGTGGCCGCCGCCCTGGTAAGCGGGCCGGTGTACGTCTTCGACGGCGACGCCGGCTCGGTACTGCACCGGTCCGTGGGGCACGGCTTCGGGACCACGGGCCTCTCCTGGAGCCCGGCGGGCCTACTCGCCACCTGCGGCCAGGACGGCAAGGTCTGCGTACAGGATATCGAGCGGGGCGTCCGCAAGGACCTCGACGGCGGGGCCGCCTGGGTAGAAAAGGTCGCCTTTTCGCCCGACGGCCGTTACCTGGCGAGCGCCGCGGGACGCAAGGTCCGGCTCTGGAGGCCGGACGGCGAGTTGCTCTGGGAGGCGTCCGAGCACGGGAGCACCGTGGCGGACCTGGCGTGGCGGCCCGATTCCGGCAAGGAGCTGGTCGTGGCGGCCTACGGCGGCCTCACCTTCTACAAGCCGGATGGTCCGGAGCCGGTGCGTAGCTTCGGCTGGAAAGGCTCTACGCTGAAGGTCGCCTGGAGCCCCGACGGCCGGTACATAGCCACCGGAGACCAGGACGCCACGGTGCATTTCTGGATCCGGCAGACCGGCGAGGAACTGCAGATGTGGGGCTACCCGACAAAGGTGCTGCAGCTCTCCTGGAACAAGGGCGGACGGTACCTCGCGACGGGCGGCGCGCCCGCCGTAACGGTGTGGGACTGCTCCAGCAAGGGGCCGGAAGGAACCAAGCCCCTCTCTCTAGAAGCCCACCAGGACCTCGTGAGCTCCCTGGCCTTCCAGCACGTGGGGCCGCTGCTCGCCTCCGGCGGCCGGGATGGCACCGTTGCAGTCTGGCGTGTCGGCCGTCAGGGAAGTCTGATCTCGTTGGAGAACCTCGGAAGCCCCGTGGTCGAGCTGGATTGGTCGGCAAACGACCGCCGGCTCGCGGCGGGTTGTGAAGACGGCACCGTGGCGGTACTGGAGGTTCCATGAGCCTGAAGAGTAAGGCCCCGACGCCGGAGAGGTCGGCGGCGTTGGAGGAGCGTATCGAGGCGGCCCTGGCCAAGCACGAGCGAGGTGAACCGCTGACCGAGGGCGAGATGAGGATCGTTTACTGGGTCCGCTACAGCGCCGGGTGCCACACGTGTGGAGGGTCGGCGGGCGTCGCGGTCGCCGTGGACGGGAGGCCCGTCGAGACACGTGGCAGGAAAGAGCAGAGACCTGCGCCATGAACCCGGAACCTGGAGAGAACCAGCGGGCGAAGATGGCCCCCGAACAAAGCTTTTGCGTCGGAAGAGCCCGCATCCGTCGCGAGAGCCTCGCTAGAAGCGGAGAGCCGGGCTTTCGGAGGAGGGTGGATGGCTACTAGACTCGAACGTGGTCTTCTACAGCCGGAAGTAGAGCGGGCGGCCCGGAAGCTGCGAGACCTGGGATACAAGGCTACGCCGCAAAGGGTGGCGATCGTGAAGACGCTGGCCGATCAGCCCTACCAGAAGCCTCATGAGATCCGCCAACGTTGCCCGCAGGTCTCGCTGGTCACGGTCTACAGAACGTTGAACCTCCTCAAAGAGCTGGGTATAGCCCGCCGCCTGAGCCCCGGTGACGACTCGTGCTACGAACTGGTCGGCGGCCAGGCGCTACGGTTCGTCTGCGAGCCGTGCGGCAGGATCTTCGATCTGCCCGAACGGACTTCCGAGGTAGAGCGGGGACTCCTGGAGCTGGCCGGTCCAGCGGTAGAAGTGACCCACGTCGAGGTCTACGGCCGCAGCATTGGCCGCTGCGAAGTCTGTCTTGAAAATAGTGATTGGAAGGCGTGATACATGTTTCGGGCGTTCAAAGTAATCTTCTTGGCGGTCCTACTGACGGTGCTCTTGGCCGCGATGGCCGTCGGGTGCGGAGCACAAGAGGGCGGTCAGGAGGAAGGAGCAGAAGAAGGAGCACAAGAAGGCGAGCAGCAAGAAGAGACAGCAGCACAGAGCAGCCCGCTGCAGGTGG
>SIRX01000185.1 GCA_004563715.1 Actinomycetota bacterium | reverse complement strand
TGGTGCTCGCGGTTAGGGCTATGATCGGGGTGTGCCCTCCGGTCTCCTTTTCGCGCCGGCGTATCTCCCGGGTGGCCTCGTAACCGTCCATCTCAGGCATGTGCACGTCCATCAAGACGGCCGCGTACGGAACGCGCGAGAGCGCCTCGACGGCATCCAGGCCGTTTGCGGCCGCGTCTACCCGGTATCCGAGGCTCTCCACCATCTTGATCGCCACTTTCTGGTTTATCGGGTTGTCCTCGGCGATGAGCAGGCGCGCCTTCGGGCGGGGCCTCTCCTTCGGGAGGGCGTGGCGGGTGATGATGGGCCTGTTTTCCTCCCGCGTCGTCCCCGGAGCGCCCATTACCGTGACGAGCGTGTCGTAGAGCTGGGAGGGACGCACCGGCTTGGTCAGGTAGGCCGAGAAACCGGCTTCCCCGGCTTTCCCCGCCTCTCCGCGCTCCCCCAGGGAGGTCAGGAGTATCAGGCGGGTGTGGGAGAGGGCGGGATCGGCCCGGATCTCTCTCGCAAGCTCTATGCCGTCTGTCTCCGGCATGTGCATGTCCAGGATCGCCGCGTCGTAGGGATCCCCGTCCCGCACGGCCAGCCCGAGCATACGCAGGGCGCCCCGGGCGTCCGCCGCGGTGCCGCTCCTCATGCCCCAGGAGAGGACGTGCTGGTGCACGAGCTCCCGGTTCGTGTCGTTGTCGTCCACCACCAGCACCCGCAGGCCGTCCAGGTGCTTCCGCGGCGGGAGAGCGGACCGCGCCTGCCCCGCCTGCTTCTCGAAGGAGACCTCGAACCAGAACGTCGAGCCCGCTCCCGGCTTGCTCTGAACGCCGATCCCGCCGCCCATCAAGCCCACCAGTTGCTTCGAGATGGCCAGCCCCAGGCCCGTGCCCCCGTAGCGGCGGGTGGTCGAGGCGTCCGCCTGGGAAAAGGCTTCGAAAAGCCTTCTCCGCTGTTCCTCGCCCATCCCGATGCCGGTGTCCGCCACCTCGAAGCGAACGGTGGCGGCGCCCGCGCTCTCCTCCGCCAGGAGGGCCCTCAGGAACACCTCGCCTTTCTCGGTGAACTTGATGGCGTTGCCGAGGAGGTTGGTGAGTACCTGCGTGAGGCGGCCCGGGTCGCCCCGGAGCGCATCCGGCACGTCGTACTCCACGAAGCTCACCAGCTCCAGGCCCTTCGCGTGCGCCCGCCCGGCAAAGAGCCCGAGAGCCTCCTCCACCGTGCTGCGCAGGTCGAACCCTATGGTCTCGAGCTCGAGCCTGCCGGCCTCTATCTTGGAGAAGTCCAGGATATCGTCGATGATGGTGAGGAGGTTCTCGCCCGAGATGCGGATAGTCTCGGCGAACTCGCGCTGTTCGCGGGCGAGATCCGTGTCCAGGAGCAGGCTCGTCATCCCGATGACCCCGTTCATGGGGGTGCGGATCTCGTGGGACATGTTCGCCAGAAACTCGCTCTTGGCCTTGTTGGCCGCCTCGGCTTGCACCCGGGCATCCTCCAGGTCCGAGACGGTCTGCTCCAGTTGCGCGGTGCGCTCCTCGATGCGCCGCTCCAGCGTCTCGTTGAGCTGGCGGAGGTTCTCGATGAGGCTCGCGCGTTCCAGCGCCAGCGCGATCTGGGAGCCGAGCGTCTCCAGCGCGTACTTGATCTCGCCAGGCAGGGACGAGTCGCTGGCGACCACGACCCGGCCCGCGAACCTCTGCTGTACGAACAGCGGGATCATGAAGAGCGCGCCCAGCTTGGTCTGGAACCTGAACGCGTCCTGAAACCCGGCGGCCTCGCCGGGCTGAAGCTCGGCGGGGCTTCCCTCGAGCAGGGGAAGGCGCACCGGGTCCGGGAACTCGCTGATGTAGGTCTCTCTACCCCGGATCTCCGCGGCGCGATCGCCCGCGGCGCCCACGCAGACGTCCTTCTCGGCCGAGCCCGACCAGATGCTCACCCGGGTCCCTGGAGGCTTCTTCCACGAAGGGCCGACGCCGTCCAGGGCGGCCGCGTAGACACCCTCCCGGTCCGGGGCCGCGACGAGCGCGGCGCTGGCGTCCTGCAGGGCTCTCTCCCGCACGAGCGCCCGCTCGTTCCTGGCGAGGGCCTGCCGCAGCTCGGCGGTGCGTTCCTCGACGCGCCGCTCCAGCGTCTCGTTGAGCTGGCGGAGCCTCTTCTCGAAATGCTTGCGCTCGACGCCCTGCGCGATAACGGGAGCTATGGTCCCCAACGTCTCGACGGCATCTTCGGAAAGCTCGTGGCGGGCAAACATCGCCACGACGCCGACCAGCTTGTCCCCGACGAGGAGCGGGTAGCCCGCGAACGCCACCATCCCCTCCCGCGCCGCCCACTCCTTATCGCTCACCCGGGGGTCGGTGGCGACCGTGTTGGTAAGGTGCGGCCGTCTCTCGTGCGCTATGAGGCCGATCTTGTACCGCCCCACCGGCACGCGGGCGTGGGCCCCGTCCTTGTGGGTGTAGAGGCCCGCGCTGGCCCGAAGCTCCAGGACCTCCTCGTCTTCGTCCAGGGTCCAGACGCGGGCGAAGGCCGCGTCCAGACGCCCCACCAGGGCCTCGGCGCAACGCTGCAAAGCTTTTTCCAGGCTACCCCTTCCGCCGAGGGCCTCGCTCACCTCGGCCCGCAACCGCGCCCGGCGCGCCTCCAGAGCCTTCTCTTGCTCCACCCGCTTGCGCCCGGTGATGTCCACCACGGTGCCCGCCACGCGCACCAACGCACCGGTCTCGTCGCGCCGAAGCTCCGCGCGGGCGGCGTAGAAACGATACCCGCCACCCGCGTGCCGCATCCGGAGCTCCTCGTGAAATTCCCCGCCGTGCTCCAGGTAGTGGTTCAGGTTCTCCAGTACCCGGGGCTTATCCTCCGGGTGAACCATCTCCAGGAACGCCTCAAGGCTGGGGGCGATCTCGCCGGGCGAGTAACCCAACAGCTCGTAGAGGCTGTCGTTCCAGTACTCCTCGTTGGTGCGCAGGTCCCGTTCCCAGATACCGTCGGTGGCCGCGTCCAGCACCAGGCTGGTCCGCTCCTCGCTCTCTCGGAGGTCTTCTACGGTATTCTGCAACTGCGCCGTACGCTCGCTGACGCGCTCTTCCAGCGACTGGTTGAGGCGACGGACGCTGGCCACCGCCCGCTCGTTGTCGCGGAACAGCAGCCAGAGGCGGGAGATCACGAGCCCGAATATGATGAACGTCCCCGCGTTTACGACGAGGTCTATACCGGCGCCTCGCGCCGCGTCGAACACGAAGATCGCCGGTGGCACCAACGCCGCCGGCGCGAGCATCGCCAACCGCCACCGCGGCACCCTTTCCCCGACGGCGTGCTCCCTCGCGTACACCTCCGCCATCGAAGGGTGCAACGCGGCGGCGCCGAAGAACGCGTACGAGAGCAGCCAGCAGAGGTCCAGCGCCGTCCCGCTCTGGTAGGCGTCCTGGGGGGCAAGAACACCGTAGGCCGTGTCCCCCGCGAGCTGGAGAACGACGCCCGCCAGGAGCAGATACAAGACCGCCGGGCGCGGGACGGAGAGGAACGCGATCCGCACCACCAGGGCCAACCACAGCAATGCCACGAGGGGGTAAGCCGCCAGGATGACGGTCGGAAACAAGGCGGCGGCCTGGTCTTCGACGTAAGTCTTTATCAGGAGCTCCCACAAGATCAAGCCCAGCGCCGTGGTGACGATCCCGACGTCGATCAGGTTCCCCCAGTCGCGCTCCCGGGTGAAACCAACCAGGAAGAACAGCCCGACGGCGGTGATGGCGTAGCTTCCCAGGTAGAGGGCGTCAGCGGGCGAGGGGAAAGGCGCCGCTACCCCAAACAGGTTCTCGTACACGATAAAGAAAACCGCGTCGGCGGCGACAAAGAAAGACAGGCCGAAAGCGACCACGTACCACGGCCAGGCGGGCGCGGGACGCCGCCAGCGTATGCCGGCCAGGATCGCGGCCAGCATCGACACGCCGACGAGAACGTAGAGCGCGTTCTGGATCGCGTCGGCGAGGAAAACGTACCCCACCGCGGCGGCGGCGGCCAGCGTCAGGTAGAGTAGCCAGGCGCGCGCCAGAACCCTCCGAGCAGGACTGCGAGCTGGCTTATTCACGAGTCAACCCGGTGGGTTCCCCAAACCCGGTCTTCCGCCTTGCGGCACGCCCCGGCGTCCCGCGAACCGCGAAAGACGCTTCGGTCCACGGCAGCTTACCCGGTCCTTCCGGCTTCTACCCGGCGCCGGAGCAACGTCCGCACCCGGTCGAACTCTTTTTCGAGCCCGTTCAGCAGGGCCGCGGCCCGGTCCAGGTCCCCCGCGTCGGCCGCGCCCTGCAACTCGCCGCATAGCGCGGCCATCCGGGCGGCGCCCAGGTTGCCACTGGAACCGCGGAGGGTGTGGGCCGCGTGATCCAGGGCCTCCGCTTCGCCCGACTCTATGGCCTCGCGCAGGGCCGCGAGCCTCGGAGGCGTGTCTTCCAAAAAGAGATCCACGATCTCGGCCAGTAAGGTCTCGTCCCCGATCTCCTGCAAGTCCTGGAGCAGGTTCTGGTCTGCGGGGTCTTTCCCGGGTTCTTCCGCAACCTTTTCCTGCTCGCTGGTCTCTCCGGGACCGCCCGCAACCGCCCACCGGCTCAGAACGGCGTCGAGGTCCTCGGACTTCACCGGCTTCGAGATATAGTCGTCCATACCAGCCTCCAGCGCCCGCTCCCGGTCCCCCTCCAGGGCGTTGGCCGTCATCGCTATGATCGGGACACGCGGGACACGCGGGACACGCGCCACCCGCTCTTCGCTAACACGTTCCTCGCGCCGCCTTATCTCGGCGGTGGCCTCGTAGCCATCCATCTGGGGCATCTGCACGTCCATCAACACCGCTCCATAATAGGCGTTTCGGAGGGCTTCCAGGGCCTCCCCCCCGTCGGCAACGACGTCTACCTCGTAACCGAGCCTCTGGAGCATCTTTACGGCCACCTTCTGGTTTACGGCGTTGTCCTCGGCCAGCAGGATACGCCCCGCGGGGCTGCTCCCGGCAACCTCCCCGGACGGTGCGGCCTCTCCCCCACGCCGGTCTCGCCGGGGCCTGTCCTGCGTGCTTCCCGAGCCATCTGCGTCCGAGGCCCCGCCGGATACCAGCGCGACCAGGGTATTGTACAGCTCCGACTGGCGCACGGGTTTTGTGAGGTACGCTTCTACACCCGCCTCCAGGGCCCCGGTCCTGACGGGACCGGGACGGTTGCCGATGGAGGTGAGCATCACCAGGCGGGTCTTCGAGATGGCGGGGTCGCCCTTTATCTCCTCCGCGAGCTCCAGGCCGTCCATGCCGGGCATCTGCATGTCCAGCACGGCCACGTCGTAGCCGCGCGGGTGATCCTGGGGGTAGCCGGAGGGTCCGTTCTCGGCGGCCCGCCGGAGCTCCGCCAGGGCTTCGGGACCGGACCCGACAGCCCGGGAGGACATTCCCCAGGAGGCGGTCTGTTTCAGCAGTATCTGGCGGTTCGTCGCGTTGTCGTCGACGATGAGCACCCGCAACCCTTCTAGGTTCTCCTGGAAACCCTCCCCGCTATTCCCTCCCCCCGCTTTCGATCCCGGGGGCGCTGGCGTGCCGCCCGGGGCCGGCTCCCGCTGCTCCAGCCCCACGGTGAACCAGAAGGTAGAGCCCACACCGGGCTCGCTGTGTACGCCGATCTCGCCGCCCATCAACCCCACGAGCTGCTTGCTGATGACGAGCCCCAGCCCCGTCCCCCCGTAGCGGCGGGTGGTGGATGCGTCCGCCTGCGTAAAGGAGCGGAATATCCTGCCCCGCTCCTCCTCCGTCATCCCGATGCCCGTGTCGCGCACCTCTAAGCGCACCGCAACCATCTGGGCTCCCGCATGGGCTCCCCGGTCCGCGGGGGTAGCGTGGCCGGCGCGCGCGAGGCTGGCCTTGACCACCACCTCGCCCTCCTCGGTAAACTTGATGGCGTTGCCCACGATGTTCGTTAGCACCTGGCGCAGCCTGCCCGGGTCGCCCCGCACCAGCGCGGGCACCCCGGCCTCCACGAAGCTCGCAAGCTCCAGGCCCTTGGTGTGGGCCTTCTCGGCCAGGAGTCCCACCACCTCCTCGACCACCTCCCCGGGCTCGAACTCCACGAACTCAAGCTTCAGGTGTCCGGCCTCTATCTTGGAGAAATCCAGGATGTCGTTGATGATCGTCAGCAAGCCCTCGCCCGAAGAGCGGATCGTCCGGGCGAACTCCCGCTGCTCGGCGTCGAGCTGTGTGTCTAACAGCAGTTCCGTCATCCCGATGACCCCGTTCATGGGGGTGCGGATCTCGTGGGACATGTTCGCCAGAAACTCGCTCTTGGCCTTGTTGGCGGCGTCGGCGGCCTCGCGGGCGGCTTCCAGCTCGGCCACGATCTCGCGCAGTTGCCCGGTGCGCTCCGCCACCCGCGCTTCGAGGCTCTCGTTCAGCTCCCGCACCTCTTCTTCGGCCTTCTTGCGCTCCGTCACGTCGCGGGAGTTGACGACTATCCCCCCTACGCTCTCCTCGTCGAGCAGGTTGCTGCTGACGGCTTCGAGGTACCGCCAGGAGCCGTCCGCGTGCCGGAACCGGAACTCTACCGTTTGGGTCCCGCCCGGCTCGCCCAGCAACGCGGCGAAGACCTCCCGCACCCGGCCCACGTCGGCCGGGTGGATGTAGTCGAAGGCGCTCTCACCTTCGAGCTCCCGGGGCTTGCGGCCCAGTATCCGCTCCACCGCCGGGCTCTCGTAGCGGATGTCGCCGTGGGGATCGAGGACGGTGATGATATCCGAGGCGTTCTGCACCAGCGACCGGAACCGCTCCTCGCTCTCCCGCAGCCGCCGCTCCGCCTCCTTACGCTCCGTTATGTCCGCCACGGTCCCGGCCATCCGCACGGGGGCCCCGTTCTCATCGCGTAGGGCCCTGCCGCGGCCCAGCAACTCCCGGTAACCGCCGCCGGCATGCCGCATCCGGAACTCTTCCTCGTACCTCTCATCCTCCTCCAGGTGCACCTGTACCGCGTCGAGCACCCTCTGGCGGTCGTCCGGGTGGAGCAGCTCCACAAACAGCTCGAACGACGGCTCGGTCTCGGATCGGGACAGACCCAGCACCTCGAAAAACCGGTCGTTCCAGTAGAGTTTACCGGTGTCCACCTCCCAGTCCCAGATGCCGTCGTTGGAGCCGTCCACCACGAGCCGGTAGCGCTCCTCGCTCTCTCGCAGCTGCCCGGTGCGCTCCACGACCCGCCGCTCTAGATCCCGGTTTAGCTCCCGGACCTCCTCCTCAGCCGCCTTTCGGTCGGTGATGTCCAGTATGACGCCCTGCCAGAAACCGCCGTCTCCGCCCCCGTCCCGCACCAGCACCGCCTCGTCGCGTACCCACACGGTGCGCCCGCCGCCGGTGATGACCCGGTACTCGGCCCGGAAGGGGTCGCCGGTCTCGTGGGTGCGCTCGTCCTCGGCCAGCACCCGCTCCCGGTCTTCGGGGTGGACGACCTCTTTCCAGAAACCGGGGGTGAAGGTCCACTGCTCCGCCGTGTAACCGAGAATGTCTATGCACTGCGGGCTCATGTAAGTCGTCGTGCCGGATTCGTCCCGGGCCTCCGTGTAGACGAGGGCCGGCATCTGCTCCACCAGCACCCGGTAGCGCTCCTCGGCCTCGCGCCGCCGCTTCTCCAACATCCTCCGCTCGGTTACGTCCCGGCAGTTGAACACCACGCCCCCGATGCTGGGGTTATCGAGCTGGTTATTGCCCACCACTTCGAGGTAGCGCCAGGAGCCGTCCTTGTGCCGGTAGCGGAAGGTCCTGGTCTGCAGGGGACCGGAACCAGAAAGAGTTTCGAAGAAAGCCTCGCGGGCTTCTTCCTGGTCCTCGGGGTGGATGTATTCTCGGGCCTCGGCTCCTATTGCCTCCTCCGGACGGTAGCCCAGCATCCACTCTATCGAGGGGCTCACGTAAGACAGGGTTCCATCAGGTCTCTGGACCACGATCAGGTCCATCGCGTTCTGGACCAGCGCCCGGAACCGCTCCTCGGCCTCGCGCAGCGCCACCTCGGTCTGCTTGCGCTCGATCCCCTGGGCCACCGTATCCGCTACGGTGGCGAGCAACTCCTCGGTTTCTTCGGAGATCCGGGCGCGGGAGAACATGGCCATCACGCCCACCAGCCGACCCTCGACCATCAGCGGGTACCCGGCAAAGGCAACCATACCCTCTCTCCGCGCCCACTCCTTATCGCCGACCCGGGGGTCCTGGAGAACGTCGTTGGTCAGGCGCGGCTCTTTCTCCTGGGCGATAAGCCCGATCTTGTACTGACCGACGGGTACGCGCCCGTGCGGACCGTCGAGGTGGGTATACATGCCCGCACTGGCCCGTAGCTCCAAGATCTGCTCTTCTTCGTTTAGGGTCCAGACGCGGAAGAACGCCGCGTCGAGGTGGCGCACCGCGGACTCGGCGCAACCCTGCAGTATCTCCGGCAGCGCCCCCTCACTGCCGAGGGCAACGTCCACCTCTGCCCGGAACATCTCCCTGGTTCTCTGTCGGGCTTCTCGCTCCTCCGCCGCCCGCCGCTCGGTTACGTCCCGCGCCACGGCGACCCAGCCGCTGTCTTCCTCCAGGATGGAAGCGGAAGCCTCTTGGGGGAAGGTGCTGCCGTCCCACCGGCGGCCGGTAACCTCCCCGGACCACTTACCGGTCTCCGCTATCGAGGGGCCGAAGCTCCGCTCGAACCTCTCGGCCTCGCCCTCGGCGAGGAGAGCCTGCCAGCTCTCGCCGACGAGGTCCTGCGGCCCGTCGTAGCCATACATCCGGGCGTAGGTCTCGTTGGCGTAGGTGATCTTACCCTCGCTGTCGAAGATGGCGATGCCTTCTATGGAAGCCTCCATCGCCGTGGCCTGCATTCGGAGCGTCTTCTCGGCCCGCTTTATGGCGGTCACGTCGCGGGCGATGGTCGAGGCGCCGACGATCCTGCCCGCCGCGTCCCGGATCGGGGAGACGCCCAGCGAGATGTTCAGCCGCGCGCCGTCGCGGGTCACGCGCTCGGTCTCGTAGCCGCTGACGGTCTCGCCCCGCCGGATCTTGTCCAGGATGGCCGGGATCTCGTCCGGCCGGTCGGGCGGGACGAGCATGGATACGGATTTTCCGATGGCCTCCCCGGCGGAGTAGCCGTAGAGCCGCTCCGCGCCCCGGTTCCAGGTGGTGATGGTGCCGTCCAGGGTCTTGCTGAAGATGGCGTCCTCGGAGGACTCGATGATGGCCGCCAGCAGCGCCCGGGTCTCTTCATTCTTTTTGTGGTCCGTAATGTCCTGCGTCTGGGTGACCAGGTAGAGCGGGCGGCCATCCGCGTCCCGCACGAGCGAGATGCTCAAGAAGACCCAGATCGTGTGCCCCTCGCCGTGGACGTAGCGCCGCTCGACGGTGTAGCCGTCGTTCTGGCCTTCGATCAGCTGCTGGACACGCTCGGCGCCCGCTTCTCGTTCGTCCTCGGGCGTTATGTCCAGATACGTAGAGGAAAGCAGCTTCTCCTCCGGGTAACCCAGGATCTCGCACAGGGCGCGGTTGACCCGCAAAAATCGCCCATCGAGAGCGTTCAGGGACATACCGGTAAGAGCTTCGTCAAAGGCGCTGCGGAAGCGCTCCTCCGCCTCGCGCAGCTCCCTCTCGGTCCGCTTGCGCCCGCTGATGTCCCGGATGACACCGGTAAAGAGCGTCCCTTCTCTCCCCTCCGTCTCCCCCAGAGAAAGCTCGACGGGGAACTCCTCGCCGTTCTTGCGCAGCCCGGCCAGCTCCACCGGGCCCCGACCTATAATGCGTTCCTCGCCCGTCTCCAGGTAGCGGCGGAAGGCCCGCTCGTGCGGCTCCCGGAAACGCTCGGGCATCAGCATCCGCAGCGGCTCCCCGACGGCCTCCTCCGCCGCGTAGCCGAACATCTGCTCCGCGCTGGCGTTGAACGACCGGATCCGGCCATCACGTCCAATCGTGACGATCGCGTTCGGCGCCGTATCTATCACCGCCTGGAAACGGGCCTCGCTCTCCCCCAGCGCCGCCCGCCGCCGCTCGTCCCGGTTAGACAGGACCTGCAACACCCCGGCGAACCCCAAGATCAAGGCCACCGTCGTGAGCCGCATCCACAGCTCGTGCCCCTCCTCAGCCGGAGGAGGCAACAACCGGTCGGCGACCGTGCCCTCCCGGAAGATCAAGACGTCTACGACGAGGGTCTCGAAGAGCCAGTAGAAAACAGCCAGCGCCACCCCAGCCAGCAGTATCCGTTTGCCGCTCAGCATCCTAGTCACGACAGCCCGCTACGCTCCACGGGCGAAAAGCACGTAGGAATGGTTTCCCTCCCCGCTCATCGACGCTCGGCCACGTCTGATGCCGGACACCCACCTCAGTTACAGTCCTCACTATAGCACTCACGCCAGCTCCAGAGGTTCACGGTGTACGCGCCGGGGATACCGTTGATCAACTCCCCCGGCAGCACGCCCCCGACGTTGCCTCTGAGCGACATGTCGCCCTCCACGTTTACGAAACCGCGGATCTCCAGGTTACCGCCGTTGTCGAATACCGGGAGGTTGTTGTCGCCGCCGTTCCCGTCCCGGACCAACATAGCGCCCTCGAAGTCGTCCGCGGAAGAGCTTGTTTTCAAGTCCCCGTTCACGACCACCAGGGTGCCCCTCGTAAAGCGGTCCGAGTTGCTCGTCCGCGCCCTGTACTCGGCGGAGCCCAACGCCCCGTACACGGGGTTGTCGGTGTCACCCTCCGCGAACTCCACGAAGAACACCGTGTCCAGGGTGGAGGCCCGGGGATAGCGGTTATCCCCGGTGCCGTCGTCGATCTTGAAGTTCTTGTCTCCGCTGGGACGCCTGACGTAGTTGCCCTGGTCTATGGCCCTCTGCTTTAGCTGGGCCAGCAGCTCGCTGTCCGCCGCCTCATCGCCCGTGGCGAAGGGGAAGGTAACGGTGTCCGGGGGCTGCGGGGCGTTGGCCTCACTCCAGGTGTCCTCCGCGAAGCGCCTGCTGCCCGACACGCTGGTCAGCAGGGAGGCGCTGTCCAAGTCCCGGAGCCCGTAGCGCTGCGGGTTGGCGGTGCCGCTTTTCTGCTGGTTGTTGTTGCTCGTGGGATTGTAGTCGATGCCGCTGGGGGAGTCGCACACCGCCCCGCCGAGCGCGGCGGCGCCGGCCCGGTCGTTCGCGCGGGGCACCTCGTTGTGCTCGTTGGGCGATCCCGTAATGGGGTCCGTCGCCCAGTCGCCGTACACCCGGTCCCGCCCGGTTATGTTCTCGGCCCGCAGGTTTTCTATGCAGCGGTTGGCGAAGAGGCTGAGGCCGTCCACCGAGGTGGCGTTGCCGTTGAAATTTATGTCCCGGGTCGCGAAGTAGGCGACGGGGATGTCGAAGTTCTGGGTCCTGTATATCGCCTGGACCTTGCGCAGGGCGTTCCCCGCGACTCCCTCCGCGGTCACCCGGAAGTAGTTCCGGTCGTTGGGGTAGAGGCAGTCCGGGTCCTCGCGGTCGGCGGGGTCCGGGCAGTCGGCGCCGGTGGCGAGGACTTCGGGGGCCCGGTCCGGCTGGGAGGCCTCGTTCTCGTTTCTGGAAGGCAAGAGGTACCGGATCTCGACGTTTATCTCGTTGCCGTCGAAGCTCAGGTCTCGGCCGCCTTCAAGTTCGGACCAGGCCGCGTGGCTTGGGTCGGTGTCGTTACCGGGGTCCCCGTCGTAGTTCGCTGGGGTGGCGTCAACGGTTCTCAGGTGCCTCCGGCCCGCCTCGATGCCGGCGTCCGCCGTTTTCAGCGCCTGTTGGCCCCGGTTGACCTCCACGACGGCCTCCAGGTCGTTGCGCACGAAGACCAGGAGGCCCGCGCCCATTACCCCCACGAGCAGCACCACCATGACGGCCAGGCCCATAGCCATACCCGACTCGTCTCTCATGAATCGGCGCACAGCTAGCCCCGGTTCCTCAGGTCTACATCCGTGGTCAGGGTCTGCTCCCGCCCGTCCTTGTTTATCCGCAGCGTCACGCGCACCACCGCTATGCGGGTGCCGTTCGGGTCGTTCGCCGCGTCGTTGGGGCCGAGGTCGCCCTCCAGGTAGGTAAAGCTCAGTCCGCCGGGCACCACGTGCTCCACGACCGGGGAGGACACGCCGTTGTTCATCCTCTGCAGGGTACACACGCCCTCGGTGCCAGAGGCGGGACAGGCGCTGTTCAGCCTGTAGGTAATCTCCTCTCCCGGATCGGCCTGGGGGGCAGCCACAGAGGTGTC
Source organism: Actinomycetota bacterium (assembly GCA_004563715.1). GTDB lineage: Bacteria > Actinomycetota > Rubrobacteria > Rubrobacterales > Rubrobacteraceae > SIRX01. The sequence continues at coordinate 22,112 of SIRX01000185.1, read as the reverse complement.
CGCTATATACCGGTTCGGCGGGTCCGGAGGCTGCGGCAGGTCGTTGCCGAAGGTGATCTCGTCCTCGCCCGGCCGGGCCGGCGTCGCCGGAGAACCCGGGGAGAAGAAGAGGTGGCGCTGGCCCCGGATCTTGTCCACCGGGTAGGAGGCCCGCAACTCCCGCTCCATCTTGGCCAGGCCGAGCCGGGCGTTCTCTACGGCCTCTACCTTGTCGTTGCCGAAGCTGAAGACCCGCAGGCTCATGTCGAAGATGGAGTACAGGGCGAACATCACCGTGATCATCATGACCATCGTGACGAGCACCTCGACGAGGGTAAACCCTCTCTCTTCCCGCAGGAGCCGTTCTGCCGCCGGTCTTCTCATCTCGCCTTGAGCCCGTTCGTCTCGTACCGCTTGCCGTCCCACCGGACGGTTACGGTCACCCGCATGAGGCCGTTGTCTTCGTTGGCCGTGCCAAACACGGTGTCACCGGGTTCTGGGGCCTCCATGAACTGTTTCTCCACGTCGTAGGTAAAGCCGTCGAACAGCGGGTCGGGATCGGCCCGGTTCGTGTACAGCGACCGTCCGTTCGTATCGAACTCCTCGTCCGTACCCGAGGCCGGTGGGCTCGGGTAGCTGTTCTGGGCCGCGGCATAAGACAGGCTCTGCACCCGTTCGAGCTGCTTGTTGGCCAGCGCCCGCGCCGTGTCGTAGTTCCCTCCCAGAACCGCCGCCCGCAGCCCGGCGTCGAACATTGAGACCATCGGGAGTATGGCGAGGGCGAGGATCATGATGGCGACCATCACCTCCACCAGCGAGTAGCCCGATTGGTCTCTGAGCCGCTCAATCAACGCTGATCCTCGACGTGGCGGAGAGGAAGGTTATCTCGCGCACCGGGCCGCCACCGCCCTCTACGCAGTCGCCGCTGACCGTGACGCACACGGTGCCGCTGGGTCCCGAGTAGGCCAGCATGGTCCCGTCCGAGTTGAACTCCAGGGTGCGCGACGGAGCGGGCGTGTCGGGAACATCAAGATCGGAAGTTTGCGGGGCCTCCGGGTTCACCCACCAACCGGCTCCCTGGTCGTCGTGCAGGGTGTCGCTGTGGTCCTGTATCCTGACGTTTCCCTCGAAGGTGCGTGGAATGACCTCGTCTACCTCCGGGGCTGGGGGGCTACCGGACCCGTCGTACACCCCGTTCAGGGGCATCAGGTAGTAGTCCGGTCCCTCTTCTTCGCCGGCCCGCTCCGGTGCCAGCACCACCCGCCAGTCGGCGAGCTGGTTGGTGGCGCGGGTGTGGGCGAGGCGCAGGTCCGAGGCGAGCTGGTTGGCGGCGGCGTCCACCCGGCGGGCCTCGATGAGGCTGAGCCAGATCGCCACCGCGATCGCGATCAGGATGCCGAGGATGGCGATGGTCGTCAGCACCTCGGGCAGGGTAAATCCCCGCTGGTCCCCGCGGAAGCGGCCGCCTATCGGTCGTGCGCGTCTCACGCCGGAGGTATCGGCGTCCCGCCGCGAACGCTTTAGCGGATGGCCGAACCTCCGGCGTAGCGGGAGAGGAGGCGCGCGGTCTCTTCGGGTGGAAGCGGGCGGGAGAAGAGATAGCCCTGGGCCAGGTGGCAGCGCATCGCGCGCAGGCGGCGCAGTTGCCAGGGCTCTTCCACGCCCTCGGCGACGACCTCCAGATCCAGGATGGCGGCGAGCGAGATCACGGCCTCCACGATCGCCGCGCCCTTTTCGTGCCGGTCGAGCTTGCGGATGAAGGAGCGGTCTATCTTGAGGGTGTCCACAGGAAGGGTTTCGAGGTAGCTCAGAGAGGAGTAGCCGGTGCCGAAGTCGTCCACCGCGACGCGCACCCCCAGGTCCTTGAGCCGGCGCAGGGCGGCGACGGCGGACTCCAGGTCTCCGAGCACCATGCTCTCGGTGATCTCCAGCTCCAGGCAGGTGGGGTCGAGGCCGGTTTCCTCCAGGACCTCTTCGACCTCCTCGACCAGCTCGCGCTGCCTGAGACGCCGGGCGGAGAGGTTGACGGCGACGCCGAGAGGGGTGCCGCCCGCGAAACGCTCCTGCCACTCGCGGACCTGGCGGCACGCCTCCCCGAGCACCCACCGGCCGATGGGCACTATTAGACCGGTCTCCTCGGCGAACGGGATGAACTCCGCCGGGGAGATGAGGCCCTTTGTCGGGTGCTCCCAGCGCACCAGCGCCTCCAGGCCGATGACGCGGCGGTCTTCGAGGCGGACCTTCGGCTGGTAGTGGAGCCGGAACTGCTCGCCCGCGACGGCCCGGCGGAGGTCCTTCTCCAGCTCGATGCGCTCCCGGAGCCCGAGCCCCATACCCTGTTCGAAGACCTCGAAGCGGTCCCCGCCGGCGGCCTTCGCCCGGTACATCGCCACGTCCGCGTGGCGCAGCAGCTCCTGGGGGCCGTCCGTCTTGCGGACCCCGAGGGCGACGCCCGTGCTGGCCGTCACGAAGAGCCGGTTGCCGTCCACCTCGAAAGGCTCGGAGAGCTTCTTCGTGATCCGCTCCACGGCCCGGATAGCCCCCCCGAGGCCGTTTACGTCCTCCAGCAGCACGGTAAACTCGTCGCCCCCCAGCCGCGCCACGGTGTCGCCCGAACGTACCGCGTCCACGAGCCGCCGGCCCACCGCCACGAGCAGGCTGTCGCCCAGGTCGTGGCCCAGCGAGTCGTTGACGAGCTTGAAATGGTCCAGGTCCATAAACAGCACGGCGGCGGTGTGGTCGCCCTCCCTCCGGCGGGCCAGCGCCTGCTGCAGCCGGTCCATGAGCAGCGCCCGGTTCGGGAGGCCGGTGAGCGGGTCGTGAAACGCCTGGTGGGCGAGCTGCTCCTCCAGGGTCTTGCGCCGGGTAATGTCGCGGGAGTTGACCACGACCGCGTTCACGGCCGGCTCGTGGAGCAGGTTGTTGGCGATGGCCTCCAGGTACCGCCAGGAGCCGTCCCGGTGGCGGACCCGGATCTCCACCCGGCGTCCGCTGCCGGCTTCGCGCAGGTCTCCGACGAGGATGCCACGCAGGTCGCTGGCATCCTCCGGGTGGACGTAGGCGAAGGCGTCCCGGCCGGTCATCTCCTCCGGGCTGTAGCCGAGCACCCGCTCGACGGCCGGGCTCTGGTAGCGGATGGTCCCGTCGGCCCCCACGAGCGTGATAATGTCCGAGGCGTTCTGCACCAGGGCCCGGAAACGCTGCTCGCTGTTGTGCAGCTCCTCCTCCGCCATCCGGCGCCGGCGCCGCACCTCCGCCTGGCGCAGTTCCCGCGCGATGGCCGCCGTAAGCCGGGAGAGGTCGCTCTTTGAGAGGAAGTCGTCGGACCCGGCCCGCATCATCTCCACCGCCCGCCGCTGGCTGAGCGTGCCCGAGACCACGATAAACGGCACGTCGAGCCCCCGGTTCCGCACGAGCCCGAGCGCCCCGTACCCGTCGAAGCGCGGCAGGTAGTGGTCGGAGATGACCACGTCCCACTCCCGCTCCTCCAGGGCGGTCTCCATCTCCAGGGCGGTGGAGACCCGCTCGTGCTCCGGCTCGTAGCCCCCCTGCCGCAGCGTGCGCAGCAGCAGCAGGGTATCGTCTTCGGAGTCCTCCACGATCAGGACCCGCAGCGAAGCGCTCATAACGAAGCGCTCACGGCTGGCCGCCCGCGGTGCTCACCGCCGCTCGATGAACTCTATGCGGTAGCCGTCGGGGTCCCGGACGAAGAAGAGACGGGTCCCGCTGCTCATGGCGTGCGGCTTGCTCTCGAAGTCCACGCCGCCGGCCTGCTCCAGCCTTTCGGCGAGCGCGTCGAGGTCCGCGACGGCGAAGGCGACGTGGCTGTAGCCCTCGCCCAGAGCGTAGGGTTCCTCGCGGCCGTGGTTGAGGGTCAACTCCAGGCGCGGCTCCGGGTCGCCGGGGACGCCGAAAAAGGCGTTGGTGGCGTCACCCCCGACGGGGCTCTCGCGCACCAGCTCCAGCCCCAGCTTGTCCCGGTAGAACTCCTTGCTCCGCTCCAGGTCGAGTACCCGGTAGCAGGTGTGTACGTACTGCACGGCGCTCCTTTCCCGGCCCGGCCCGCTTGCGGACCGGGCGACGCGTGGCTCTGGCTTGCTGGTTTCCTCGCTCGGGCGCATTCTACAGGGCGCGTCCGGCTCTCTGCTATGCTTTCGGGGTGGTCTTTCAGAGGATTACACGGGGGCTCCCGGAAGGGGCGGCCCGGCGGGTGGCGGCTATCACGCGGGTCGGGGCGCGCTACGGGTTCGGCTTCGTGTTCCGGCGGCCCGTGGGCCGCCGCCGGAGGCCGGAGCCGGGACGGGTCGGGGACCGGCTCCGGCGCTCGTTCGAGGAGCTGGGTCCGAACTTCGTCGAGCTGGGCTACTTTCTCGCCGCCCGGCGCGACCTGCTGCCGCCTGACGTAGCCGCGGAGCTGGCCCGGGCCTCCGCGCCCCCTAAGCCCGACGCGCCACCGGCGGTCCGGGCCATCGTCGAGCGGGACCTGGGCAACACGCTGGAGCGGCTGTTTCCGGTCTTCGAGGAGCGGCCCGAGCGGGTGGATTCCTTTACCCAGGCGCACCGGGCGGTGCTGCCGGGCGGGCGGGCGGCGCTCGTGGTGGTAGCCCGGCCCGGGGTGCGGGGCGACCTGCTGGCGATGCGGCCGGTGGCCGACCTGGTGCGGCGCCGGATCGGGGACCGCCTCCCGCTCGACCCCTCGGAGATGGTCTCGGAGTTCGTGGCCCACGTCGCCCACCGGCGGGACATGCACTTTACCGCCCAGACCACCCGCCGGCTGCGCGAGATGGACGGCTTCGGCCTGCGCGTCCCGGAGGTCTACCGGGACTACTCCACCGCCCGCTGCATAACCTTCGAGGCCCCCGAACTCCCGGGACCGCCGGAGGAAGGCCAGTACCGGCAAGCCTCCGAGGCCCTCGTGCGGCTCGCCATCGAGGAAGGAATCTTTCTCGCCAACCCCGCACCGGAACGCCTCGTGGCCGCAGACGGCGAGGTCTGGCTCGCGGACCCGACCGAGATCTTCGCCCTCGACCCGGAGCGGCTGCGGGGCCTCGCCGAGATCCTGGCCGCCGTGCGGCGGGGCGACGTGGACGGCACGGAGCGCAGCCTGCGGCTCGCCGGAGCCGCCGTGCCCAAAGAAGCTTCCGCCCTGCGTCGCGAGCTGCGCGAGGCGCTCGGCGCGCTCGGCGGCCCGCTCTGGCCGGAGCATTCGCTGGAGGAGATCCGGGACCGCAGCCTGGACGCCCTGCGCCGGGGCGACACCCGCCTGCAGACGGAGGTTCCCCAGCTGATGGCCTCGCTCGTGGCCGCCGAGCAGCTCGGGCAGGGTTCCGAAAAAGGCCGCCCGGGAACGCGCCACGTCGGGACCGTCGTGGCGGCGGAAGCGGCGGAGGCCACAATATCCCGCTACCGCGACCCGGCCTACGTGGCCGCCCGCACCGCCCGGCGGCTCGCCCAGCCCGACACCTACGCCGACTACCCGCGCCAGATACACGCCCTGCTCGGAGAGCTGAAAGACGGCGAGATCGAGGTCCGCTTCCAGCACGGGGGGTTGGACGACCTGATCTCCAAGGTGGACATCCTCGCCAACCGGCTCGTCTTCGCCCTGCTCATCGCCGCCCTGATCGTGGGCTCCTCCATGCTCGGCATCTTTGCCGAGGCCGGCGTGCGCGTCCTGGGGGTCAGCGTCTTCGGCCTCATCGGGTTCGTCTTCGCTGCCATCCTGGGTCTGGCACTCCTCGTCGGCATTATCCGATCGGGCCGGCTTTAATCCCACAGACGGCCCGGCAACCCGGGGCTCCGGGCAACACATACACTAGAATTTACCCGTGCCCACACCGATACTGAACACCAAGCTCTACGTCCCCCCTCCCAGGCCTGAAGTCGTCTTCCGCCCCCGCCTGGTAGAGCTCCTGAACGAGAACCTGCAACGCAGGCTGACCCTCGTCTCCGCCCCCGCTGGCTTCGGCAAGACCACGCTGCTGGGCGAGTGGGCCGCCGGTTGTGGACGACCGGTTGCCTGGCTGTCGCTGGACGAAGAGGATAGCGACCCCACCCGCTTTCTGGTTTATCTAGTCGCCGCTTTGCAGACGGTTGCGGCAAATATCGGAGAAGGGGTGTCGGGTGCGCTCCAATCCCCCCAGCCCCCGCCGGCCGAATCACTTCTGACGGCCTTGCTCAATGAGGTCTCCTCCGTCGAGGAAGACTTCGTTCTCGTCCTCGACGACTACCACGTTATTGATGCCGGGGCCGTGGACGATGCTCTCACCTTCCTGATCGAGCACCTGCCGCCAAACATGCACCTGGTAGTCGCCACCCGCGAGGACCCGCGCCTGCCCCTGGCTCGCCTGCGCGCCCGGGGCCAACTGGCCGAGCTACGCGCCGCCGACCTGCGCTTCACCCCCTCCGAAGCCGCCGAGTTCCTCGGAGGGGTGATGGGTCTAAGCCTCTCAGAGAAAGACATCTCTGCGCTGGAAGCCCGCACCGAAGGCTGGATCGCCGGCCTGCAACTGGCCGCGCTCTCGATGCGGAGCCGGGCAGATACCGCCGGTTTCATAGAATCTTTCACCGGCAGCCACCGATTCGTGCTGGACTACCTGGTAGAAGAGGTCCTCCAGCACCAGCCCGAACGCGTCCAGAGCTTCCTGATGCAGACCTCCATCCTCGACCGGTTGAGCGGGCCGCTGTGCGACGCCCTCACCGGCCAGGAAGGTGGTAGCAGGACCCTGCAGGCCCTGGAGCGGAGCAACCTGTTCGTCGTCCCGCTGGATGACAGGCGTCGGTGGTACCGCTACCACCACCTCTTCGCGGACGTTCTGCAAGCGCGTATGATGGAGAAGCGGCCGGATCAGGCACCGGCGCTGCACCGGCGGGCGAGCGAGTGGTACGAGCAGGAGGGTTTGCCGGAGGAGGCCATTCGCCACGCGCTGGCCGCCGGGGACTTCGGGCGGGCGGCGGCCCTGGTCGAACGGGCAGTGCCAGCCATGCGCCAGAGTAGGCAGGAGATCACGTTGCTGGGCTGGCTGAGGGCTCTCCCCGACGAACTGTTCCACACAAGGCCCGTACTCAGTGTGGGGTACGCCGGGGCGTTGCTGCTTGGCGGCGAGATCGAGGGCGCACACGCCCGACTGCGGGACGCCGAAAGGTGGCTGGACACGGCGGCAAACCCTGCGCGACCGGAACCCCCATCTGCTGAGATGGTCGTCGTTGACGAAGAGGAATTTCGCCGTCTCCCGGCTTCGATCGCCGTGTACCGGGCCGCAAGCGCCCTGGCACGGGGGGACGTACCAGACACCGTGAAATACGCCCTGCGGGCGCTCGACCTCATGGCTGAAGACGACCATCTCGGGCGCGGAGCGGCAGCGGGCCTCCTGGGGCTCGCCTACTGGGCGAGCGGGGATCTCGAGTCAGCACGCCGGACGTATGCCGGTGGCATGGCCCACTTGCAGGCGGCCGGTAACGTCTCGGACGCAATCGGGTGCGCGATCGCCCTGGCCGTTATACGGATCGCGCAGGGTCGTCTCCGCGAGGCGATGCGTACCTACGAGCGGGGATTACAGCTCGCAAAAGAGCAGGGCGACCCCACAATGCGGGGAACGGCGGACATGCACGTGGGAATGAGCGAACTCTACCGTGAGCGGAACGATCTGGACGCGGCAACACAACACCTACTGAGAAGCAAAGAGCAGGGCGAGCGCGCCGGGCTACCGCAAAACCCGTATCGCTCGCGCGTGGCGACGGCCCGAATACGGGAAGCTCAAGGAGATCTGGACGGCGCCCTCGAACTGCTCCACGAGGCAGAGCGCCTATACGTAAGCGACTACCACCCCAACGTGCGTCCCATATCCGCGCTGAAGGCGCGGATGTGGATCCGGCAGGGCAGGCTGGGTGAAGCGCTCGACTGGACACGCGAGCGGGGCCTCTCCCCCAACGACGACCTAAGCTACCTGCGCGAGTTCGAGCACATTACCCTGGCGAGGGTGCTCATCACCCGATACGAGAGTGGCCTTACAGAACGCTCCATCCACGAGGCACTGGGACTGCTGGATCGCCTCCTCGAAGCGGCGGAAGAAGGTGAGCGTACGGGTAGCGTCATCGAGGTCCTGGTGCTGCAGGCGCTCGCTCACCAGGCGCGGGGCGACATCTCTATGGCTCTCGCGCCGCTGGAACGCGCCCTGAAGCTGGCCGAGCCCGAGGGCTACGTCCGGACCTTCATCGACGAAGGCGCCCCGATGGCGCGGCTACTCTCCGAAGCGGCCGCCCGCGGGATCGCGCCGGACTATACAGGCAAGCTGCTGGCAGCATTCGAAGCTGAGGCCCGGAGGAATGGGGGCGAACTTCCTCTCCCCGCCTCTCCCGCTTCGCAGCCCCCGATCGAGTCTCTAAGCAGGCGCGAGCTCGAAGTGCTCCGATTGCTCGGAACCGAACTCTCCGGCCCGGAGATCGCCAATGAGCTCGTGGTCGCCTTGAGCACCGTCCGCACCCATACCAAGAGCATCTATCGCAAGCTCGGCGTCAAGAGTCGCCGGGCAGCCGTCAGACGCGCCGCGGAGCTGGGGTTGATATAGCCGCTCCACAACGTTGCCCGAGCGGGCATCCTCCCTCAAACATCTTCACACACGTCCCGGATAAATACCCACATGTGGGGAAGACACCTCCCCACGTTCGTTCGTATCTTGGGGTCGGAGCCAGGAACGAAGAGAACGAGGAGGTTCATCCGGACAGATGAAGGAGACACATACATCGAGCGGGGCTCATCACGAGCCGGGACTTTACGAGGTTCGCATCGTGGGACACCTTGACAGCCGGTGGGCCGACGGGTTCGAGGGTCTGAGCTTCACCCACGAGAGCGACGGGACGACGAGCCTCTACGGTCCGGTGGTCGATCAGGCCGCGTTGCACGGCTTGCTCAGGAGAGTACGCGACCTGGGACTGACGTTGGTCTCGGTTACTCGCGTTGAACCCGACCAGGCGGAGGAGGCGGATAGCGAACCCTGACGCGCAACACACCAGCCCAAGAGACGAACGCACGAATGCCAACCGAACACCGATAGACGGAAAGCAGAAAGTGGAGAAGACAGAGACATGAACGCCAACCGCCAGACGACGATCGTCAAAGAGAAAAGAGTATAAATGAAGGTTACAGTGTCGAGCCTCATCCGTTGGGCCGGTTTGGCGGCTATGGCGGCGGGGATTATTTTCGCGGGCATTCAGCCGATCCATCCGCCGGACGTCCTTTCGTCGGTCACCACCGGCGCATGGGCCATCATAATGCCCTTGAAGCTGGCCATGTGCCTCCTTTTCCTCATCGGCATCACAGGGATCTACGCCCGGCAAGCGGAGAAGGCCGGGTGGCTGGGTCTGTCCGGCTTTCTCTTGTTGAGCCTCTCCTGGTGGCTCCTGACAGGCTACGTCTTCGCCGAGGTCTTTATCTTGCCGCCGTTGGCGACCGCGGCCCCGGCGTTCGTGGAGAGCTTCCTGGGGATCATCAACGGGTCCCCGGGCGACATGGACGTCGGCGCCCTCGTACCGGCATTCGCGGTAGTCGGGATCCTGTACATGCTCGGCGGCCTGCTGTTTGGCATCGCGACGCTTCGCGCTGGCATCCTGCCGCGCTGGCCAGCCGCTCTGCTCGCCGTCGCAGCCACGTTGACCCCCGCGGCTGCGCTGCTCCCGCACGAGTTCCAGCGGCTGGCGGCGATCCCGGTGGGGTTGGCTTTGGCTTGGCTGGGCTACGCGCTCTGGTCCGAACGGCGAGAGCAAGCCTCAGATCCCGTACCTGACGGGGGAAGCTCCAGACTCCGCCGAACCGCAGCCGAGTAAGGCATCCACAACTGGAGGCGCCTTCTCGGACCCGGCCTCGTCTGCGGAACGAGTCCGGTACTGGTGGCGTACCTGATGTACAGGCCCAGCCGAACCCCCGGTTCATCCCCGGTCGGGGGTTGGGATGAGGAGGTATTCGGACGGAGGCGGTTGGGGGTGCCGAGTACGTGTGTACTCTAGAATTGATCCATGTCCACGCCGGTTTTGACCACGAAACTTTTCGTCCCTCCGCCGCAGGCCGGAGCCGTGCTTCGGCCGCGTTTGATCGAGCGCATGAACGAGGGCCGGAAACTCACCCTCGTCTCCGCCCCCGCTGGCTTCGGCAAGACCACGCTGCTGGGCGAGTGGGCCGCCGGTTGCGGTCGACCGGTTGCCTGGCTGTCGTTGGACGAAGAGGATAGCGACCCCACCCGCTTTCTAGTTTATCTAGTCACCGCTTTGCAGACGGTTGCGGCGGATATCGGAGAAGCGGCGTCGAGTGCGCTCCGATCCCCTCAACCGCCGCCGACCGAATCGCTTCTGACGGCCCTACTCAATGAGATATCCACCGTCGAGGAAGATTTCTTCCTCGTCCTCGACGACTACCACGTTATTGATGCCGGGGCCGTGGACGATGCTCTCACCTTCCTGATCGAGCACCTGCCGCCGCGGATGCACCTGGTAATCGCCACCCGGGAAGACCTACGCCTGCTCCTCGCCCGGCTACGCGCCCGGGGCCAGTTGACCGAGCTGCGCGCCGCCGACCTGCGCTTTGCTCCCGGCGAAGCCGCCGAGTTCCTCAATGACGTGATGGGCCTCGGCCTCTCGGTGGAGGAAGTCGGTGCGCTGGAGAGCCGCACCGAAGGCTGGATCGCCGGCCTGCAACTGGCCGCGCTCTCGATGCGCGGGAGAGAGGACACCTCCGCTTTTATCGGGGCTTTCGCCGGGGACAACCGCTACGTCCTGGACTATCTGGTCGAGGAGGTCCTCCGGCGTCAGCCCGAAAGCATCCGTACCTTCCTGATGCAGACCTCCATCCTCGACCGGTTGAGCGGCCCGCTGTGCGATGCTCTCACCGGCCAGGGAGGTGGTAGCAGGACCCTGGAGGCCCTGGAGCGGGGCAACCTGTTCGTCGTCCCGCTGGATGACGAGCGCCGGTGGTACCGCTACCACCACCTCTTTGCCGAAGTTCTCCAGGCGCATTTAATGAGGGAGCGGCCGGATCAGGCACCGGCGCTGCACCGGTGGGCGAGCGAGTGGTACGAGCGGAACGGTCTGTCCTCCGAGGCCATTCGCCACGCGCTGGCCGCCGGGGACTTCGGGCGGGCAGCAGACCTGGTCGAGCCGGCGGCGCTCGAAATGCTAGGTAGTGGTCGGGAGGACACGCTTTTTGGCTGGCTGGAGGCGCTGCCCAACGAGCTGGTCGCCACCCGGCCCGTGCTCAGCGTCTACTACGCTTTCACGCTCTTCGGTCGCCGCGGCTTCGAAGCCGTCGCCGTCCGCCTCCGGGACGCCGAAAGGTGGCTCGATACAACGGTGGAAACGGGCGAGAAAGAGGAAGCCTCTTCGGTCGAGATGGTCGTCGTGGACCAGGTGGCATTCAGGTCTCTGCCGGGAACGATCGCCATCGCCCGGGCCTACCATGCCGGGGCGCTGGGCGACGTGCTCGGAGCTTCGGACCATGCCCGGCGGGCGCTCGAACTCTTGCCCGGGGACGACCACCTGTGGCGTGGAGCCGCCGCCGCGCTACTGGGGATCGCTTACTGGACTCTCGGAGACCTCGAAGCAGCCTACCGGAGCTTTGCCGAAGGTGTGGCTCATCAGCAGGCGGCGGGCCACACCCGTTTCCAGATAGTCGGCGCACATATCTTGGCGGACATCAGGATAGCGCAAGGACGTCTGCGCGAGGCGGTAAGAACCTACGAGCAGTCATTGCGGATTGTGGAGGAGCATGGCGGGCTTGTCTGGGGAACGACGGACCTGTATGTGGGGTTGAGTGAGCTGCACCGCGAGCGCAACGATCTGGAAGCCGCCACGGAGCTTCTGATGAGAAGCAAGGAGCTGGGCGAGCACGTCGGGTTACCGGAGACGCGCTATCGCTGGTACGTCGCCATGGCGCGGATCAAGGAGGCGCAAGGAGACCTCGACGCCGCCCTCGACCTGCTCGACGAGGCGGAGCGCTGGCATATCGAGAGTCCCGACCCCGACGTGCGTCCCATCGCGGCGTTGAAGGCGCGGGTGCGGATCAGGCAGGGCAGGCTGGACGAAGCCTCGGACTGGGCGCGCGAGCGGGGCCTCTCCGACCGCGACGACCTCGCTTACCTGCGCGAGTTCGAGCACATCACCCTCGCCAGAGTTCTCATCGCTCGTTACAAGAACGAAAGGAAAGAACACCTCGTCCGCGAGGCAGTGGGGCTACTGGAGCGCCTGCGGCGAGCGGCCGAAGAGGGAGAGCGTACGGGAAGCGTCGTCGAGATCCTCGTGCTTCAGGCGCTCGCCCACGAGGCGCGGGACGACCTCCCCCACGCCCTCGCGCCGCTGGGACGCGCCCTGAAGCTGGCCGAGCCCGAGGGCTACGTCAGGGCCTTCGTGGACGAAGGCGCGCCGATGGCTCGGCTACTCTCCGAGGCGGCCTCTCGCGGGATCACGCCGGGCTACACGGGCCGGCTGCTGGCCGCGTTCGACGCCAGAGAGCGAGAGAGCGAAGACGAGCTCCATCAGCCCCTCGTCGAGCCGTTGAGCCCGCGCGAGCTGGAGGTGCTGCGGCTCATCGCCCAAGGCCTCTCGAACGCTGAGATCGGGGGCCGTCTCTTCCTCGCTCTCGATACCGTCAAGGGACACAACCGGAAAATCTTCGGCAAGCTGGGAGTTCGTAGCCGCACCGAAGCGGTGGCTCGCGCACGCAAGCTCGGCTTGCTGTAAACGTCGGTTCTCCCGGCGTCCTCCCCTTCGAGCGCCCGAAACAACACCACGAACGACACTTTGGTGTCTGTTCGACAACACCATGCCGTAGCTATTCTCCTTGCACGTGAGTGAGCGGCGCGAAAAGGAGAACGAGCGATGATGAACCGAACCTGGCAACCACCCAGACAACGCTACGCGGGCGATGCGCTATCACCCGACGGATTCGAGACGGACCCGAACCGGGCGATCCGCAACGCCGGCCTCATCGCGGGAGTCGGGCTTCTACTAATGTCCGTGCTCGCGGGCTTCGGCTACTTCGTTGCCGTGGAAGGGCTGGTGACACCGGGCGACGCCGCGCGGACGGCCAGGGACGTCACAGCGTCCGAGGGTTTGTTCCGGCTCGGCATCTTGAGTCTATTTCTGGTGATCGCACTCGACGTCGTTGTCGCGTGGGGGCTATACCGGGTGTTCGAGCCGGTGAGCCGGGGCCTCTCGCTGCTCGCGGCGTGGCTGAGGATCGTGTTCGCCGGGATCTTCATGGTCGCCGTCGGCCAGCTCGTCGGCGTGCCTCGCCTGCTGAGAAACGACGACTACCTCGCGGCATTCGGTGCAGAGCAGTTGCAGGCTCAGGCGCTCTTGAGATTCAGCGCATTCACCGATATCTGGGACGCCGGCCTCTTCCTCTTCGGCCTTCACCTGCTCGTCATCGGGTTTCTGGCGTACAGATCAGGTTATGTCCCCAAGCTACTGGGTGTCCTGCTCGGCATTGCGGGCTTCGGCTATACGTTCGACAGCGTCGTTGCGGTGTTTTCCTCAAGCCCCTTGATCGAAGTTTCCACGTTCACGTTCGTCGGTGAGTTCCTGTTGGCGCTCTGGCTCGTGATCCGGGGTCGCAGGCTCACGTTGGGCGACTCAGGGCACCACGAAGACCCGACTGCCGGGGCGCGATGAGCGCAAACGACCGCGACCCGAAAACGGCTCCAGGCGAACCGCTGGTCTATCAGATCAAGGTCAAGGGCCACTTGGATCGCCGGTGGACCGACTGGTTTGGAGGAATGGCGATCACGCTGGAAGAGCACGGCGACACGCTCTTGACCGGCCCGGTGGAGGATCAGGCAGCGCTTCACGGGCTGCTAAGGAAAGTGCGCGACTTGGGCCTACCACTCATCTCAGTCACGCGCGCCCAAACCGACCAGATAGGCGGGCCAGATTTCAAACAGCCAATCAAGGACAGCACCTTAGAAAGGAAACAAGATGGGGGCAATTAAAAAGCTGAACTCGATTAGGACGATCAGGTATACAGGGTGGAGCGCAGGGCTACTGTTCGGATTCCTCGATCTGTACATTGTATTCACCGTTGATCTGAACATTGTATTTACCGATGTATTCGCTCCCTTGAGCATGTTTTATGTTCCCACAGACCCGTCTCACGCTGCGACGGTGTGGGTGGCGATCGGCCCCGTGTTCGAGGAACTGGTCGGCAGGGTCGAGGTTGTGGGCGGCATATGGATCCTGCTGGTAACTTAGGCAGCTTTGCTGGCAGGAAGGCTTCCCAGAGCACTGAACTACCTTGGCGTGGTGATCGGTTTGGCGTGCGTCCTCGCGGTTGTCCCGGCTCTCGACGTGTTGGGGATTGGTTTTAGGCTGGGTGAGCTCGTGTGGCTTGTATGGCTGGGGATCGTCTGGTTCCGCGCTAGCCGAAGCGCGGCGGCGCGAAAATTGTGCTCGTTCTTCGCGGTTGGATCCGGGAAGCGAGTAGCAACCACGCAGGATCTTACGCCAACGCGGGGTGAGTCATAGCGACAAGGAGGTGTCCGTAGTTTTATCCAAGTTCGATTCAGCGAGCCTTATCCACCGTTCAAAGGAAGGAGACAAATGATGAGAACACGTCAACCCACCACCACACTGGAAGAACAGCGGATGCCGGTGAGAGCCAAGCTCGCCGCAGCGTGGACAAGCTTCATGTTCCTGTACGCCTACGTGGACATTCTCAACTTCTTCACGCCCGGCGTCATCGAAGACATCCTCGACGGCAGGGTCTTCGAATTCGACCTCTCCCAGACCTTTTCGACCACGGCGCTGACCCTCGTGGCCATCCCGATCCTCATGGTCGTGCTGTCTATGACGCTGCCCGCCCGGGTGAACCGCATCGCGAACCTCATCGTGGCCTCGCTCTACGTCCCCGTCACGGCATTCAATGCGGTGGGCGAGTCCTGGCTGTACTTCTACGGCCTGGGCATCGTACTGGAAGTGATCCTTCTCGCCCTCATCATACGGTACGCCTGGACCTGGCCCCGCACCGCACCGTCGGCGACCATGACGACCAGCTCGGATCGTGAAGCCGTTCGCACCCAGCAGCAAGCGTGAACCCAAGAGCAGTCCCCGTCCTGTTCGGAGCCATCTGCCTCGATACCGCGGTGTGGGCCTCCTGGCGGTGGGCTGAGCGTGGCGCTCGGAGTGGTCGGGCTCGTGGCGGCCTCCACCCATCTGGTCGAGGTCTCTCTCATCGCCGCAGCCGTCGTCTTCGCGCTCATTATCTTCCACCTCGTCGTGGGGTGGAAGGTACGCGGCCTGGCGAGGATTCCATAGAGAGCCCCGAACCGTTATGCCGCGCGGCATATGCAGCCGAAGAGAAAGGAGTCTCTAATGAAGGCAATCGTTCAAACGAAATACGGTCCTCCCGACGTCCTCGAACTTGCGGACATCGCGAAGCCGGAGATCGGGGCCGGCGAGGTCCTCGTGCGCGTCCGGGCGGCCGGCGTGGACCGGGGCGTGTGGCACCTCATGATGGGCCTGCCCTACCTGGTACGCCTCTTCGGCTTCGGCCTCCGCGCCCCGAAGAACCCCGTCCCGGGCCTGGACGTGGCTGGGGTGGTGGAGAAGGTCGGTAAGGACGTGACCCGATTTCGTCCCGGCGACGAGGTGTTCGGCATCGGCAAGGGGACGTTCGCCGAATATGCCCGCGCACCAGAGGGCAAGCTCGCCCCGAAGCCCGCGAACCTCTCCTTCGAGGAGGCGGCGGTCCTCGCCGTCTCCGGCCTCACCGCCCTTCAAGGTTTGCGCGACTACGGGCGCGTCGGGCCGGGGCAAAACGTGCTCGTAGTCGGCGCTTCGGGCGGTGTGGGGACGTACGCCGTGCAGATCTCAAAAGCGTTCGGAGCGCGCGTGAGCGGCGTGAGCGGCCCGGAGAAAACGGAGATGGTGCGTTCCATCGGCGCGGACGAGGTCATCGACTACACCCGCGAGGACTTCACCGAGAGGGGAGAACGCTACGACCTCATCCTCGACATCGCCGGAACCTCGCCTTTCGCGCGCCTCCGGCGAGCCCTCACCCCGAAGGGGACCATCGTCCTCGTCGGGGGTGAAGGGGGCGGACGGCTTTTTGGGGTCGTCCCGCGGCTTCTCCGGGCGATGATCCTCTCTCCGTTCGTGGGACACGAACTCCGCCCGTTCGTCTCCTCGGAGAACCACGAGGACATGCTCGTCCTGGGAGAGCTCGCCGGAGCCGGAAAGGTGACGCCGACCGTAGACCGGACGTTCCCTCTCGCCGAAGTCCCCGAGGCCATGCGGTACCTGGAAGCGGGCCGCGCCCGGGGGAAGGTCCTCATCTCGCTAGAGAGCGGTAGAGAGGCCCGGCCGGGCGCTGATACGGCGGCTACTCTCCGCTCTCCGGCCCCTGGTTTTCAGGGTCCCGGGGGGCGGGGACGACCTTGACGCGGGAGATCGCGAGCCCCTCGACGCGCGCCGCTTCGAGCCGGGTGTCGTTCACCTGGACCACGTCGCCCTCCTCTGGCGGGCGGCCGAGCTCCTGGATCATCAGGCCCGCGAGCGTGTCGAACTCCTCCGAGTCGAGGTTCGTTCCGTAGCGTTCGTTTATCTCTTCGAGCAGCACCAGGCCGTCGGCGATCACGCTCCCGTCGGCGAGCGTCCGGAGCTCCGGCTCCTCACCGCGGTCGAACTCGTCGCGGATCTCACCCACGACCTCCTCGATCAAGTCTTCCATAGTCACGATACCCGCGGTGCCGCCGTACTCGTCCATGACGACCGCCATGTGCACCCTGAGGCGCTCGAAGGCTTCGAGCAGCCGGTCCGCCGGCGTGTTCTCCGGCAGCCGCGGGGCGCGCCGGATCAGGTCTCCGAGGTCGAAGCCGGCGTCTGGGTCTCCGGAGCTTTCGTCCCCGAAGCCGCCACTCTGGAGCTGCCACTGGATAAAGTCCCTCACGTGCAGGATGCCCACTATGTGATCCAGGTCGCCGTTGTAGACCGGCAGGCGGGTGTGCTTGGACTCCCGGATAGTCTGCTCTATATCCTCGGGACCGCTTTCGAGCGGCACGCCCACCACCCGGGTACGTGGCGTCATCACCTGCCGGACTTCCCGCTCGCTGAAGTCGAAGATACCCGAGATTAGGCGCTGCTGGTCTTTTTCGAGAGACCCCCCCTCGGTGCTCTCCTCTACGAGATGCTCCAGCTCCCGGGGCGAGTAGAACTGGGTCGCCTCCCCGGCGGCCGGCACCCCCAGGAGCTTCAGCAGCCCGGTTGCGACCCCGTTGAGAAGCGCGACCGCCGGGAGAAAGACGAGCCCGACGATCCTTATCGCCGGCGAGACCCGGAGGGCCGTCTTCTCCGGCGTCTGGATCGCGAGGGCTTTCGGGATCATCTCCCCGATAACGACGTGGAAGTAGGTCATTACGGAGACCGCGAGGACCGTGCCTACCGTGTGGGCGAGGGCCGTCCCTATCCCGAGCCCCTCCTCGAGCGGGCCGTAGAGCCAGCCCGCGATAGCCGGCTCGCCGTACATACCGAGGCCGATCGTCGCGAGCGTTATCCCGAACTGGGCTATGGCGATGTAGCGATCCTGGTTGGACGGGTTCTCGAGCACGCGCCGCACGTAGCGCGCCGAGCGGCTCCCACCCTCGGCGAGCCCCTCCACCCGGGTCTGGCTCGCCCCCACGATGGCGAACTCGGCCGCGACGAACAGCCCGTTTATCAAAATGAGGAACGCGACGACCAGGAGCGGCAGAAGGACTTCGCTCATCCCTCGTCATCTCCCGGGCCGTCCGGAGGCTGGTAGAGGGCCTCGTCCGCTGGCCGGTCGGGCCGCCGGACGCTGACCTCCTCGACGCCGCCCTCACGCACGGCCTCGACGCGCAGCTTCGTGCCGCCGACGGCGACCTCGTCACCGACCTCGGGCGGCTGCCCGAGCCGCTCCAGCACGAGCCCGCCAACGGTGTCGGCTTCCTTGGGGAGGTCTAGCAGGAGGCGGCTGTTCGCCACCGGGACCAGCATGTCACCCCGGAGGCGGGTGCGCCCGGAGTCGTCCTCGCGGACCATATCGGGTTCTTCGAGGTCGAACTCGTCGCGTACTTCGCCGAAGACCTCCTCGACGAGGTCTTCGACCGTTACCATCCCAGCGGTGCCGCCGTGCTCGTCGAAGATAACCGCAACGTAGCTGCGCTGCTCGCCCATCTTCCGCCACAACTCCCAGACGGGCGTGGACTCCGGTACGAGGGGAACCTCGCGCAGGATCTCGTCGAGGTCGCCGCCCCCCGGGTTCTCACGCGCGAAGAGGTAGAGGTCGCGCAGGTGCACCATGCCGACGATGTTGTCTATGTTGCCGTCGAAAATCGGGAACCGGGTGTGCGGCGAGCCGACGAGCCTCGTGAGAAGCTCCCCGGGCGGGGTCTCGAGCGGCGCGGCGACGAGCCGGTTTCGGGGGACCATCACCTGGCGCGCGACCCGCTCCTCCAGATGCAGCACGTTCTCGAGCATCTCGCGCTCCCCGGCGTCGATCAGGCCTCCCCGCGCGCTCTCCCGGAAGAGCATCTCGAGCTCGTCCGGCGAGTGTACGTTGCGGTGCTCCGCCCCGGCCCGGAGCCCCAGCACGCGCATCAGGAAGAGCCCGGAGCCGTTCAGCACCGCGATAAACGGCCCGAGCACCACGAGCGACCAGCGCATCGGCAGCATGGTGGCGAGCGCTATCCGCTCCGGGTAGCGGATGGCTAGGGATTTCGGAAACAACTCCCCGAGCACCACCTGCCCGAAGGTGAGCCCCAGAAGCAGGCCGGTCGCCGCCGCCGAGGTGGCAACCCTCTCGCCGAACCCCAGGGTGACCAGGAGCGGGCTCACGAGGGGCGTGAGTTGCGCCTGACCGTAGAAGCCGACGACGATGCTCGAGAGCGTTATGCCGATCTGGCACGCCGCGATGTACCGGTCGAGCTGGGCGCGGTCCTCGAGTACGGGCAGCAACTGGCGCGCCAGCCGGTCGCCTTCCTCGGCCCGGTCCCGCACCCGGGCGCGGCGCGCGCCGACCGCCGCGAACTCCGCCGCAACGTACAGGGCGTTGACGGAGATCAGGAACAAGATCACCGCGAAGATCGGCACTACGGCCATCACGCCTCGCCGCGGCCCCCATCCGGGGGTCCTTCTTCTCTCTCAATGAGGACACCGGGGTCGTCAACAGGCTGGGTCGTCGCGGTTCTGCTCACCCGGCAAGTATACAGCCGGCCGGCCGGGAGAAGTAACCGCGTGACGGCCCCGGGAACAGGCCAGCCGCCACGCACGGATAAAGGGCCGGGACCCCGGTATTGCTCCGGGGTCCCGGCCCCTGCGGTCGCGGGTGTTCCCTAAGACCCGCCCCGGATCTTGCGGTCTAGCTCCTGCAACACCGTGGAGCGGTTGTTGGTCCGCTCCTCGTAGTCGCGGACCGCGCGGAGCTCCTCGGGGGAGAGGCCGTCGAGGCGTTTGGAGACCTCCTCGGCGCTCAGGTCGTCATAACCCTCGATGGGGAGACGGGCCTCCCGCAGGCCCTTCTGGGCGTAGGAGACCGGGATGTTCAGGAGCTGCGCGTAGGTGTCCAGCGAATCCCGAACCATCTGCTGAAAGGTCTGTTGCTGCTCCTGGGCCTGTTGCCGGAAGGTCTGCTGCTGCTCCTGGGCCTGCTCCATCCAGCGCTGCGCCACCTGCTGGAGGGTCTGCCGCTGCTGCTCGGCCTGGCCGGAAAGGTAGGAGCCCGGGGTGTTCAAGAGCTGGATGTAGGTGTTCATCAGCTCCTGGCTCATCTGCTGGGAGGTCTGCTGCTGCTTCTGGATCTGCTCCGCCAGGTTTTGCAACATGCCGAGCCACTCCCGGGCGCCCTCCTGGGCGGCCTGCCGCGCCTCCTGCTGCGTCATCCTGGTGTTTCCTCTATCAGTCAACGTAGCCTCCTCGTTTTGCCGTCGTGCTTCACCTCTTGCCTACCCGCTTCCGGGGAGCACTAAAAGCTCCCGGCCCGCCCCGGACGTCCCCGGCCTCTCAAAAGCCGCTCCTCCCCGAGTAAATCACTCATTTGGGGGATACGGGGAGGCCGCGTCCGGAGTGATAATTCGGCCTGGGGGACACGATACCCAAAGGAGGCCAGCAAGTGACTATCCAGGCAGCTCCGGAGAACCTTTCGGCACCCAGGGTCAACGTTATCGGGCGCCGGGTCCTGGCAACGGTTGTGGACCTGGTCCTGTTCTCGCTCCTCTCGTTCGCCCTCTCCTCGATGGCGGGCACGGCCTCCGGCGGCGGAGGCTCCGTGAGCCTGTCGCTGGAAGGCGGCTGGGCGCTGCTGTTCTTCGTGCTGGTGTTCGGCTACTACGTGGTTATGGAAGGGCGCTGGGGCCAGACGGTGGGCAAGATGCTTTTGGGCATAAAGGTGGTCCGGGCCGGCACCGACGAGGCGCCGGGCCTGGGCAAGGCGGCCGTGCGGACGCTGCTGCGGTTCGTGGACGGCCTCTTCTTCTACCTGGTGGCGTTTGTAGCGGCGGTCGCTTCGGCCAACAACCGGCGGCTGGGAGACATGGCCGCAGGCACCCTGGTCGTCCACAAGTAGCGCGGGACACAGTCTGGCGGGCCGGGGCCTTTCGGGGCCCCGGCCTCTTCGTTGCCGGATGGAGAAAGACCGGCGAAGCCCTCCCGGAGCTCTCCGGCGCGCGCCGGTAGGCTGCTGGTAGTTTGATCCCCGACGCGCCTGGGAGATAATTAGGGTGAGCAAGCTCAAAGAGGAGGACATTTGCCGGCCAGAAACATCGAGTCCCAAACCTACACCATAGACGACGTGATCCGGGTCCCCATAGAGCTGAGGGACGAGGACGGCGTGGCCCACGTACGGGCGGTCTTCAAGCGCATGCTGGAGCCGGGGACCAAAGGCCCGCGGGGCCTGGACCCCAACCACGTGGTGGAGCTGCGGGGCAACGGGGACAACCAGAGGCACGCCGTCGTGGAGGCCGAGCTCCAGGTCGCCGACGTACACGAGCCCGGAGACTACATCTGCGTGGCGATTCAGGTCTACGACGGCAAGGGGAACATGGAGCTTATAAAGAACCCCACGCCCACCAGGGTCTTCCGGATCGTGGACGACAAGAAAAACGACACCCAGAAGACGGAGTTCCTGGGCTGGGCCGACGCGGAAGGCTAACGTCTCGCCTCGCCCGTAAGCCCTCGGTAAGCCGCTGAGCCTTGAGGCCCGGGCCGAGCCGGCCGGGTGGTCCGCCGCGCGCAGGATCGGCAGGTCCTTTTCCGGCAGCCCCGAGCCTTCGGCCTCGGAATTCCCGGCGGGGTCAGCCAGCAAGTTCGAGACGCGGACGACCGCGAGAAGCTCCTCGAGTTCGGAGCGCCGCCCGGCCGGGCCAAGGTTCCTCCGCGCTTCTTCGACGGCGTAGGCTGAAGTCAACAGCTCCGTTTTCGGAAGCTTCCTGAGCCTCCTTACGCCGGCCCGCGAAGCTCCGGCCAGGGTTCGTCCGGCTTTCGCATACGGCATCCTCGAAAAGATTCTTTCCCGGAAGGCTAAAGTCTTGCGGCTCCTGTTCCGAATATCCCGGCGAGATCCGTAACCCCCCATAAAACAAAGAAAGGAGACACGGATGCTTGACTGGTTCTCGAAGGAGCTTAGAAAGCTCCAGGAGGTAAAAAGGGACGAGCGAGGCTTCACCCTAATCGAGTTGCTTGTCGTTATCATAATCATCGGGATACTGGCGGCCATCGCCATACCGGTATTTTTGGCGCAGCGCGAGAGGGGCTGGGAAGCAACGGCCAGGAGCGACGTTCGGAACGCCGCTGCTGCCGCCACATCGTGCTCATCGGAGAACGGTGGTGCTTATAACGCTCCAGATGACTGCGCTACCCTTGCGGTGCTTCAAGACAATGGCTTCAACCCATCAGCAGATATGACCATTAACGGCATGAACTCAAGCGCCAACGGCTGGACCGCTTCCATGCAACACGCCAATGGGGGCTCTGCCTATACGTTTACCACTGCTAACGGACAGGTTACGGAAGCTACGCGTGGAGCACCTGCGCCAACTGCTCCGTAAACCGATTACACTATAATCGCAGTGTTGCGGCGCCCTTCCGGGGGCGCCTTTTTCTTCACGTAAACCGGCGAACATAAGGTTTTATGGGTCTGAAGTTTG
>SIRX01000184.1 GCA_004563715.1 Actinomycetota bacterium | reverse complement strand
ATAGACTTCTGGCTTGCCTTCTCGGCAGTGATAATCACCGTCGGCAGGCTCATCCGGGAAGGCTGGAGCCACTACCGTTGGGAGACTCGACCGTCTCGCAGACCATGACCTACCCGCGCAGCCTCTAAGGCGGCCCGCCGGAGATGACGCGAACAGAGCGTCGTGTCGCCGCTACGACGAAGCGGCTATCAGGTCAGAGAGTGGAAGGTCAGAAAACCGAACCCGTTCAGGGACAGCGACTGGGAGATCCAGATGTCAGCGGTGTTGGTAGCCGAAGCCTCGGCCATCGAGCCGTCTACCGCCGAAGCGTTCGCGTCGCCGCTCTGCACCTGGCTCACCGCTACAAACGTAAACTGGTTGCCGATGGTGTTTACCGTAAGCTCTTCACTGCTGTCGAACTGGACGGCGGTGGACTGGGCAAAGGCGGGGGCGGCTGCGACGAGCATCATGGCGAGCATCGCCGCCAGCAAAATAAGCTTCTTCAACGCTACACTTCCTTTCTACAAAGCCTCAACACAACAATCTTTCGGAACAACGCTCTGCGCTACATGGCGTCCTCCTCTCTCGACTCTTTTTACGGGAGACCCCCAGGCGCGGATCATCCCGGCCGCAGGATTCGAGCTTTCTGTCATCACGGGTGGGCCCGCATCCGCCGGGGCCGGGGGGTAAGAAACCCGGCTTTCCGGTCGTCGATCCGGTCAAGAGCCCCGGGTGGCTCGCGCAGGCCGGCGGATGAATAGCGCGAGCGCGCCTCGGGAACAATTACCACCACTGGCTGGCCACTGGCTGGCCGCGATCCGTACACCGGAAGGGGAGCAAACGAGATGAGCCACGAAAACGACGAAACGGTGGTCCGCACCGGGGCCGGGCTGCGGACCGAGATCTCGGCCAACGGGTACACCCTGGTCGCCGACGAGCCCGCCGAGCTGGGCGGCACGGAAGCCGGCCCCACGCCCTACGATTACCTGGCGGGTGCGCTGGGGGCCTGCACCGCGATGACCCTGCGCATGTACGCCGACCGCAAGGGCTGGCCGCTGGAGTCGGTGACGGTCCGCCTGCGGCACCAGAAGATCCACGCCAAAGACTGCGAGGAGTGCGAGACGGAGAACGGCAAGATAGACCACATCCGGCGCGAGGTGGAGATCGAGGGCGACCTGGACGAGACGCAGCGCGCGAAGCTCCTGGAGATTGCCGATCGGTGCCCCGTACACCGGACGCTGGAGACCGAGACGGTCGTGGAGACCGTGGAGCTACCCTCGGGGGCCGGCGGCTAGACGGCCGCCACCGCCTCCGCGACCGGGGTCTCGCCGGAGAGGACCTCGAAAGTCTTGCCGTGGGTGTTCCGGGCTTCGAGCGCTGCGGCCAGGGTCCGGGCCACGTCCTCGCGGGTGATCTCCCCGTACCGCCCCAGCGACTCCGCCGCCTCGACGCTTCCCGTTCCCTCCTCGTTGGTGAGCCGCCCGGGCCGGACGATGGTGTAGTCGAGGTCGCTGTTCCGCAGCCGCTCGTCGGCCCGGCCCTTGGCCCGCATGTAGGGGCGCATCGCCTCCTCGCGGTTCTCCGGGTCGTCCGCGCCTATCGTGCTGAGCATGAGGTAGCGCCGGACGCCGCGCTTCTCGGCGGCCTCGATGAGCTTCACCGCGCCGCCGTAGTCCATCGTCCCCTTGCGGGCGTCCCCGCTCCCCGGCCCGGCCCCGGCGGCGAACACGACGGTGTCGCAGCCCTCGACGGCCTCCTCGACCTCCCCAGCTCCGGCTTCTTCGAGGTCCACCAGCACCGGCTCCGCGCCGTTCTCCGCGACTGAGGACGTCTGCTCCTCCTTGCGGACCAGGCCCCGCACCTCGTGGCCGTCCTCAACCAGCATCCGCACCAGATGCCGGGCCGTCTGGCCGTTCGCCCCCGCTACCAGCACCTTCATGCAACGTCTCCCTTCTCCGTAAACTCCGGAACTTCCGGCCGCCGCGGCGAGTCTAACATCCCCACCCGGCAGCCCGGGCGGGGCTACCCGAGGAGCGCGCCGGTGTAGCGGTAGCTCCCGCACATCGCGCGGGCGAGCGCCCCCCCGGGGTCCCGTTCGGAACGCCAGTAGAGCCGGGCGAACCCCTCGCCGGTGCCGGAGCAGGTCGCGTACTCGCCGGACACGAAGAGAACGGCGTGCAGCGGCCCGTTCCACCGCTCACCCTCCTCGTCCTTGACCCGGTCCACGGCGAAGTTGAACCCCTCCTCGGGGTTACCCGCCGCCTCGGGAACAGGGTGGTCCTCGTAGGCCCGGCCCGGACGGATCTCCCCCATGTCCTCCACGCCGTGGTCCCATACGAGCTTGTAGCTCCGGCCCTCCGGCGCCACCACCCGCAGCACGGCCTCCTGCGGTGTATCCTGCGTCTCCGGCGGCTGCCAGGGAAAGAGAAAGCCGAGCGCCAGCGCACCCGCCGCCACGGCCAGGGGCACCGCGACGACGAGGACCACGGACAGTAGCGGGAGACCGGCCCGCTGCCCCGAGCCCCCCGCGGCCCCCTCTTGCGTGTTTCCTTCCGGCGGCTCCTGGCTCACGCCCGAGACCCTAGCACATCTGCGGGGAGGCCGGAGTGCCGGCTGCGGAGCGGGAGCCGTATGCACTATACTCCTTCCATGCTTCCGACCAGCCAGCCGGTTCCGGAAGGGCGGCCGCACCGCAACCAGGGGCTCTTCTCGGACCACTACCTCAACGCAACGCTGCCGCAGCGGGCGGACTGGAGAGACTTGGCCTCCGAAGCCCGGCCGGTGATGGAGGGCATCGCCTCCCTGCTCGGCTCCTACGCCCCCAGCGACAACGAGGCCCAGACGGAGAAGGACCTGGTGCGGCCGGTGCTCGACCTGCTCGGCCACGGGCGAGGCTACGAAGTGCAGCCCGCCCTCGCCACGCCGGGCGGCACCAAGAGGCCCGACTACGTCTTCTACCGGGACGCGCGGGCGCTCGCCGCCAACAAGAACCGCGCACTCGACGAGGAACTGCTCTCCGGCAAGTCCTTCGCGGTCGGGGACGCCAAGCACTGGGACCGGGCGCTGGACCTGCCGCTCAAGGGCCGGAGGAGCCGGGACCCCTCCACCAATAAGAACCCTTCGTACCAGATCTCCTTCTACATGCGCCACGCGGGCGTGGACTGGGGCATCCTGACCAACGGGCGTCTCTGGCGGCTCTACCACCGGGACACCGCCCACAAGCTGGACCGCTTCTACGAGGTAGACTTGATGGAACTGGTAGCCACCGGAGACCCAGCCCAGTTCCTGTACTTCTACGCCTTTTTCCGGCGTCCGACGTTCGATGAGACGCCGCTGGGGGTGGCCTCGATCCTCCGGGCCAGCGAGGAGTACGCCCGGGGCGTGGGCGACTCGCTCAAGGCCCAGGTCTACGAGGCGCTGCGGCATCTCGCCCAGGGCTTTCTGGACTACCCGGCCAACGGGCTCGCCCCGGAGCCGGACACGCTGAAAGAAGTCTACGACAACTCCCTGATCCTGCTCTACAGGCTCCTCTTCGTCCTCTACGCCGAGTCGCGCGAGCTGCTGCCGGTACGCGAAAGCCCGATGTACCGCGAAACCTACAGCCTGCATGCCACAAAGCGCGACGTGGCCTCCGGGCGGCCCCTGCTGCCCACGAGCGCGACGATCTGGCCGCGCCTGAAAGAGCTGTTCGGGATTATCAACGAGGGGAGCCCGCCGCTCTCGGTGGCGACGTTCAACGGCGGCCTCTTCGACCCCGCCCGCCACCCGTTCCTGGAGGAGAAGGTCGTCGGCGACGCCCACCTCCAGGGGGCGGTGGACCGGCTCGCCCGCGTGGACGGCGAGTTCGTGGACTACCGCGACCTGGCCGAGCGGCACCTCGGTACGATCTACGAGGGCCTGCTGGAGTTCCATCTGGAGGCGCTGGACGAATCAGAGGGGGAAGAGCCGGGCTGGACCGTCGCCCTCGAAAACGACAGCGGCGAGCGGAAGGCGACCGGCAGCTACTACACCCCGGACTTCGTGGTGAAGTACATCGTGGAGGCGACGGTTGGCCCCGTGCTCCGGGAGGCGGTCGTGGGCGCGAAGACCGATGGGGCGAGGGCGGAGGCGGTGCTGGGCCTGAACGTGCTGGACCCCTCGATGGGCAGCGGGCACTTCCTGGTCGAGGCAACGGAGTACATCGCCCGCTTCCTGGTGGAGCTGGACGTGGCGCCGGAGGAGGTGCCGGAGGCCGGCGGCGAGGCGGAGCTGGCCTACTGGAAGCGGCGGGTCGTCCAGTCGTGCGTCTACGGCGTGGACCTGAACCCGCTGGCCGTGGACCTCGCCAAGCTCTCGCTCTGGCTCTCCACCGTGGCCCGCGACCGGCGCTCTCGTTCCTGGACCACCATCTGCGAACCGGCAACTCCCTCGTCGGGGCGCGCCTCTCGGACCTCCAGCCCGGCGGCGGGAAGAAGCGCAAGCGGAAGAAAGCCGACGACGCCCAGCTCTCGATGCTCGCCGACGACGCCTTCCGCCACAGCATGAGCGTCGCGGTGGGGAGCATGTGGGTGATCGAGGAGAGCCCCGCCGACTCCGTCGAGGACGTGAAGGAGCAGGAGCAGCTCTACGAGCGGCTGCGCGAGACGCTGACCCGCCGCTACGCCCGCCTCGCCGACCTCGCCGTCGCCACCCGCTTCGGGGTGGACGTGGACCCCGCGCTCTGGCAGCCGCTCGCCGACTACGCCACGGGCAGGATCGCCTACGCCCCGGCCCGCTTCGACGCCTGGCTGGAGGAGGCGCGGGACGCGGCGGCCGGACAACACTTGTTCCACTGGGAGCTGGAGTTCCCGGAGGTGTACTTCGACCGGCACGGCCGGCCGCTCGGGGAGGAGGCGGGCTTCGACGCCGTGATCGGCAACCCGCCCTACGTGCGGCAGGAGGCGCTCGGGCCGGTCAAGCCGTACTTCCGGGACGCCTACCCCGAGACCTACCACGGCGTCGCCGACCTCTACGTGTACTTCTACCAGCAGGGCCTCCGGCAACTGCGGCGCGGCGGGCGCATGTCCTACATCGTCACCAACAAGTGGCTGCGGGCGGGCTACGGCGAGCCCCTGCGCGAGTACTTCGCGAAAGAAGACGCCCTCGCGGAGATCGTGGACTTTGGGCACGCCCCGATCTTCCCGGACGCCGACGTGTTCCCCTACATCGTCGTCCTCCAGAAACGCGGCGATACCGCGCAAGGCGACGAGACCGGCGGCGAGGTGCGGGTCGCCGCCGTCCCCCGCGAGGAGCTTGGCGGCGCGGACCTCGACCGCACCGTGGAGGAGCACGCCCACACCGTCCCCCGCAAACGCTTCGGCAAGGCCGCCTGGAGCCTGGAGACCTCCGCCGTGGACGACCTGATGGCGAAGGTCCGGCGCAACGGAGTGCCCCTCGCCGAGTTCGCGGGCGTGAAGCCCGCCTACGGAATAAAGACCGGCCTGAACGCGGCGTTCCTCATAGACACGGCCACCAAAGAAAGGCTCGTGCGCGAGGACCCTGCGTCGGCAGAGGTCATCAAGCCCTACCTGCGCGGCCAAGACATAAAGCGCTGGTCGCCGGAGTGGAACGGGCTGTGGATGATCGTGCTCAAGTCCAGCGGCGACCACGACTGGCCCTGGAGCAACGCCGGAGACGCCGCCGAAGAGGTTTTCCGGCGGACCTATCCGTCGCTGCACGCCCACATGAAGCCGCTGGAAGATAAGCTCCGTAAGCGGCAGGATCATGGGCGCTACTGGTGGGAGCTTCGACCTTGCGCGTATTACAGAGCTTTTGAGCAAGCCAAATTCGTTGTTCAGCGAATAGCATTTCATCCGCGAATCGCGTTGGACGAAGGCGGCACCTTCATAAACGACTCCGCCATACTTCTTCCGACGTCTGATCCTTGGACGCTGGCTTGTTTGAACTCCCCTGCCAACTGGTATTTCACGTTTCGCTATATGCCGCACAAGAAAGACGAGGCCCTGGCGATGGACATAGTCGCTGTAGAGAAGCTGCCCATCGCTCCGCCCACCGACGAGGCGCGGGCGGAGGCGGAGGATGCGATCGGGCGGCTGGTGGCGTTCACGCGCGCCGAGCAGGAGGCGCGGCGGGACCTGCTGGACTGGCTGCGCGTCGAGTACGGGGTGGAGAAGCCGGGGCAGAAGCTACAGGACTTCGCCGCGCTCGGCGGCGACGCCTTTGTCGAGGAGGTCCGCAAGCGGCGTCCGAAGGACGCGGGGCGGCTCTCCCCCGCCGGTCTCAGGGAGCTGCGGGCCGGGTACGCGGAGACGTCGACGCCGGTGCGCGAGGGCCAGGCCGAGGCCGCGAAGCTGGAGAAACGTCTCTCCGGCCTCGTCAACGCAGCCTACGGCCTCACGCCCGAGGAGGTGGAACTCATATGGTCCACCGCCCCGCCCCGGATGCCCCGGTTCTGACGATGGGCAGAAAATCGCTCACGCCCATCTACCATTTCACTCATGCAAAGAATTTATCTAACATTCTGAGCACCGGTCGCATCTACTGCAAATCCCAGCTTCCAGACAGCGATCAGCTAGTAAACGTCTCCCACCAAAACATACAAGAGAAGAGACGAAATAAGCAGATAGGATGTTATCCAGGAGGCATACTGCACGACTATGTGCCGTTCTACTTCGCAACCCGGTCACCAATGATGTACGTAATCTCCAAGGGCGGCGTAGAAGGGTATGACAATAATACGACACCCTTGATCTACTTGGTCTCCAGCATCGAACGCGTCCAGGAGTTGGGTATGAGATTTGCTTTCTCCGATGGCCACCCGATTATGCGCCTCACGCGATTCTACAATGATATAGCCGACTTGAATAAGGTGGACTGGGAGGCAATGAGAGCCCGCATGTGGAGAGAAACAGAAGAAGACCCTGACCTGCTCCCCGAAAACTGATCCAGTTACTATGAGAGTCCCACCGCCTTTATGGGCTACAAGGAGGACTCTCGATGAAGAAATCCCGACATACCCCGGAGCAGA
>SIRX01000183.1 GCA_004563715.1 Actinomycetota bacterium | reverse complement strand
ACATCTGGCGGGAGACCGAGCGGATGCTCTGCCCCTCAACCAGGATTTTGTGCCTGACGACGTGAACCTGATCCATCCTCAACATCCTTCCTCCAGCAGCCCGGGGACACCGTCCGCAAAGCTACCGGAATCGGGGTCGAGGTGGGTCAGCTTTCGCTGATGGGTGGGTCAATTTCTGAGCGTTGCGTCCAACAGGA
Organism: Actinomycetota bacterium; assembly: GCA_004563715.1. Classification (GTDB taxonomy): domain Bacteria; phylum Actinomycetota; class Rubrobacteria; order Rubrobacterales; family Rubrobacteraceae; genus SIRX01. The sequence goes on along the minus strand of SIRX01000183.1, from coordinate 15,670 downwards.
TCACCGTAACGGCCCCGCGGCTCGTGGTTCGGAGCCTATCTACAAGGGATTGAAACAGGCCGTGCTTTTCCAGTTCCTTCGCCAGCGCCTTGGTTCGGAGCCTACCTACAAGGGATTGAAACTCTACTAAGTTGATAGACAACAAGTACAACTATAGAGTTCGGAGCCTACCTACAAGGGATTGAAACTCCGCGCCCGGCGGGGTCGTGTAGGGCGCGTAGTAGTTCGGAGCCTACCTACAAGGGATTGAAACCTTACCGCAAAGTCTTGTATCGCGCCACGAAACACCGAGGTTCGGAGCCTACCGTCCTGTTTGATGCGCAGACCTGTGTCTGACCGTAAGCTACTGCTCCGGCGTGGGCACGGCGGGCTAGCTCTCGCCGCCGATCCGGCGCCGGGCGGTCTCACGAGGACCGGTGGCCGGGGCCGTCGTGGTGGCTTTCGCCAGGCCGAAGAGGGGCATGTTGTTGTAGATCGTCTCGAACTTGCCCGGCTCGACCATGTACGTCTCGTGCCAGATGCCGACGCTGCCGCTCTTGGCGACGGCGCGGTTGAAGCGCTGCCAGGCCGGAAAGTGGGAGGCTTGCGGGTCGCGGGCGAAGCGCTCCAGGTCTTCGAACGAGCGCCAGTACTGGACCAGCGCGATACCCGGCCAGTACAGGAAGGTCTCCGCACCGAGAAAGCCCTTCTCCGGGTTCGCGTACAGCTCGCGGAGCATGGGGGGCATCGCCCGGGCCGTAGACATCCAGCGCTTGAAGTCCAGGAGGCGGTTTACCCGCATCCCGATCAGGAAGACCACGAACGGCTCGTCGGCCTGCGCCGTGAAGCGGCGCGTATCACCTGCGTCATCGGTACGTATCCCTCTCTGCCGCTAGGCGGCCTCTTTTTCGACCGGGCTTATTTCGAGCGTGATCTTGCCGTACTGGCGCTGCCCGAAGAGGTGGAACAGCGCGAGCCAGAGCCGGTACTTCTCGCGGAAGACCGCCTCCGCCTCCCCGGTCGGCTCGTTTACAACCGGACGCGCGAGACCCTGCACGCTCTCGCTCTTCGGCTTGCCCCACGCGTTGCACGGCGCGACGAGGACCCGCGGGTTATTGCGGATGCGCTTCATCTTCCCCGATTCGGGCTCGGTGGTGATGTAGAGCCGCCCCCCGTGGAGCGCGAACCACACCGGGGTCGGCACGCCCTCGCCGCTCTTGCGGAAGGTCGTCAGGTTGATGTACCGGTGCCCCTCCAGGTACTCGAAGGGATGCGGCGCGTCCCGCTCCGCCTCGACCACCAGCTCCCGCACCCGCAACCGGCGGACCTCCAGTTCGTCTATGGAGAGACGCCGCACCCGGGCGCGCTTGATGGCGAGCGACCGGATCGCCACCGCCCCAATAGCCACCGCCCCAACCGCAACAGCCCCCACCGCAACGGCCCCGAGACCCGCCGACCCCAGAGACGAAACCCCCCGCGCCAGCCCCGCCTCGGCCCTGAACGGAGCCCGCTCCCCTGGAAGTGACCCACCAAACCTCATCGTTCATCTCCTTCCGCTCTCCGGTGTACGTCCCGGCCTCGCGCCTCTACCGGCTTATACGAAGCAAACCCGCCGTCCGCTTCATCTTCCCTCTTTCACCGGCTACGACCTCCTGCTAGTATATGTAAAAATTTACATAACGTACTGTACGAACCTGGAGCAAATATGTCAAGGGTTACATATAAAGATTTTATGGAGGGGCTATGACGACGTTGGGGTACGCGATCCTGGGCTTGCTCTCGCGGGAGACGCTTTCGGGGTACGACCTGACGCGGCGGATGGGGGAGCAGGTCGGGTACTTCTGGAGCGCGCGGCACAGCCAAGTCTATCCGGAGCTCGCCCGGCTGGAGGCGGAGGGCTACGTGACGCACAGCGTAGTCGAGCAGCGGGAGCGGCCGGACAAAAAAGTCTACGAGATCACGGGTACGGGCCTCGCCGCGTTGCGGGAGTGGGTGACGGAGCCGGCCCGGCCGCGCCCCACGCGTGACGAGCTGGTCCTCAAGGCGTACTCTGTCTGGCTCGCCGACCCTGCGGAGGCCGCGCGGCTCTTCCGGGAGGCGGCGAGCAGGCACGAGGGGCAACTGGAGAGGTACGAGGAGATAGAGGGGTGGATGAAGCGGGAGTGGGCGGAGGACCTCGGGCGTCCCGGCTCGCCGCGCTTCGCCTCCTACGCCACGCTGCGGCGGGGTCTCGGCTACGAGCGCGAGTACGCCGCGTGGTGCCGGTGGCTGGCGGACGCCCTCGAAGGTATCCGGTAGAAGTTTTTCGTTAGAATTCGCGGGAGATCCCAGGTCTGGAGGAGAGTTGGAGCTACGCGCGTATCGGGAGGGCGACCGGAAGGCCCTCGCCAACCTGAGCAAGACGGCCTTCGGGGGGAGCGTCGCCGGCTGGGAGGAGTACTACACGCCGGAGGAGAACCCGCGGTTGGACCCGGAGCAAGTCTACCTCATCGAGGACGACGGCGGGGCGCGGGCGACGGCCACGGTGCTGCCGCTGGAGGCCTTCGTGGACGGCAAGCCCGTTCCCCTGGGCGGGGTCGCGGCGGTCAACGTCCACCCGGCCTACCGGCGGCGCGGGTACGCCGGAAAGCTCATGCGGGCGGTACTGGGAGAGATGCGGGAGCGGGAGGTGCACCTCTCGATGCTCTGGCCCTTCGCCCACGCCTTCTACCGGGCCTACGGCTGGGAGCTGTGCGGGGAGGCCATCGAGTACACCCTCAAGCCGCCGGACCTGCCCACCAGCCCCGGGCAGCGTTACCTGCGGGCCTACCGGGAAGAAGACATCCCGAGGATGATGGAGCTGCTGGAGACCGAGGGCGCCCGCCACCAGCTCTGCGTGCGCCGGCACGACCGGCAGTGGCGCGCCCGGCGGTTCTGGAAAGACCGGGAGGCCGCCGTCTACGAAAAAGACGGGCGGATCGGAGGGTACCTGATCTACAACATGTCCGACTTCCGGGAGGGTCAGGACCCGGAGCGCACGCTGGAGGTCGGCGAGCTGGTCGCCGGGAGCCCCGAGGCGCGGGCGGGTCTAATATCCTTTATGGCCGCCCAGGACCCGCTGGTCTTCGAGGTAAAGCACTACGCCCCGCGCGGCGAACCGCTCCACCCCCACCTGACCAGCTCCTACGTCAAGGCCGGGGTCTCCCCGGAGTTCATGCTGCGTCTCGTGGACGTGGAGGGAGCCCTGAAACTGCTGGATCGCCCGCCGACCGAACCCCTCGTGCTGGAGGTCTCCGACGACGCACTGCCGGAGAACGCCGGCGCGTACACCGTTGGCGGGGGCGAGGTCGTCCGCGGCGCGGAGGCCGGGGAGCGGGTCGTGCTCGACGTGCGGCAACTGGCCCAGCTCTACGCCGGGTACCTGACCGCGGAGCAGCTCGCCCGCCACGGCCTGCTGGAGGCAAACTCTCCCGAAGCCCTCGCCCGGCTGGCGGCACTCTTCCCGGTGGGCGACCCGCACGTCATGCCGCCGGACAGCTTCTAGGCGGCGCCGCGTTAATATAATGGCCTCTCTGGAGCTAGACGAGGAGGCTGTATGAAGACCACGGGTACGGTGGGATACGCGGCGATGTTCGAGCAGTTCCACCCGACGGACCTCCTGGAGTGGAGCCGGCTCGCCGAGGAGAACGGCTTCACCTCCGTGATGGCCTCGGACCACTTCCACCCCTGGACCCCGGAGCAGGGCCAGAGCGCCTTCGTGTGGTCGTGGCTCGGCGCCCTGGGCGCGACCACGTCCCTACGCTTCGGGACCGGGGTGACGCCGCCCGGCTTCCGCTACCACCCGGCGATCATCGCCCAGGGTGCGGCGACGCTGGAGGCCATGTATCCGGGCCGGTTCTGGCTGGGCCTCGGGGCGGGCGAGGCGCTCAACGAGCACATCGTGGGCGAGTACTGGCCCGAAGCCCCGGTGCGGCTGCGTATCCTAATGGAGTCCATCGAGGTCATAAGGAAGCTCTTTACCGGCAAGGTCGTCAAGTACTCCGGGGAGCACATAAAGCTGGAGAGCGCCCGGCTCTACACGATGCCCGAGACGCCGCCGCCGGTGTACGTGGCGACCGCCGGTCCGATACAGAGCAAGCGGACGGGCCGTTACTGCGACGGGATCATCACGGTCGGCGCGCCGGACGAGAAGATAAAGATGCTCATGCAGAAGTTCGAGGAGGGCGCCCGCCAGGAGGATAAGGACCCCTCCCGGATGCCGCGCATGATACAGCTCCACGTCTCCTACGCCGCAAGCCAGCGGGAGGCCGAAGAGCAAGCGGTAAGAGAGTGGCCCAACGGCGGCATGCCGTTCCCCAAAGCCGACATCCGCAACCCCGAGGACTTCGCCGCGATGGCGAAGCAGGTGAGCATCGAGAACTTCAAGAACCGCGTGCTCACCAGCGCGGATATCGAGGAGCACCGGGAGCACGTCCAGCACTACGTGGACCTGGGCTTTGACGAGGTCTACGTCCACAACGTCGGGCGCAACCAGGAGGAGTTCATCCGGGCTTACGGGGAGCGCGTGATCCCCAAGCTCCGGTGGCCGGAGAGCGCATAGGTGATCGGTAGAAAGGAATCTTTGTGACGGAGGCGAAGACGATAACCGGCACGGTCGAGGGGATCTACGTGGCCCCGGAGGGCAGCGCCCGGATGCGGCGGGTGGAGGGGATCCGGGCCATCGAGGGCTGTGGTCTGGAGGGCGACCGCTACTGCGAGGGCACGGGCTTCTGGACGGCCTACGGCGACGTGTGCGAGGTAACATTGATCGAGGGCGAGGACCTGGACTACATCCGGGACGAGCTGGGCCTCCGGGTCCACAGCGGCGAGCACCGGCGCAACATCGCGACCCGCGGCATCCGGCTCCAGGAGTTGCGCCGGACCACCTTCCGGGTCGGGGAGGTTTTGCTGGAGTACGACCGGTCCCGGCCGCCCTGCAAGCACGTCCAGGACGTGACCGAGCCGGGCATGACCCGCGCCCTCAAGAACCGCGGCGGGCACTGCGCCCGGGTCGTGCGGGGCGGCGTGATCCGGGCGGGGGACGAGATAGTGGTGGAAGAGGTAAAGGGAGCGATCTTTAGGAGGAAATATGGCGGGTGAGGGACGCAGGTTACTGGGCGAGTACTACGATAAGGACCACCTGACCCACGCCGAGATCGAGGAGCTCGGCCTGAAGGTGGTGACGGCGAAGGGCGAGGAGTACGCCCCGGAGGAGATCCGGGACAGGGAGTTCAGGATCGAGGACCGGGACGAGCCGAGCGGCTACGTCGTGCGCAGCATGGAGGACGAGGAGGCCGCCACGGAGCTCTCGTACCTGCAGGAGAGGTAGGTCATCGGCCTGAGGGTCGCGGTCGTCGGCGCGGGGGTCGTCGGGGCGTCGGCCGCCTTCCGGCTCGCGCGGAAGGGGGCGCGGGTCTGGTTGCTGGACGCGGCGCGCCCGGCCTCCGGCACGAGCGCGGCCAGCTTCGCCTGGGTAAACGCCAACGCCAAGACGCCGCGGGAGTACTTCGAGCTAAACCGCGCCGGGATGGACGAGTACCACCGGCTGCGCGGCGAGCTACCCGGCGGCGCCCCCTGGCTCCGCGCCGGCGGCAACCTCATCTGGGCTGGACGGGAGGGGCACGGCGGGCTGGAGCGGCGCGTGAAGCGCCTCCGCTCCTGGGGCTACGCCGTCAAGTGGTTCGGGCCGTCACAGGTCAACGAGCTGCTGGAGCCGCACGTGGCCTTCCCGGAACCCGAAACACCGGCCGCCTTTTTCCCGTGCGAGTTCTGGGTGGACGTCCTGGGCCTCGTCGAGAACCTCGTCGGGGCCGCGCGCGAGAACGGGGCCGAGGCCCGCTTCGGCCGCGCCATCGTGGCTATCGAGACCCGGAACGGGCGGGTGGAGGGCGTGCGGCTCGCAAGCGGTGAATACCTCCGGGTCGACATCATCGTAAACGCCGCCGGGCCGGCGGCGGACCGGGTGGCCGCGCTTGTGGGAAGGAGGCTGCCGCTCGCGCCGCAGCGCGGCCTGCTGGCCCGGGCTGCGGTGTCCGGCGAGCCCCTGCGCCGCGTACTCCACACGCCCCGGGTCAACCTCCGGCCGGACGGGCCGGGGCGCCTCCTGCTTCACCACGAGTCGGCGGACGCGAGGCTGGACGACGCTCCCCGGGAGCGGCTCGCCGCCGGGCTGCTGGAACGCGCGCGGGAAGTTCTGCCGTCGCTGGAGGGCACGGAGGTCGTGGAAGCGCGGGTGGGCGTGCGCCCGATCCCGGAGGACGGCTTCCCCTGCGTCGGGGCGGTGGCGGCGGTGCCCGGCTACTACGAGGCCGTCACCCACAGCGGCGTGACGCTCGGCCCGCTTCTGGGCCGGCTGCTGGCGCGGGAGATACTGGCGGGAGAGGTCGATCCGCTTCTGCAACCGTACCGGCCGGACCGCTTCGCCTGAAGGCGCCCTCCCGACGTTCCTCCGCTACCGACGGAGCCAGCGGAAGGCGCGCCGGAGCTCCGCGGTGCCGTCTTGGTAGTAGGGCCGGCCGTGGGCCATTATCACCTTCTCCGGTTCCCAGGCGAGCATCCGATCGAGGCCGGCGCGGGCCTCATCCTTGCCTCCTGAAAAGGTCATCCGGAGGTCGAGCGGGGCTTTCCCGTCGGGGTCCACGGCGCCCGCGAGCCGGGCGAGCCCCCCGTGGAGAAACCCGAGCTTCGCCGGCTCGAAGTTCTCTATGAGGTCCGCCAGGATCACCGTCTTCGTCTTGCGGTGGTAGAAAACGACCTCCTCCATAAAGCGGCTACCGCGGAAGACGAGCTGGTCCAGGTCGTCCCTCCACGCCGGGGCGGGCTCGTCGCCGAGGTCGGCGTCGAAGACGACCTCTATTCCCTGGGACGCGGCCCGTTGCCGGACACCCGGCGACGCCCAGGCCGTGGCCCCGGGATAGGCGCGCTTCCAGGCCGCGATGTGCGCGTAGTGGATCTTGTTGGGCGAGACGAGGTGGCGGACCGGACCCAGGGCGTCGATCTGCGGGCGCAGGCCCTCGTCCCACTCCGTAGGAGACCAGATAAACAGTTCCCCGCCCACCAGGCGGACGACGACCATCCGGGTCGGAAACGGTACCTTGAACCCGAGGCCCATAGACATGCGGATAACAGGGCCGTCTACCAGCCAGAGATCGTCATCAAAAGGTTTGAGCGTGTTGAGGGGCTCGTAGAGCTTCAAGCGCTCAACGCACCATCGGGTCCCGGGCTCTCAGGTGCTCCTCGAAGAACGTGGCGACCTTCTCGCAGTAGGCGGCGCGGTCCACGAAGTAGGCGTCGCAATGGCCCGCGCCTTCCAGGAGCCAAAGCTCCTTCGGTTCCCCGGCGGCCTCGTAGAGCTTCAGGGAGTCCCGCGGGTCGCAGGTCGCGTCCGAGAGGCCGTGGATAAACATCGTGGCCCGCGGGGCTATGTTGCCGGTCTCCTGGAGGGGTTGCACCGCGCCCTGGTCGTAGGGCAGAAAGCGCTCCGCCAGCGCGGCGATCAGCGGTCCCGGCGGGCCGAGCCGCTTCTTGAGCAGGTTCCGCATCAGGGCGCGCTCGGAGGCGAAGGGTGAGTCGGCGACGACCGCCCCGACGCGGGTGTCCCGGGCGGCGGCCAGGAGCGCCACCGCCGCGCCCATCGAGTACCCGATCAGGCCTAAAGGCGCCTCCGGCGCCCGGGAGAGGGCGTAGTCCACCGCCGCAGCGGCGTCCCGCAACTCGAAGTAGCCGAGGGAGAGGGACTCGCCCTCGGAGGAGCCCCGCCCCCGGTGGTCGAAGAGCAGGACGTTGGCCCCGCGCCGCCACAGGGCGGCCCCGATGCCGACGCTGTGATGCCGGGCGCCCCGGTGGCCGTGCAGCGAGATCACGGTCCGCCCCGCGCCTTCTCTGGGGAGCCACCAGCCGCGCAGCACGAGGCCGTCCTCCGCGGCGAAGCTGACTTCTTCGTGGGGTACCCCTAGCTCCCACGGCGTCACGAACTTCTTCTCCCGGGGGCCGGGGGCGGAGATCCTGCGGGCCGTCACCCAGGCGGCCAGCGTGGTGGCGAGCGCCGGCGCTCCCAGCACCCCCAACGCCAGGGCGCGGCCGAAGCGACCATCCACCCGCCGATCAAAGTCGTCCTGCACGGCCATACAAATAGCACACGGAAGCCTCGGGCGTCGGAGGGCGGCGCGGTTTACAGTCCGTAGCTCCAAACCTATACTTACCCCCTGGAAGGAGGAAACGCTGTCGAGGGGATCTCTGTCTGGCCGGTCTTCGGGTCTCGTGGCGGACTGCTGCCCGGGGCCAAATTTTCCATCCGAAGCGGCGGCCAAATTGTTCCGATGGTACAAGGCGATCCCTCCGGCGATCCTTCATAGTTCCGTTACGGGAGCGACGCGCGGCCCGCAACACCCGCGGCGCGCCGCTCCGGGACCGAAAGGAGTGGTACCTTGATCAAGCTACTCTTCACCGGCGGGACGGTCGTTACCGCCGCCGGCAGCTACGAGGCCGACGTGCTCGTAGAGGACGGAAAGGTCGCCGCCATCGGCGCGGGGCTCGCGGCTAACGGCGCCGAGGAGGTGGACGCCGCGGGCAGGCTCGTGATGCCGGGGTTTATAGACGCCCACACCCACATGGACATGCCCTTCGGGGGTACCGTCACCGCCGACGACTGGGCGACCGGCACCGAGGCCGCCGCCGCGGGCGGGACGACCATGATCATCGACTTCGCCCTTCAGGAAGTCGGCGGTACGCTGGCCGGAGCCTTCGACGCCTGGACCGAGAAGGCCGCGGGCAAGACCGTTATAGACTACAGCTTCCACGTCGCCATCACCGACCTGCGTGACGACATAAAGGCCGAGCTGCCGGCCCTCGCGGAGAAGGGCGTGGCCTCCGTCAAGATCTTCATGGCCTACAAGGGAACCCCGCTCTACAGCGAGGACGAAGACCTCTTCGAGACGCTGCAACTGAGCCGGGAGGCCGGCGTCCTGGTCATGGTCCACGCCGAGAACGGCGACGCCATCGCCAAGCTCCAGCAGCAGGCGCTCGCCCGCGGCGACACCGCCCCGAGGTTCCACGCCCTCACCCGGCCCGAGGCGGTCGAGGCCGAGGCCACGAACCGGGCCATAAGGCTCGCGGAGGTGGCGGGGGCCCCAATCCTGGTCGTCCACGTCTCGTGCGCCGGGGCGTTGGAGGCCATCCACCTCGCCCACGAGCGCGGACAGACGATCTACGCCGAGACCTGCCCGCAGTACTTCGCCTTCGAGTACGAGGACCTGGCGAAAGAAGGCTTTGAGGGCGCCAAGTACGTCTGCTCTCCACCCCTGCGCGACCCGTCGAACCGGCCCGCGCTGTGGAACGGCCTCAAGTTCGGGGACCTCCAGATCTTTGGCTCCGACCATTGCTCGTTCAACTACGAGGGCCAGAAGGAGCTGGGCAAGGACGACTTCACGCTCATCCCCAACGGCCTGCCCGGCGTCGAGGAGCGGGCGATGGCGCTCTGGACGCTCGGCGTGCGCGAGGGCAAGCTGAACGAGAACCAGTTCGTCGCCGTCCTCTCCACCAACCAGGCCCGCATCTACGGCTGCTACCCGCGCAAGGGCGCGCTCGTTCCCGGCGCCGACGCGGACGTCGTGCTCTGGGACCCGGAGTTGAGGACGACGGCGACCGTCGAAAACCGGCACTCCAACGTGGACTACACGCCCTACGAGGGGATGGAGTTCCACGGCGGGCCGGCAGCGGTGTACGTGCGCGGGGAGCTGGTGTACAAGGACGGCGAGGTCGTCGGCGAGCGGGGATCGGGGCGCTTCGTCGAGCGTCGCTTTACGGCCCCGGCCCTGGAGGTGGGCGTATGAACCCGGACGAGCTGCTCAAGCGGCACAAGGCCGTGATACCCGAGTGGATCTCGCTCTACTACGAAGAGCCGATGGAGCTGGTGCGCGGCGAGGGCTTCAAAGTGTGGGACTCGGAGGGCAACGAGTACCTGGACTTCTTCGGCGGCATCGTCACGACCATCAGCGGGCACGACATACCCGAGATCGTCGAGGCCGTGCGGGAGCAGGCCGGAAAGATACTCCACTCCTCGACGCTGTACCTGATCGAGCACCAAGTAAAGCTCGCCGAGAAGCTGGTCGAGCTTTCGCCCATCTCCGGCGACCAGAAGGTATTTTTCGTCTCCAGCGGCTCGGAGGCGAACGAGGCGGCGCTGCTCTTCGCGACGCAGCACCGCCGGTCCAGCGAGATCCTGGCGATGCGCGGCTCGTACCACGGCGGCTCTTTCGGGACGATGGGGATAACCGGTCAGAGCAGCTGGCGCCCGACGAGCCGCTCGGCGTTGGACGTCACCTACGCGATGCCGCCGCATCACTCGTACTCGTCTATCTACCTTAGCTACGAGAAGGACGACCCGGGCTTCGCGCGGGCGTGCGCCGAGGACCTGCGGGACCTCATCCGCACCGCCACCACCGGCCACGTCGCCGCCCTGATCGCCGAGCCCATCCAGGGCGTCGGCGGGTTTATAGAGCTGCCGCCGGAGTACATCCGGGGCGTCAAGGAGGTGCTGGACGAGAGCGGCATCCTGTACATCTCCGACGAGGTGCAGACCGCTTTCGGCAGGACCGGCAGCCACTTCTGGGGCATAGAGGAGTCGGGGGTGGAGCCGGACATGATCACGATGGCCAAGGGCCTCGGCAACGGCCTCGCCATCGGGGCCGTGATGGGCCGCGCCGAAATAATCGACTCCATCTCCGGCAAGCTCCACGTCTCGACCTTCGGCGGCAACCACGTCGCCTCCGCGGGCGCCCTGGCGAACATCGAGTACATCCTGGAGAACGGCCTGCAGAAGAACGCCGACGAGGTCGGCGGCTACCTCAAGGACCGCCTCGTTGAGATGGCGAAAAGCAGCCCCGTCGTCGGCGAGGTGCGGGGCCGCGGCCTGATGCTGGCGCTGGAGATGGTGGCCCCGGACGGCGGGCCGAACCCATCAGCGGCGGTGAAGTTCATGCAGGCGTGCCGGGAGAAGGGCGTGCTCGTCGGCAAGGGCGGCATCGGGGCGAACGCCATCCGCATCTCGCCGCCGCTCACCGTCACCCGCGAGGCGGCGAAGGAGGCGGCCGACGCCTTCGAGGAGGCGCTGGCCGAGGTCGGAAGCGTGGAGAGGGTGGGATAGCGGTGGAGTCCGTCGGAGGCGTGGACTACCGCCGCGCCATAGAGGAGCTGCGAGAGATCGCCGACCTGACCGGCGGCCCCGACGGCGCCCGCCGCGTGTCCTGGACCGACGAGTGGGCGAGAGCCCGCGACTGGCTCAAGGCGAAACTCGACGACATAGACTGCGAGGTCGAGACCGACGAGGCCGGAAACCTCTGGGCCACCTCCCCCGGCGACGCGGAGGAGTTCGTTATCCTCGGCGGCCACCTGGACTCCGTTCCCAACGGCGGTTGGCTCGACGGCGTGCTCGACACCATAAGCGCCCTGGAGACCTTCCGGGTGCTGGCGCAGCAAGACAAGCCCGTGAGCGTCCGGCTCGTGGACTGGGCCGACGAGGAGGGTGCCCGCTTCGGGCGGAGCCTGCTCGGATCCAGCGCCACATCCGGCACCCTGAACCCCGACGAGGTGCGCGGCCTGAAAGATAAAGACGGCGTCGCGTTGCCCGACGCCCTGCGCGAGCACGGCGTGGACCTCGACCGGATGAACGACTCGCACAGGCAGATCGAGAAGGCACTCGCCTATCTGGAGCTACACATCGAGCAGGGTCCGGTGCTGGAGAGGCTGGGGCTGCCGGTCGGGGTGGTGCTCGGGACGTTCGGGGTGGAGCGGCACGCGGTCCGTTTCAAGGGTCAGCATGCTCACTCCGGCTCGACGCCGATGGAGGTGAGGCGAGACGCCTTTATCTCGGCGGCCCGGGCGGCCACCGCCTTCCGGGACGATGCGGCGCGGCGCGACGACGTGCGGGCCACGACCGGGTTTGTAAACGTGAGCCCCGCCATCGTCACGGCCTTCAACGGCCTTTGCGAGATGTCCCTCGACCAGCGGGCGCTCGACGCAGACGTGCTCGCGGACATGCTGGCGACGGCCCGGCGGGAGAGCGAGCGGGTCGCGGAGGAGGAGGGGACCGGGGTCGAGTGGGAGAAGCTCTGGGAGATAGAGCCGATCCTGTTCCACGACGACCTGATCCAGCTAGCCGAAGAAGCGGTGGAAGAGGTCGTCGGGAGATCGCACCGGCTCCCGAGCGGCCCCTTGCACGACGCGGCGGAGATGGCCCGGCACATGCCGACGGTGATGCTCTTCGCCAAGAGCCTGCGGGGCCTGAGCCACACCAAGGAAGAGGACACGCCCGAGGAGGACTTGGAGCTGGCGGTGCAAGCGTACCACCGGCTCGCGGTCAAGGCCGTGGACTGGGCGGCGAAACGCGTTTAGGGAGGAGGCGGTTTGCAGCGGGAAGAGCTAAAAGGGCTGGCGGTAGAAGACCAGGCTACGCTGGGGCGGATCAAGGCCGAGGTCAGCGCGTCGAAACTGTACAACGAGGACCTTGCGCCCACGGGCTACGAGGAGCGCAACTGGACCACGTACAACTTCGCGGCGCTCTGGATCGGGATGGCGGTCGTTATCACGACCTACACGCTCGCCTCCGCGCTCATCGCCGCCGGCATGATCTGGTGGCAGGCGCTCTTTACCATAGGGCTGGGAAACCTGATCGTGCTGGTCCCCATGCTCCTGAACGCCCACGCCGGGACGAAGTACGGTATCCCGTTCCCGGTCTTTGTACGCTCGTCGTTCGGCGTGATGGGGGCCAACTTCGCGGCCATCGCCCGGGCGCTGGTGGCCTGCGGCTGGTTCGGCATTCAGACCTGGATCGGGGGCCTCGCCTTGAACGCCCTGCTCGGAGCCCTCTGGGGCGGCTGGGCCGACGTGCCGGGCAACCAGGCGATAGCGTTCTTCGTCTTCTGGATAGTGCAGGTCCTGATCATCCTTCGGGGCATCGAGGGGATCAAGATCCTGGAGTCCTTCGCAGCTCCCTTGCTGCTGGCCGGAGGTCTCGTGCTTCTAATCTGGGGCTTTGTGGCGGGCGGCGGCATCGGCAACGTGTTCTCCGTCTCCTCCCAGCTCCAGGAGGGCAGCGCCCCGTTCTGGTCGCTGTTCTGGCCGGGCCTGGCGGCCAACGTCGGCTACTGGGCCACCCTCTCGCTCAACATCCCGGACTTCACCCGCTACGCTGAGAGCCAGCGCTCCCAGATCACCGGCCAGGCGCTGGCCCTGCCGACCACGATGACGGCGTTCAGCTTTATCGGGATCGCGGTGACGGCGGCGACCATCGTCGTCTTCGGCGAGGCAGTCTGGGACCCGGTCGAGCTGGTGACCCGGATCGCCGGCGGCCTGCCGCTGGTCCTGATCCTGGCGATGATAATTATCGTGATAGCCCAGATCTCGACGAACATGGCGGCGAACGTGGTCTCCCCGTCCAACGACTTCTCTAACCTGGCCCCGAAGTACATCTCGTTCAAGATGGGGGGCATCATCACGGCCATTATCGGGATCATCTCGTTCCCGTGGGTGCTGTTCAACAACGCCGGGGCGTACATCTTCACCTGGCTCATCGGCTACGGCAGCCTCCTCGGGGCCATCGGGGCCGTCATGATCGTGGACTACTGGATCCTGCGCCGCAGCCGCCTGGACCTGGCTGACCTCTACAGGACCGAGGGCCGCTACACCTACACCGGCGGCTGGAACATAAAGGCCATCGTCGCGGTGCTGGTCGGCGTGGTCCCGGTAATCCCCGGCTTCCTCAACGCCGCGACAACCCCCGGCGGCGTAGTCGAGAACCCGACCTTCCTGGACACCCTCTACACCTACGGTCTGTTCTTCACCTTCACGGTGGCGGCCATAACGTACCTGCTACTGGGTCTGATCCCGGGCCGCAAACCCGAGACCGCCGGCGAACCGGAGACCACGTAAGGAGGGCACATGGATTTCGGCGTAACGTTCCAGACCGACCCGCCCGCCTGGCGTGTCGTTGAGTTGACACAAAAAGCCGAACAGCTCGGGTTTACCCACGCCTGGACCTTCGACTCGCACATACTGTGGCAGGAGCCGTACGTGATCTACTCCCAGATGCTCTCCGCCACCGAGAGCATCACCGTCGGCCCGATGGTCACCAACCCGGCCACCCGCGACCCGTCGGTGACAGCCTCGCTCTTCGCCACCCTCAACGACATGTTCGGCAATCGGACCATCTGTGGCATCGGCCGGGGAGACTCGGCACGCCGGGTGCTCGGCAAGAAGCCGACCACGCTCGCCCACCTCGAAGACGCCATGCACGTTATCAAAGAGTTGGCCGAAGGAAGGGAGATAGAGACCCCGAACAGCAACAAGGTCCGCATCCCGTGGGTCAAGAACGGCAAGCTCGACGTGTGGATGGCCGGCTACGGTCCGAAAGCCCTGAGCCTTATCGGGCGCAAGGCCGACGGTTTCATCCTGCAGCTAGCGGACCCCGTGATCCTGGAGTGGATGGTGAAGCACGTCCACGACGCCGCCGTCGCGGCCGCACGCGATCCGCGGGAGGTAAAAGTCTGCGTCGCCGCCCCGGCCTACGTCGGCGACGACCTCGGCCACCAGCGCGACCAGTGCCGGTGGTTCGGGGGCATGGTCGGCAACCACGTGGCGGACCTGGTAGCCCGCTACGGCGAAGACGGCGAGGTGCCACATGAGCTCACCGACTATATAAGGGCGCGTGAAGGCTACGACTACAGCCACCACGGCAAGGCCGGCAACCCCTCGACCGACTTCGTGCCGGACGAGATCGTGGACCGCTTCTGCGTCCTCGGAGCGGTAGAAGACCACGTCGAGAAACTCGGCAGCCTAAAAGAGCTTGGCGTGGACCAGTTCAACATCTACCTCATGCATGACGCGATGGAGAAAACGCTGGAGGCCTATGGGAAAGAGATTATACCGGGGCTGGAGGCGAGGTCGGCGGTGTAACTACTAATGCATGCTAAAGGCTATACAGGACTCCAACATGGCACGCTATAGATCAAACAAGTTGCAGTTTTTGATGACATGCTCCGCTTAAACCTTGTCGAGCCTTCCTGTGAATCGAATGTGATCAGGGTCACAAAAGTTTACGAGATCTACCAGCATATGTTGAAGCTCTACAATACGTTTGTTCGACGCAGGAGAGTTTCCGGCTAATTGTTCTACATCAGTACATATCTCAGACACTAAAGGAATGCTGTCGTTTCCAATGGCTTCTAAAAAATCAGCATATCCTAAACAACCAGTTTTGTGCGAGTCTTCTTGGATCATCCGTTCGCCTATCGCGCGTTGTTCTCCAGCAAAAACGCGAAACTCAGAACCATATTTGTCTGTAGCCCAAAGACGTGTGACTTTATTGAGCAATGTATTCAGTTCCTGTGACTTTTCTGCTGCGCCTTGATCGAGAAACCTTATCTCCTTGCGAATGAGTTCACTCCAACCGAAATACTGAGCGATCGAGAACGCTGTATTGTTGATTGCGTAACTTTTTTCACGTTGATTCCCATCAATCAAATATGCTTCTAGGAACCTTTTACGTAGAATTTTGAAAAGGCGACTTTGCAAATCATAGGCGGAGTAAGCAAGTGGTTCCTGAAAGCTGGAAACAATTTCTGCGGAGCTTTCACTTTTCTTTTGAGCCGAACGTTCTAGATCTAGGTCCGAACGAAGG
>SIRX01000182.1 GCA_004563715.1 Actinomycetota bacterium | reverse complement strand
GTCCCAGAAAGATCACAGCGGAGAGGAAAGGCGCACCGCCGACCAACCAGTGGCTTCTCCGCACTCGAACCTGTGGCTCCGTTATGTCAGGATAGTCGGTGGAACGCGCCCTGCGAAGCAGCAGGCGCCAGGCGAGCAGGGCGAGCAACACGGCGCCGACGAGCACCGCGCTGCGGTTGGTTGTCCAGTACCACGGGTGTCCTATATGCGTGGTGACGAAAAGGAAAAGGGGATGAAGCCAAAAGATCAGGGGCCGCGAAGGATCGGCTTCAGCGGGCCAGACAGTGTAGACCAGGGTCATCTGCCCCGGCAAACTCGCCAGCAAAATTCCAAGCAGGTGCTGGGCCATCCAGAGGCTGAGCAGGAGGCCGACGCAGGCCATACGGCTTCGGGACAAAAGCGCGCGGAGCACAGAGCCCGCCGCTACAAACCAGAGCAGCGGTGGGAACCATACGAGGACAACTGCGAGAATCGCGGCCCCCCCGTGTATCCACCCGGTCACCGCGAGCGCCGCCGTCCCTACCGCGCACAAAGCCGCTCCCGCGAGTGAGATGAGCCCCGATCGGACAGCGAGAGAACGGGTCCGTCCCTCCCACCCGAGCAAGATTGTGGCGAGACCGGCAGCCAGCGGCACGCCGGTTTCGAGAATCCCGAGCGTGATCCTTTGAGGCGTCCACTCTTCGGCCCCTATTAGCAGATACACCGTAGCTGCGCCCAAGAGTGACAGCAAGAGTGTTACGACGCTTTTTAGGACAAGGGAACCGAACGGGACGACGGGTCGCATGACCGCTCCGATTCGCCTTCCTCTTCGGCTCCGGCCGGTTGTGCTCCGCAATGGTTCTTTCCTTCCGAGTCTGTGGGCCGGTACTCCGAGCCTCTCTGTGCTGGTGCGCCAGCGCGGTCCGATGGAAGTAAGGTATGGTGGGAATCCTTCGGCGCCATCTGCGGCGAGGCACAATCTCCTCACGTTCTCGTGCGGGTTCCCCGGCATGCTCCGGGCATTACGGATGTCACGCCGCAGACGTGACGGGTGTCATCGGCGGAGCGTGCTCCGTAACAGATGACCAGGGGTTCGCTAGACGCTAGAGTTACGTTATGGCGTTCAGAATGATCAAGGCGCTCGTACGCAGGCTGGGCGGATCGCAGACGAAAAGCTTCGGTGCCTCCGGAGAGGCAGAGTTGGTGAGACGGCCGTGGATCTTCGCCGTGCTCTTCTGGGGCGCTCTGGCGGCGTCTTACCTGACGCACCTGCTCAACGTGTATCTCGTGGCCGTCTACGGAAGCCCCGAACGCGGCCCCGAGCCGCTCGGCGTCCTGCCCGCGACGCTCGGGGCTGCGGCCGTGGCCGGCTGCTGGTACGTGCTGCCGTGGGACGCCCGCGTCGGACGGCGGTGGAAGCTGGCCGCCCCGGCCTTCGTGGTGTGTGTCTCGGTCTTCGGGTATCTCACCGGGATGACCATGGGGATAGCTCTCTACCTGGTCGCGTTCGCCAACGGCATCTTCCTGTTCGGATTCCGGCGCGGACTCGCCTACGCGGCCGCAGTCCTCCCCGTTGTCTTTCTCAGCGTCTTCCTGACCTGGCGTCCGGAGGAAACGGCGGCGCTGCAAGCCCTCGACCTGACGCTCTTCATAGCGGTCGCGGGGGCGTTTGTCGTGGGCGTGTGCGACGCGGTGGTAGAGGCCACCCGGAGCGGGAGGGAGAAAGCGCGGCTTTTGGAGGAGCTGAAGGTGGCCCACGCGGAGCTGCGGGAGTACGCCGGGAGGGTGCGCGAGCTCTCCGTCGCCGAGGAGCGCACGCGCCTGACGCGCGAGATCCACGACTCCGTGGGCCACCACCTCACGGTCGTGAACCTCCAGCTCCAGAACGCCGAACGTTTCAGGGAGAAGCGACCGGAAGAGGCCTGGGCGGAGGTAGCGGACGCCAGGAAGACGGCGCTGGCGTCCCTCGCGGAGGTCCGCCGCTCCGTGCAGGCGCTGAGGCCCCTGGACCTGCAAGAGAAGTCCGTCGCCGGCGCTATCTCGGCGCTCGTCCGCGCCTTCGAGGACACCGGGATCGAGGCGACCTTCGAGGCAGAGGATGAGGAGCGCGACCTCCCGGCCGAGGCGGAGCTCGTCCTCTACCGGACCGCCCAGGAGGGCCTGACCAACGCGGCGAAGCACTCCGGCGCCCGGCGGGTCGCCGTGAGGCTGGCCTTCGAGGCGGCGTACGTCAGCCTCGCCGTGGCTGATGACGGATCGGGAGCTGAAGAGGGGTCACCGGAAGGACGCGGTTTCGGTCTCGCGTCCTTGAAGGCCCGGGTGGAGGATCTCGGTGGCTCCTTTGCGGCGGGAAACCGTCCCGAAGGCGGTTTCGTCCTGGAGGTGGAGCTGCCGCTGGCGGGCGCGCGGACCGCCACGGAGGGTTCGTGAGTAGCAGGCACATCCGGGTGCTGATCGTGGACGACCAGGCGCTCGTGCGCCGGGGGCTGGCGAAGCTCCTGGAGCTCGAAGAGGCTGTCGAGGTGGTGGGCGAAGCCGAGGATGGTGTGGAGGCCCTGCGGCTGATCCCGTCCGCAAGACCCCACGTCGCCCTGGTGGACGCGCGCATGCCGCGCATGGACGGCGTCGAGCTGATCCGGCGCCTCTCCCAGGAGCACCCGCGGGTGGTCGCCATCGTCCTGACGACCTTCGACGACGACGGCTACATCTTCGGGGGTCTGACAGCCGGGGCCAGAGGCTACCTCCTCAAAGACACTCCGCCTGAGGATCTCGTCTCCGCCATAGTGAGGGTAAACCGGGGCGAGACCGTGCTGGGCGGCCAGATCGCTTCGAGGGTGGTCTCCGAGCTCAACAAGACGGTCGGGACGAGGGACCTCGGCGGGCTCACGGAGAGGGAGGCGGAGGTGGCGGGGCTCGTGGGAACCGGGCTCACGAACGAGGAGATAGCCCGCGCCCTGTACATAAGCGAGGGGACGGCCCGCAACCACGTCTCAAAGGTCCTGCGCAAGCTAAACTTGAGGGACAGGACGCAACTCGCCATCTGGGCGGCGGAACACCGGCTGACTGGCCGGGGTTGAAGCGAGGTCTACCGTAAATGGGAGCCTCAAAAGCCAGGTGGTCGGTGGTATGCGACCCGGATTTGGTCGGTGGGGGCTAGGCGGGTATCTCCAGCACTATCTTGCCCATCCCCTCGCCCGTCTCCATGTACTCCAGGGCGGCACCCGCTTCTTCTATCGGGAAGGTATGGTTGATGGCGGGCTTCAGGCCGTGCTCGGCGTAGAGGTCGAGCATCGCGCCGAACTCCTCGGCGGTGCCCATGGCGGTGCCGAGCACGTCGAGGTGCTTGAGGGCCATCATAATCGTCATGGTTTTCGGGGCCGGTCCCGCCGTCGCGCCGAAGACCACGACGCGCCCACCGGGTTTGGATAGCGAGACCAGGGCGTTGAACACCTCGCCGCCGATGCTGTCCACGGAGAGGTCCGCGCCGCCGGTCATTCCCTTCAGCTCTTTGGACCAGTTCTCCGCGTTGTAGTTGACGCCGTCCTCGGCCCCGAGTTCTTTAGCCCGCTCGATCTTCTCGTCGCTCCCGCTGGTGACGAACACCCGCGCCCCGAGGCTGCGCGAGATCTGGACCAGGAACGTCGCCACCCCGCCGCCGACGCCCGGCACCACGACCGTCTCGCCCTCCTCTAACCGCCCGCGGGTGACTAGCGCCCGGTAGGCGGTCAGGGCCGCTAGCGGCAGCGCCGCGGCCTCCTCGTGGGAGAGGTGGGACGGCTTGGGGAAGACGTTCTCCGCCGGGATCTTTACGAACTGGGCGAAGGTGCCGTCGTCCGGGAGCCCGAGGATACGGTAGTCCTTGCCCGGGATGCGGGGGTCGTCGCCCCAGTAGAGGGAGGGGTGGATGACGACCTCTCTTCCTTCCTCCGGGCCTTCGGCGCCCTCGCCCCGGGCCACGACCTCGCCGGAGCCGTCGGAGCCGGGGACGGCGGGCAGGATGTCCGGCTTTACGCCCGGGTACTGGCCGCGGGTCGCGAACGCGTCGCGGCGGTTGAGGGCCGCGGCGCGCAGCCGGACCACGACCTCCCCGGGTCCGGGCTCCGGCTCGGGCACGTCTTCGTAGCGCAGGCCTCGGGGTCCCTCCAGCTCGTGCAGCCTGATGGCTTTCATGCTTGCTCCCTCCGGTCGCTCAAGCGTTTCAGCTAGTCAGCTTAGTACAGGCGTCGCCGCCACGCTCGAACGCGAACGGCCCGCCGCGCCGGGAGACGAACGCGACGGGCCTCACCCGGCCTGTCGTACCGGGAGGCTTCCCTACGCGAAGGCGTTTACGCCCGTTATCTCGCGCCCCACTATGAGGGACTGCACCGTGTCGGTGCCCTCGTAGGTGTAGACGATCTCCATGTCCGAGAGGTGCCGGGCGACCTGGTACTCCAGGAGCACCCCGTTGCCGCCCATGATGTCCCGCGCGTCGGAGCAGACTTGCTTGGCCTTTTTGGCGTTGTTCATCTTGGCGAGCGAGGCCATGCCGCCGGTCATCTTGCCCTGCTCCTGGAGCTTGGAGAGACGGTAGACCATGAGCTGCATGTTGGTGATCTCGGCGAGCATGTTGGCGAGCTTGTTCTGGATGAGCTGGAAGCCCGCGATCGGCTTGCCGAACTGCACCCGCTGCTGGGCGTACTGCAGCGCCGCCTCGTAGGAGGCGATGGCGTGCCCGATGGCCTCCCAGGCCACCCCGGCCCGCGTGGCCGTGAGAACCTTGCTGGTGTCCTTGAAAGAGTTGGCGTTCTCCAGCTTGTTCTCCGCCGGAACCCGCACGTCGGTGAACTTTATGTCCGCCTGCCAGACGGCCCGCTTGCCCATCTTGCCCTTTATGGGCGTGGCCTCGTAGCCCTCGGGGTAGGAGCCGTCCTCGTTCTTCTCGACTACCAGCCCCTTGACCTGCATGTCCTCCACGTCGCGGGCCCACACGACGACCACGTCGGCGAAGGTGCCGGCCCCGATCCAGCGCTTCTCCCCGTTTATGACGTACTCGTCGCCGTCGCGCCGGCAGGTGGTCTCCAACATCACCGAGTCTGAGCCGTGCTTGGCCTCGGTGAGCCCGAAGGCCCCGATCTTCTCCATCCGCGCCATCGCCGGGAGCCACCGCTGGCGCTGTTCCTCGCTGCCGCAGATGTAGATGCTCCCCATCCCGAGCCCGGAGTGCACCCCGAGCAGCGTGTTGAGGCTGCCGTCGCCCCGCGAGAGCTCGACAGCCGAGAGCCCCGTAGCGACCAGGCTCAGCCCCGGACACCCGTAACCCTCTATGGAGCCGCCGACGATCCCGAGGTCCCCAATCTTGTAGAACAGCTCCAGGGGCATCTCTTCTTTCTGCCAGAACTCGTTGATGACCGGGATGACCTCGCGGTCCGCAAAGTCCCGCACCCGGTCCCGGACTTCCCGCTCCTCATCCGTCAGAAGCTCGTCCATGAGGTAGTAGTCCGTACCGAGCGAAGCGGTTACGTCGGCTATCACGCTGAACCCTCCTTGATCTCGCCGCCGGGTGTCCCCGCGGCTCCCTTACTAGCCCGAACTCTAGCACGCCGGCCGAGGCTGACGTCCATAAAAACTCTTGCCCCGTCGGCACGAGATGTTATCATAAAAGCAGTTATCAGAAATGACAACACCTCTTGGGAAAGGTGGGATTATGCAGCAGGAAGTTTCTCGCGCGGGCACGGAAGGACGGGGAGAGGCCTCCAACAACCTGGTAGAGGCGGTGCTCCGCCACGCTGAGGTGCGGGGCTCGAAGGCCGCGCTCGGGAAGAAGGCGGGCGGCGAATGGCGCACGATCTCCTACTCGGAGTTGGCCGGGCGTGTCCGGCGTTTCGCGGCGGGGCTGGCCGCTATGGGCGTTGAGCGGGGCTCGCGGGTAGGACTCATGTCCAAGAACCGGCCCAAGTGGCCGATCACGGACCTCGCTATTCAGAGCCTCGGGGCGGTGACGGTCCCGGTGTACCCGACGCTGGAGCCCGGGCAGGTGGCGCACATCCTCGGCGACTCGGAGGCGCGGGTTTTCGTCGTCGAGAACGAGGAGCTTCTCGGGCGGGTCGACGAGGTGCGGGACCGCCTGGGAGATCTGGACGTAATAGTCATGGACGACGAGTTTCGGGGCGGGGAAGACCGGGCGCGGCGGTACCAGGACGTGGAGGCAGCGGGCGAGCGGAGCCCGCTCGGCGGCTGGGAGGACGGCTGGCGGTCGCTCGGCCGGGAGGCCGTGGCGACCGTGATCTACACTTCCGGGACGACGGGGCTGCCCAAGGGTGCGGTGCTCACCCACGGGAACATCCTCTCGAACATC
This sequence comes from Actinomycetota bacterium, assembly GCA_004563715.1. Classification (GTDB taxonomy): domain Bacteria; phylum Actinomycetota; class Rubrobacteria; order Rubrobacterales; family Rubrobacteraceae; genus SIRX01. Next base: position 20,939 of record SIRX01000182.1, on the reverse strand, counting down.
GAGGGCATATTGGAGGCACTGACGGTCTACGAGGACGACGTTTTCCTCTCGTTCCTGCCGCTCTCGCACGTCTTCGAGCGCACCTGCGGCCAGTTCTACGCGCTCAGCGTGGGGGCCACCATCTACTACGCCGAGTCCATAGAGAAAGTGCCGGAGAACCTGCGCGAGGTGCGCCCCACGGTCACGCCCAGCGTGCCCCGGCTCTACGAGAAGATGTACGATGGGGTGAGGGCGAAGGTGGCCGAGGGGCCGCCGCTGCGCCAGAAGCTGTTCCGCGCCGCCATCCGGGCCGGCAAAGAGAAGTACGAGGTCGAGAAAGCCGGCGGGACCGTCGGGCGGGGGCTGCGGCTGCGGCTCGCGCTCTACGACCGGCTCGTCTTCAAGAAGCTGCGCGAGGCCATCGGGGGCCGGATGCGCTTCTTCGTCTCTGGCGGGGCCAAGCTCGGCGCCGAGGTGGGGGAGTTCTTCTACGCCGCCGGGGTCAAGATCATGGAGGGCTACGGCCTGACGGAGACCTCGCCGGTCATCGCCTGCAACCGGTTGGAGCGCCCGCGCTTCGGCACCGTGGGGCTGCCGCTGCCCAACCTCGAGGTGAGGGTATCGGAAGAGGGCGAGGTCCAGGTGCGCGGCCCGAGCGTCATGAGCCGGTACCTGAACAACGAGAAGGCCACGGCCGAGGCGTTTACCGAGGACGGCTTTTTCAGGACCGGGGACATCGGGCGTTTCGACGAGGACGGGTACCTGGAAATCACCGATCGGGCGAAGAACCTGATCGTGCTCTCCACCGGCAAGAACGTGGCGCCCCAGCCGATAGAGACCGCCCTCGTCGCCGCGCCGCACGTCTCGCAGGCCATCGTGCTCGGCGACGGGCGCAAGTACGTCGCCGCGCTCATCGTCCCCGACTACGACGCCGTGCGCCGCAGCCTGGAGGTGGACCTCACGGACGAGCGGCTCAGCGAGGACGAGCGGGCCCGGGAGCTCGTGGGGCGGGACATCGAGGCCGCCACCCGCGGGTTCGCCGACTACGAGCGGCCCAAGAGGTTCGCCCTGCTGTCGCGCGAGCTGTCGCAGGAGGAAGGGGAGCTAACGCCGACGCTCAAGGTCAAGCTGCGCGTGGTGCGCGAGCACTACGCGCAGGCCATAGAGTCTCTCTACGCCTGACGCCGACACCGGGATGTTGCCAACGGCGGGTAGCGGGGGATAATTGTTTCTGGAGCACGAGGTCTTCCAAGAGAGACGAGGGGAGAGTCCCATAGAGCGTACAGAGGTAACACCGAAGGAAATATTCCTCAGCGAGGTCAAGTCCAAGAGCATCTTCCCGCTGCTGATACTGCACATGGTCAGCAAGCAGCCGGAGTACGGCAACAGCATAATAAAGGGCGTCAAGGAGATGACCGCGGGCGTTATGACCGTCTCGCCGAACACCGTCTACCCGCTGCTGCGGCGGCTGGAGGAAAAGGGCTACCTGACCGCCGAGTGGGAAGACAAAGACACCCGCACCCGCAGGTTCTACAGCATCACACCCCTCGGACGGGAGAAGTACGGGGAGATGAAGGTGATCTTTGAAGAGCACCTGCTGCGGGTCAAAGAGGCCATCGAGGCCTTGCAGGAAGAGATCTACGGTTAGAGCTAAGGAAAGACGAGGGAGGGCCTATGACGCATAGTATAAGGAAAGTGGCGGTGCTCGGGGCCGGGACGATGGGCGCGGCGATCGCGGCGCACTGCGCCAACGCCGGCCTGGAGGTGGACCTGCTGGACATCGCCCCGGAGGAGGGCGACGACAGGAACGCCGTCGTCAAAGCCGGCTTCGACCGGATGAAAAAGGCCCGGCCCGCGGCGCTCATGAGCGAGTCGGTCCTGGACCGAATGCGGATCGGTAACTTCGAGGACGACTTCGACCGCGTCGCCGACGCCGACTGGGTGCTGGAGGCGATCATCGAGAAGCTGGAGCCCAAAAAGCAGCTCATGGAGCGGGTCGAGCGGACGGCCAAAGAAGATGCCATCATCTCCTCCAACACCTCCGGCATCCCGCTGCATCAGGTCGCCGAGGACCGGTCGGAGGGCTTCAGGAGACGCTTTCTCGGGACGCACTTCTTCAACCCGCCGCGTTACCTGAAGCTGCTGGAGATCATCCCGACTGAGGACACCGACCCCGACATCGTCGAGGGGGTGCGCACCTTCGGGGAGCGGGTGCTCGGCAAGGGGGGCGTGATCGCCAAGGACACGCCCAACTTTATCGGGAACCGCGTCGGCTCCTTCGCCGGGATGCAGGCGGTGACCTATGCGTTCGAGAACGGCTACACGATAGAGGAAGTGGATGCCATAACCGGCCCCCTCGTCGGACGGCCCAAGACCGCCACCTTCCGCCTCAACGATCAGGTCGGCCTGGACATCGCCGTCGGCGTCGCGGAGAACCTCTACCACGCCGTCCCCGAGGACGAGTCGCGCGAGCAGCTAAAGCCGCACCCGAAGCTCAAGGAGATGCTGGAGAAGAACCTGCTCGGCAACAAGACCGGCGCCGGCTTCTACAAGCGCGACAAGCGCGACGGACAGACCGTCTTCGACGTGCTCGACCTTGAGACCTTCGAGCACGAGCCCGCTAAGAAACCCGAAGTTCCTATAGCGGAAGAAGCCCGGCAGCAGGGCGACCTCGGCGCGCGGCTCCGGTTTCTCCTGGAGAGGGCCGACGAGGACCGGCACGCCCGCTACATCCGGGACACGCTCCTGCCGTACCTGGCCTACGCCTCCCGGCGGGTGCCGGAGATCTCCGACACCCTGGAGGACGTGGACCACGCGATGGAGTGGGGCTTCGCCCACCAGGCCGGCCCGTTCCGCACCTGGGACCTGCTCGGCGTGCGCGAGGCTACCGAGAGGATGGAGTCCTTAGGCATCGAGGTCGGTCCCTGGGTCAAAGAGATGCTGGATGGCGGTAACGAGAGCTTCTACAAAGAAGAGGACGGCGCCGGACTACAGTTCAGCCCGGTCAGCAAGCAGTACGAGCCGGTCCGCGAGGACCCGATGTACTTCTCGCTAGACCGCTTGCGCGAGGAAGGCAAAGAGCTTACCAGCAACGACTCCGCGAGCCTGCTGGACCTGGGTGAAGGCGTGCTCCTCTTCGAGTTTCACTCCCGGGGCAACTCCATAGACGGGGCCATGCTGGAGATGGGCTACCAGGCCCTGGAGATACTCAAGCAGGACGAGGTCGCCGGGCTCGTAATCGGCAACGAGGGGCGCAACTTCTGCGTCGGGGCGAACCTCGGCGAGATCGCCCACGCCGCCCAGAGCGGGATGCTCGACGAGGTCGGCAAGCGGGTTGATGCTCTTCACGGCCTGCTCATGAACTTCCGCTTCGCGCCCAAGCCGGTCGTCGCCGCCCCGCGCGGCCAGACGCTCGGCGGCGGGCTCGAGATCTGCCTGCACGCCGACCGGATCGTGGCCGCCGGCGAGACGTACATGGGGCTCGTCGAGGCCGGGGTCGGCCTGATTCCGGCGGGCGGCGGCACCAAGGAACTGGCGCGCCGGCTCGTCTCCCCGCCGCTCCACGCGGCGCAGAACGCGCCGCCGCTGCCCTTTGTGCAGAAGGCTTTCGAGACCATCGCTATGGCCAAGGTCGCGACCAGCGCGTTGGAAGCCAGAGAGATGGGCTTCCTCACCGACGACGACCGGGTGGTCATGAACGCCGACCACCTGATCTCCGCCGCCAGGCGCGAGGTGCTCGACCTCGCCGACGGTTACGTGCCCCCCGAGAGGGGCCACAACGTCTTCGCGGCGGGCCAGTCGACCCGCGCGGCCCTGGAGGTCGGCGTAAAGAGCCTGCAGTGGGGCCGCTACGCGAGCGAGTACGACGGGGTCATCGCCGGGCACACCGCCCGCGTCCTAACCGGCGGGGATCTAACCCTACCCCAGTGGGTCACCGAGGACTACCTGCTCCGGCTGGAGAAAGAGGCTTTTCTGGAGCTCCTCAAGAACGAGAAGACCCACGAGCGGATCGGTCACATGCTCAAGACCGGCAAGCCGCTGAGGAACTAGCCGCGCAACCAGGAAAAGGAGAAGCAATGAACGAAGCCGTAATCGTCTCCGGTGCGAGGACCGCGGTTGGCCGGGCGCCGAAGGGCACGCTGCGGGCGGTGCATCCGGTGGATATGACCGCCGTCGCCGTGCGGGAGGCCGTGGACCGGGCCGACGGCCTCGCCCCGGAAGACATCGAGGACGTTATCGTCGGGTGCGCGATGCCCGAGGGGACCCAGGGCTACAACGTCGCCCGGCTGAGCGCGCTGCGGGCGGGCTTCCCCGAGACCGTTCCGGCCCAGACCATAAACCGCTTCTGCTCCTCGGGGTTGCAGACCATAGCGATGGCCGCCGAGCGGATCATGAGCGGCTTCGCGACCACCATCGTGGCTGGCGGGACCGAGCACATGTCCTCGACGCTGGAGATGCCCAACTTCGCCCCCGACCCGAAACTGCTGGAGATCAACCCGGCGGCCTACATGGGCATGGGCCTGACCGCCGAGCAGGTGGCCCGGGAGTTCGAGGTCTCCCGCGAGGACCAGGACGAGTTCGCCCTCCGGAGCCACACGCTGGCGCAGAAGGCGGTCACCGGCGGCGTCTTTGACGAGGAGATCGTGCCGCTCGACGTGGAGTACGATTACGTGGAGGACGGTGGCGAGGTCCGGCATGTCGAGACCGTCTTCGGACGCGACGAGGGACCACGCGACACCTCGATGGAGCAACTCGCCAAGCTCCCGACCGTCTTCCAGCAGGGCGGCACCGTAACGGCGGGCAACTCCTCCCAGCGCTCCGACGGCTCGGCGGCGGTCGTGGTTATGAGCCGCGCGCACGCCGAGGAGCGGGGCCTCAAGCCGCTCGCCCGCTTTGTCGGGTTCGCCGTCGGCGGCGTCCGGCCCGAGGTCATGGGCATCGGGCCGACGGTCGCCATCCCGAAGGTGCTGGAGCTTACAGGCCTCTCGCTGGACGACATAGACCTCGTCGAGTTCAACGAGGCGTTCGCCGCCCAGGCGCTCGCCGTGATCCGGGAGGTCGGCCTGGACCTGGAGAAGACCAACGTGAACGGGGGCGCTATAGCTTTGGGCCATCCGATGGGCGCCACCGGGACCAAGCTCACCGTCCAGCTCCTGAGCGAGATGAAGCGGCGCGGCTCCCGCTACGGCATGGTGACCATGTGCATCGGCGGTGGCATGGGCGCCGCCGGCATCTTCGAGAACCTCCAGAACTAGCCGGTCAGCTGTCGGTGGCCAACGTTTTCATGTTGGCCACCGTTTTCTTGAGGAGTTTCTTCTGGACCTCGGCGTACAGCCATCCAACCTGGGAGTGCAGCCCATCGGGAAAATTGCCCGGGTCGCTGAGGATATCTACCAGCTAAAGCTGCCGGTGCCCCTGCCGCTGCGCTTCGTGTCCGTTTACCTGATCTCGGGCGGTGAAGGCTGGACGCTCGTGGATACCGGCTACGACTACCCGCCGACGTACGAGGTCTGGAAGTCCGGGGCCTCGGCGCTCGGGATAGACCTGGAAAATGACGTCGCGCGCATCCTCGTAACGCACTTCCACCCGGACCACATCGGCGGGTCGCGGTGGCTCCAGGAGCGCACCGGCGCGCCGGTCTACCTGCTGGAGCCGGAGATCGAGAACGCCCGCCGCGTCTGGGGCGAGGGCTCGGGAGCACAGCCGTTCGTCGAGGCCCTGAAGCGCCACGGAATGCCGCCGGAAATAGCCCGCGAGGCCGCCGCCGGAATGCGGAGTGGCCTTGATCTCCCGGAGCTAATGCTGCCGCTGCGGGCGGGGGAGAAGCTCGACCTGGGCGGCCTCGCGCCGCGGATAATACCTGCCCCCGGACACGCCGACCACCAGTTCATGCTCCACGACGAGGCTCGCGGGATACTCTTTGCCGCCGACCAGGTTCTGCTGGAGATAACACCGAACATCGGCCTGTGGCCCGAGTCGGAGTCTCGACCGCTCGCCCGCTACCTGGAGTCTCTGAACAGCCTGCGAGGCCTGGATGCGGACCTGGTCCTCCCCGGACACGGACCCGTCTTCCACGACCTGGCCGGCCGCGCGGCGGAGATCTCGCGCCACCACGACGAGCGCCTCGGTGAAATGCAGGCCGTCCTCGACAACGGGGCGAAGGCCCCTTACGCTGTCTCTCAGATGGCGTTCCGCGGCACCCTGACCCTTTTCCAGCGGTGCTTCGCCCTGGCCGAGACGCTGGCGCACCTGGACCACCTGGAGCTACAGGGCCGGGCCGTGCGCCGTGCGGGGGAACCAGTCACCTACCAGAGCCGACAACTCGATGTCCATGCGCAACCCGGGTTGTGAAGTAGACCGCGGACGAAAAGTTTGCCCCGGGGCAGACTCTCTGCTGGTCCGTAAATCAGCTTAGAGAGAGCGGTGGTATGCGTAACTTCCGAACCAGAGGCCTGTACGGTGTGATCCTGTTGCTGGGTCTCGCGTTCCTGGTCGTTGCCTGCGGCGCCGGTGAGCCGGAGCAGGGCGTGGAGCAAGAAGACCCGGATGAGCCCGCGGAGGTCGGCCAGCAGACCACCCCGGAGGAGACCACCGGACCTCCGCCGGCGGATACCGGGGAAGAGGCGACCGTGGAAGAAGGTGAGCCCGGCCCCGTAGAAGTAGAGACAGAGGTTCTGGTAACTGGGCTCGAGGCCCCCTGGGGCCTCGCCTTTCTGCCGGACGGGCGCGCCCTGGTCACCGAGCGCGACTCGAGCCGGCTGCTGGCGGTGGACGGGTCCGGCGCGGTAGAGGAGGTTCAGCAACTCCCGGCCATCGGACGGGGCGAGGGTGGGCTCCTGGGCATCACCCTCTCACCGGACTACGATGAGGACGGGTACGTCTACGCCTACTACTCCACTGGCGAGGACAACCGCGTCGCCCGGTTCCAGCTCGGCGAGGAACCCGAGCCCGTCCTGACCGGCATACCCGTCAACGTCTACCACGACGGCGGCCGGATCGCCTTCGGCCCCGACGGGATGCTCTACGTGGCCACGGGCGACGCGGGCGACCCGCAGCTCTCCCAGGACCTCGACTCCCTCGCCGGGAAGATACTGCGCCTGACGCCCGAAGGAGACGTCCCCGACGACAACCCTTTCCCGGACAACCCCACCTACTCCCTGGGACACCGTAACGTGCAGGGGCTTGCCTGGGACGCCGAGGGCCGGCTCTTCGCCAGCGAGTTCGGCCAGGACGCCTACGACGAGGTGAACCTGATCGAGGCGGGCGGCAACTACGGCTGGCCGGAGGTCGAGGGCGAGGGCGGGGAACCGGAGTACATAGACCCCATCGCTGTCTTCGAGCCCTCCGAAGCCTCACCGAGCGGGGCGGAGATCCTCAGGGACGGAGCCATACCGCAGTGGGAGGACGATTTCTTTATGGCCGCCCTGCGCGGCGAGCGGCTGTGGCGCCTGGAGCTAGGGGCCGAAGGGACCGTTACGGGGAGCGAGCAGCTTCTGGAGGGCGAGTTCGGGCGGCTCCGGCACGTGGCGCAGGCTCCCGACGGCTCCCTCTGGGTGCTGACCAACAACCGCGACGGCCGGGGGAGCCCGGCACCGGAGGACGACCGCATCCTCCGCCTCGCGCCGGCTGGGAGCTAGCCAGGGCCTTCTCTAGTGCCTTCGTTGCTGTTACCCTCCGGTCGCGGAACGCCTGACTCGCTCCGCGAGGTCGCGCGCCACCTCCCGGATCGAGCCGGTCTCCCGGTAGACCTTTAGCTGGCGGTCGGCCTCGGTGGGCTCGGACAGGATGCGGGCCACGCCGGAGAGGTCGCGTCCGGTGTGGTTCTCCAGCAGCTCCGCGAGCGTCCCGATAGCCTCGCGGGTCTCGACGGCTTCGTGGGTGGCATGGTCGGCGAAGGTCCCTTCCAGGCCGTAGCGTTGGGCGCTCCACTTGTTCTCCTCGATCTCGCGTCCGGGCCGAACCGGCTGGCGCTCGCCGGACTCGTACTCCCGGGAGAGGAGGTCGCAGAGGGCGGTGGTCAGGCTCAGGAGGGCTTCGCTGCGCCACGGGGCAACCTGGGCGTCGCAGGCGCGGACCTCGATGGTCCCGAGCCCGGGGTGGGGCCGGATGTCCCACCAGATCTCCCCGAGAGAGTCCACGGACCCGGAGCGTTGCAGGTAGTCCACGTAGCCGGCGTAGGCTTCCCAGGACCCGAAGGGCTCCGGCAGCCCGGCCCGGTGCATGGAGCGGGAGAAGATCAGGACCCGGCTCGACTGCATGTCGGTGATCTCGCCCTGCCAGAACGGCGAGTTGACCGAGAGCGCGAGCAGGTGGGGCACGTACTCCCGGAGGCGGTCGAAGAGGTAGACGGCCTTCTCCCGGCCCCGCACGGCGTAGTGGGCGTGCAGCGAGAAGGTGTTGTTGCGCCGGATCAACCACCCGAGCTTCTCCTTGAGCCGCTGGTAGTGGGGCTTGTCTATGATCTCCTGCTCCCGCCAGTCGCCGATCGGGTGGGTTCCGCTGGTGCCGAGCACCCGGCCGAGACGTTCGGCGTGCTCCAGCAACTCCCGCCGCCGGGAGATCAGGTCGGACACGACCCCCCCGGGCGTGTCATGGACCCCGGAATTGGACTCTATCTCGCAGTCCACTAGCTCGCCGGTGAAGTGACCCCTCGGTGCGCTATCGAGTATTTCCTGGGCCCCGCCAGCGAGCTTGAGGGTTTCAGGGGCGGCGAGCCAGAGTTCTTCTTCGGCCCCGAGCGTACCCTCTGGGAGGTCCTTTTCGAAGGCGTCCTCCGGCACGAAGGGGGCTGGTTTTCCGGCGCTATTCAAAGCTGTACTCGGCCTCTTTCGTGTCGAAGTGCCGACGACGGGCGGTGTCCGGGAGCATCTTACCCTGCGGGCGGTGCGTAGGCCTTCTCTCCGGCCCGGATCTCTACCGGGAGCCGGTTCTCGGGCGGGGAGAGCGGGCAGTGCCACCGGGGGTTGTACGCGCAGGAGGGATTGTACGCGTAGTTGAAATCCAGGATCAAGGCCGCCCCCTCGGCTCCGAGGTCCGCGTGCTTTATGGTGTCGAGGAGGTACCGCCCGCCCCCGTAGGTCTCTTTGCCGCACGTCGCGTCCCGGAAAGGCAGGAACACGCCGCCGCCGTAGCCGGAGACCCAGAACAGGGAGAGCGCGTGCTCCCCGCCGTTTACCTCGAAGCGCACCCGCCCGAACCTCTGGAGCCGCAGCCGGCCGTCTTCCTGCAATTGAACCTCGATCTCCCCCGGTTCTACGTCATTTTCGACCGGCGCGGTAAACCGCAGCGCCGGGTCGTAACCGTAGTATCGCAGGCCACAGAAGGCGGGCCTGTCTTCCTCCGGCAGCGGCGATTGGGGGTGTCGGGCGAACAGCTGGTCTCGCTCCTCCCGGAACCTTCGGCAGCGGTCCGCCGCGCCGGGCTGCGGGGCGCGGGCGCGGGCGTACATCTCCGAGGCCGAGCGCCGGTAGTCCATCAACTCTGTGTAAGGGATCTCTGTATCCATGGTGCCGTATATACCACCGCCGGCCTGCGTTTACCCGGGCGGCGGGGTTACAATGTTGCTTTGCAAGACTTTTGGGAGGTGGTTTTGTACGCGGAGATCGGCGATAGCTCTCCGGGTGACCGGTATCACCCCATAGAAGGACCGTGACGGTGGAGCCGCGGGAGATCATCCCCCCGGTGCCCGAAAGCCGGGTTTCAGCCTGCGCGGCGGTAGCCCTGACTCTGGCCTACAGCGCCCCGACGCCGGGTGTGGGGTCCCGCTACGTGGACGGCAGCCTGGCCCACGAGACCCGGCTGCTCGGCGTGACGCCGGTCTGCGGCAGCCTGGCCGGCGCGGACCGCCGGGGCGTGGGAGAGACCGTGCTGGAGGCCGTGCGGGGCTCCCGGGGCCTGGCCGGGTTCGCCGACGTGCGGGCCGCAGGCTACCTCGCGCCCCTTTCGCGGGCGGCCCTGCTCGGCGAGCCCGCCGCCCGCGTCCTGTCCCGCCTGGGGGCCGAAGACGTGCCGCCTTTCGTCACGGCGCTGGAGGTGGCGGGAGTCGGAGGCGCTTTCTACGACGCCCTGCGCCTGGCCCGTCAAGCCGGCCGGGAGACCACGCTGAAGGACGTGGCGCGCTTCGCTTCCGGACGGGACCCGCTCGCCCGGGAGTACACGCGGGGATACGAGGTCACGGTCCAGCTCGCCCGGCCCGCCATGCTCACCAGCCTCTCGCGGGTCGAGTCCGCCCGGGCCGCCCTCGTGCAGTCCTACCTGGAGGTCCTCGCCGAGGTCCCCGACCTGGACGTGGCCGAAAGAGCCGGCCGCCGGGAGGCCGAGGACGTGTCACGCATGGCCCACGGGGTGCTCAAGGCCGGTGGGGCGCACTCCCGGCGGGGCCTGCAAGGCATCGCAAACCTCGACGGGCTTCTGCGTGAGGACCCGCGCCTCACGCCCTCGGCCACTGAGGCCCCGGTCATGGCCGCCGCCTTTCTCGTGTCCCTGGAGCACGGCCCAGAATCGTTGGCCGCCAGGATACGGCCCGCGACCGGCAACCGGGGGCGCTAGCTGGAGCCCTCTGCAGACGTTCGTTAGAATTCGGCAAGCCCTAGAGGAGGTAATACATGCCCCAAGATAAAGCCCGTGCCCTGGCGACCGAGACCGACGGTGCCGAAGGCCGCTACCTGTCTGAAGCCCTCTCGGACGAGCTTGTGGTCGAGGCTGTGGCCGGACCCCTGGCCGAAGCCGCGCCGAACGGGAAGCTCGAGGACGTCCAGGTCCTCATGCCGTTTATCCACTCGCCGGTCGGCCCGGAGCAGATGGAGGCGATGCCCGGGCTACGCTTTATAGCCACGCGCTCCACCGGCTACGATCACGTAGACCTGGAGGCCGCTAGCGAGCGGGGTATAGCCGTCGCCAACGTCCCCGCCTACGGCGAGAACACGGTCGCCGAGCACACCTTCGCCCTCATCCTGGCCCTCTCCCGCAAGGTTCACCACGCCTGGCTCCGGACCCAGCGGGGCGAGTACACGATGGAGGGGTTGCGGGGCTTCGACCTCTACGGCAAGACGCTGGGCGTGATCGGGGCCGGAGCCATCGGGCTGCACGTGGTGCGCATCGCCAAAGGTTTCGGAATGAAGGTCCTCGCCTACGACGTGAACCGCAACCAGCTCCTGGCCGACGTGCTGGACTTCAGCTATGCGGACCTCGACGAGCTTCTCGCAGAATCGGATATCGTCAGCCTCCACGCCCCGGCCATCCCCGCTACCCACCACCTCATAAACCGGGAGACCATCTCCAAGATGAAGCGCGGCGCGCTGCTCATAAACACCGCCCGCGGCTCCCTGGTTGACACCGCCGCGGTCGCCGAGGCCCTGGACGAGGGCACCCTGGGCGGCGCGGGCCTCGACGTCTTCGAGGGCGAGGAGTTCATGCAGCACGAGGACGAGTTACTGCACCAGCCCGACGCCGAGGAGAAGCTCAAGCTCCTCGTCCGGGCCCACCGTCTCCAGCGCCGCCCGGACGTGGTCATAACCCCGCACATCGGCTTCAACTCCGAGGAGGCTCTCCGCCGCATCCTCGACACCACCGTCGAGAACGTCCGGTCTTTCCTCGCCGGGGAACCCCGCAACCTGGTCGGATGAGCGCTTAGCCCGGTGCGTGAAGCCGTTCCCCCGGAGCGATCCGCCGCTGGTATAGAATCCAACCCGTAAGCGGCCGAAAGGAGACGCGGAGGCACATGAAGGCGCTCGTAATCGTCGGACACGGCTCCCACCTGAACGAGGACTCCAGCCTGCCGGTCTACGAACACGCGGAGCGCATCCGCGAGACCGGCGGGTACGACGAGGTGGTGGAGTGCTTCTGGAAAGAGGAACCCTCCATGCGCCACGTCCTAGAAACGGTGGAGTCCGACGAGGTGTACGTCGTGCCGGCCTTTATCTCGGAGGGGTACTTTACCCAGCAGGTCATCCCCCGGGAGTTCGGACTGGAAGGGCCGGTAACGAAAAAGGGCTCCAAGACCGTCCACTACGCGGGACCGCTCGGCACGTTCGAGAAAATGGCGGACGTGATCCTGGAGCGGATCGAGGACCTGATGCGCGACAAGGACGTCTCCGAAGGGCGCACGGCACTGGTGCTGCTCGGGCACGGCACCGCGATGAACAAGAACTCTAGCGGTGTCATCTACCTGAACGCGGAGCGCATCCGGGCTCGAGGCGGCTACGATCTCGTGGTCGAGGCGTTCCTCGACCAGGACCCGGAGGTGGGAGAGGTCGTCGGGAGCGTGGAGGCTGAGAACGTGATCCTGATCCCGGTCTTTATCGCCGAGGGGTGGCACACCCGCGAGACCATCCCCGAGGACCTGGGCCTCACGGGCGAGGTCACCCGCCGCGGGGACCGGACCATCTTCTACGGCGCGCCGGTCGGCACCCACCCCTCGATGGCAGGCCTCATCGCCGCCCGAGCCCGCGAGCTGGAGGGTCAGGTTGTCGGAAGCGCCTCCTGAGACCTCCGGCAACCTCGCCGTCGAGTCCCGCGCGGCGTTCGCCGCCTGGGTGCGGGAAGCCCCCGGGGGCCGCCGGTTCGCCCAGGTCCTGATCCGGCGCCAGGCCCCCGATGGCTACGTCCTGTGCCACGTAGACGATGCGGGCGCAGACGACCTGAAGGTTTACGAGGACCCGCGGGCGGCCCGGGAACTCTCCAAGCTCACCGAGAAAGGGGAGTACCGGCCGCTCAAGAGCTCGCCCAACCTCCGGCGCGGCTGGCAGTTGCGCGTTCCGGACGACGGGGGGCTCGCGACGGCCATGAACTACCTCTACCCGGCGGCGGTCGTGCACTGGCACCTCTACCGGGAGGACCGGCTGGAGATTACCCACTACCGGCAGAACGCCGCCCGGCAGAGCGGTATCTACAAGCGGGTCCAACGCCTCTCGGACAAGGGGGTCCAGAACGCGGCGCGGGCGTGCTGTGAGGACGCCGTGTGCCTCAAGAAGACGCTCTGGGACGTGGACGAGCAGCTGCCGCTGGAGATGAGCCGGGGGGAGGGTGAGATCCCCTGCCCCGAGCCCTGCAGCATCTTCGTTTCTTTCGCCCGGCAGGTGCGGCTCTTCGAGCGGGAAGAGAAGCGGGACCTGGACGAGATCGGGCTCTCCCGCTCCGAGAAAGAGGACCTCACGACGCTCGTCCGGGCGGCGGCAACCGGCGAGATGGGTTTCACCCGGGAGGCCGAGTTCGAGGAGCCGCTAAACGAGCGCCGGCTGCGCTACCGCAACCTCACGCTGGTGCCGAAGATCGCTCCCGAGGCCGGCGAGGGTTGAGGCGGTAGTCGTCGGGTAGCTGGCGGACCGGTGTTCGCCTGTTTCCCGCGGGTAGCCAGCGGGTATTAGTCATAAGAGAAAACCAGCGAGCTATATGGAGGTGCGGATGTTTGGCCGGGTAGCCAAAACCGCCGTCGGTACAAAGACGGGCAGAAGGGCAAGCAGGGCAGCCGCCAAAGGCGTCTGGAAGGTAGGAAAAACCAAGACCGCCAGAAAGGCCGCTAAAGGCGGCGTCGTGGGCGCCGGCCGGACGGCCAGGTTCGCCGCAAAGACGAAAGCCGGCAAGGAGGCGGGCAAGCTAGGCGGCAAGGGCCTCGCGAAGGCCCGCCGGGGTTTTGGCCGGACGGCGGCCAGCAAAGGCCGGCGGGAGGTCCAGGCGGCCCAGAAAAACCTGGACTCCAGGAGATCCGGCGGTTCGCGGCTGCTGAAGCTTGGTGTTTTTGCGCTGGTCGTGGTGGCCCTCGGCGTCGCGGTTAGCCGGCTCCTCAAGGATGAGGAGGCCGGATCCTCTTTCACGGATGCGGGCGAAGGCTCGGGCGTCGGCGGGGACGCGGCGCGGGACTCGGCGTACTCCGATCCTGGTTCCGGGCCGCTGATTGGCGAGGAGCGTCGGGGAAGCACGCAGGGTGTTGGCGAAGACCAGCCCGAGGTGGAGCAGCGCATCCGGACCCGCATCGGCGAAGACGAGCGGACGCGGGACATGCCGCGCGTCAACGTCAAAGTGATCGACGGCGTCGCGGAGTTGCGGGGACCGGCCCCTTCCGAAGAGGCTAAAGACGCGGCCGGTGAGATCGCCGCCCAGATCGAGGGCGTTCGCGAAGTGCGCAACCTGATCGAGGTCGGTTCCTAGCGGGAGCAACGTTCGTCTCGGGGCCGGTTGGCGTACGCCAACCGGCCCTTTGTCGTGGTCTGGTCCCTCTACCCTCTTATAAGGCCCAGCAACTCGTCGCGCTTCGCTTCCATCGTCTCGCGGTCGCCGGCCTCTACGTTCAGGCGCAGGAGAGGTTCGGTGTTGGAGGGCCGGAGGTTGAACCACCAGCCGCCGAAGTCCACGGTCAGGCCGTCGAGGTGGTCGATCTCGACCCCTTCTTCTCCGGAGTAGCGCTCCTCGACTTCTTTCAGCACCGCGTCCTGGTCTTCGACCTCGGAGTTGATCTCCCCGGATCGCACGTAGGGGTCTATGGGGGCGAGCAGCTCCGAGATGGGTTTCTCCTGGCGGGCGACGAGCTCGGCGACGGTCAGCATAGCGATAATGCCGGAGTCGGCGAAGTAGTTGTCCCGGAAGTAGAAGTGCCCGGAGTGCTCGGCGCCGAACGCGGCGTCGTTGGAGCGCATCTGGGGTTTTATGATGGAGTGGCCGGCCCGCGTGCGTACCGCCTCGCCTCCCTCGCGCTCGATCAGCTCGGGCAGGGATTTGGAGCAGACGGCGCTGTAGAGGATGGTCGCCCCGGGCTCTTTCTCCAGCACGTTCTTGGCGACGAGCGTGGCGAGCAGGTCACCGGAGATAGCTTCGCCCTTCTCGTCGATGACGAAGCAGCGGTCGGCGTCCCCGTCGAAGGCCACGCCGAAGTCCGCGCCTTCTTCCACGACGCGCTGGCGCAACTCCTCCACGTTCTCCGGTTCTATGGGGTTGGGCGGGTGGTTCGGGAACGAGCCGTCGAGCTCGAAGTACATCGGGACGTACTCGAACGGCAGCTTCTCGAAGATCGGAGGGAGCATCTTGCCCGCCATGCCGTTGCCGGCATCCACCACGATCTTTAGCGGCCGCAGGCCCTCGGTATCTATAAAGGTCAGGCAGTGCTCCGCGTACCTCTCGGTGATGTCGTCTTCCTCGACGGAACCGGAGAACTCCGCGGCCTCGGGGAGCTTGCCGGAGGTGATGAGGTCCCGGATCTGGTTTATACCCTCGTCGCCGGAGAGGGCGATGGCGTTCTCCCGGCACAGCTTGAAGCCGTTGTACTCCTTCGGGTTGTGGGAGGCCGTGATCATGGCCCCGCCCGGCTCTTCTAGATGTCCCACGGCGAAGTACAGCGCGTCGGTCGATACCATCCCGAGGTCCAGCACGTCGGCCCCAGCCCCGGTTACGCCTTCGACAAACGCCTTCTCCAGCGCTTCGCCGGAGAGCCTCATGTCCCGGGCGACGATGACCCGGGAGCCCGAGAGGCCCAGGTGGTGGACGAAGGCACGCCCGATGTCCCGGGCGACCTCCTCGTTCAAGGTGTCGGGATAGATGCCTCGTATGTCGTAGGCTTTGAATATCGACTCGTCTACCATCTTCTGTTACCTCCGAGTCATGTTGCGGCGCCGGTTATTTACCATCCGGTACAATAACGTTTTATGTTTCCCCGTGCAGATCGAACCGCACTCTAGGCTGGTAGACGAGCCTTGGGCCCGCGTTTCGTCCGGATGGCGGCGCTTTTCTACGGCGTCCTGGCCGTCGCGGCCGCCCTCTGGAATGGCCTTCGGGGCCGCGGGTTCGAGATCGCTGACTCCGTTTCGCTGAGCCTGGCTCTGGGCCTGCTCGCGGCCGTGGTCACCGTGGCGGCCGGGGTGCTCGTTTACCGGCTCGTTCCCGCCATGCGCCGGATCGCCGAGGAGCTTGCGCCCTCCCTGGTGGACAGCGCCGGCCGGGGCACCCTGATCCTGATATCCGTCTTCTCCGGCGTCGGAGAGGAGGTGTTTTTCCGCGGGGCCGTCCAGCCGGAGTTCGGGCTGGTCGTGGCGGCCCTGGCGTTCGGCCTCGTTCACATCGGGCCCGACCGCCGGTACCTGGTGTGGACCGTCTGGGCCGTGCTCGCCGGCTTTCTCTTCGGCTTTCTCTACGAGGTCAGCGGCGGCCTGCTCGCGCCGGTAGTCGCCCACACGGCCCACAACGCCGCCACGTTCTTGCTCTGGAAGCGCTCCCGGCAGAAGGCCGGAGTGGGGAAGGACGCGTGATCTCCGCCACCGTCCGACCTTTCAAGGGCTAGTAGTCATGGAGTTTTCAGATACAATTGGTTGCGGCACCAGGACTCCGTAGAGTACGTGGCCTCGCTTGTGGAGGAACGAGGAAATGCGTGTAACAAACATTATTTTGAACGTGTTGAGCCTGTTCCTGGTGGCGGCGGGGCTCGCCCTCGTCAGCACGTTTTTCTTCCCCTCCGTCTTTGTGCAGGCCGCGGATTCTACCGAGGCGGGGGTCGCGCCTCCCGAAGACTTCGACGTGCCCGTTCTTGTGGAAGAGGCCGACCCGCCGGATGAGGCCGGGACCGACGACACTGGTGGTCCTCTTCGGGACGACGAGCCATCCGGGGAGGAGAACCCGCCGGGAGAACGGGAAGAAAAGCAAGAAGCGGCGGTGCCCGTACCCGAGGACAAGACGCTCTGGGTCACGGTCCCCAGGATGAACCGGTTGCAGGACGTCCCGATACCCCACACCACCGGTGATGACGAGGACAGCCTCAGATCGTACGCGGGTATACACCTGCAGGGGACCGGTTTTCCCTGGCAGGAAGAGGCCAACGTCTACATCGCCGGCCACCGCCTGGGGTATCCGAACACCAGAAGCTTCCTCGCTTTCTGGGACCTGAACCGCCTGAAGAAAGGTGACGAGGTCCACGTGACGGACGCCATGGGACGCTCGTACACCTACCGGGTGTTCAAGCAGTTCGTGGTGGATCCCTCGGACATCTTCATAACCCAACCTATCGAGGGCAAGAACATCGTGACCTTGCAGACCTGTACGTTGCCGGACTACTCGCAGCGCCTGATCGTCCAGGCCGAGAAAGTAGCGTAACCCGGTGACGAAAACCCCCATGACCGATGGAGCGATAACCGGTTGATAAAGCTGCCCAGTAAACGGAGAAAGGAAGACGCACCGGACAAAGAACGCCCGAAAAAACCACCCGAAATTACCAAAGGCAACATGCAGATGCGGGTGGTATCCATGGCGGTGTTGGTTGCCCTGGTGTTCCTGGTCCTCGGCGCCCGCCTGTGGTACTTGCAGGTCATCGCCGGCGAAGACTTCGCCCGGTCCGCCCAGCAGACCCAGACCCAGGAAGTAAAGATACCCGCCCAGCGGGGTGTGATCTACGACCGCAACGGTGAGGTGATAGCGAATAACGTCTCCGGCCTGAACGTCACCGTGATCCCTTCTTCGATCAGCCGCGAGAGGGTGGAGGAGTTGTCCGAAACCCTCGGCGCCGACACGGCGGCGGTCCTGGAGCGCTACGACGCGGCCCTCCAGAGTAATCCTTACGCTTCCGTGCTGGTGCAGGAGAACGCGGACAAGGACGCCGTGACCTATGTCAGCGAGCGGACCGAGCGGTTCCCGGGGGTCACGGTGAACGATGACTGGGTGCGAAACTACCCGGCGGGGGAGCTGGCGGCCCACGTCCTGGGTTACACGGGGGCCGTAACGGAGAACGAGCTGGACCAGGAGATCTTCGAGGGGCTCTCCAACGACGCGGTCGTAGGCAAGAGCGGCGTAGAGCTTGCCTACGAGCAAACGCTCAGGGGAGAGGCGGGACAGAGAGAGTACAGCGTGGACGCCCTGGGGCGGGTGGTCGCCCTGCGCCGGGCCGACGGCACCCGCGTCGACGGCGCGCCCGAGGTCGCCCCCGAACTGGGACGCCCGGATCGCATAACCGATCCCGTGCCGGGCAAGGACCTCGTGCTCACCCTGGACCTGGACCTCCAGAAAGCGGCCGAGGAGGAGTTGGACGCCGCCATCGAGCGGGCCCACGAGGAAGAGGGGGCCTCCGGCACGGGCGGCGCCATCGTCGCCCTGGACCCGCGCAACGGCGAGATCCGGGCGATGGTCAGCCGCCCGACCTTCGAGCCGCAGATGTTCGTCGGCGGCATCGCCGGGGAAGAGGAAACGGAGCTCTACGAGTACCTCACCTCCGAGGAGGCCCATTCCCCGTTCGCCAACCGGGCGATCTACGGCGTCTACCCGGGGGCCTCGACCTTCAAGGTCTTTACCGGCATGGCCGGCCTGGCCCACGGCGTCATAGACCCCAGCACCACCTACACCGACACCGGCGCGTGCTGGCTGCCGTCCGGCGTGGTCTCGGGCTGCTGGCAGAGCTGGCGGGAGAACTATGGCCCCGAGTACGGCACGCACGGCACCCAGGACTACTACGAGGCCATGATGGACTCGAACAACAAGTACTTTTTTCAGATAGCGGACCTGCTCTGGAACGATACCGACAACAAGGATCTGCTCCCCGAGTTCTACGAGAGGTTCGGGTTCGGCGAGAAGACCGGCATAGACCTTCCGGCGGAGCAGGCGGGCCGGGTACCCACCCAGGCCTGGCAGCAGGAGGCCGGCTCCACCGAAGACGACAAGTACTGGGGGGTAGGACGCTGGGTCAACATGGCGATAGGCCAGGGCGATCTTCTGGTCACCCCGGTCCAGATCGCCCGGGGCTTCGCCGCGATCCAGAACGGCGGCACCCTCGTGACGCCGCACGTCGGCCGCGAGGTTCGCGCCCAGGACGGCGAGGTGGAGCAGGAGATCTCCCCGGAGCCCGCCGGCAACGTCGGCGTGGACCAGAGCGTCCTGGACGCCACCGTAGAAGGCATGCGGCGCGTGACCAGACCCGGCGGTACGGCGGAGTGGTCTTTCAAGGGCGAGACCCTGTCTTTCGTCGGGAAGAGTGGCACCGGCGAGATGTGGGGGAACGACCCCGTAAACTGGTTCGCCGGCTGGGCCGAGAACCAGGAGGATCCCCTCGTGGTCGTGGCGATGGTCGAGGGCGGAGGGCTCCACAGCGACGTGACCGCTGCCCCGGCGGTCCGTCACGTCCTCGAAGCCCACCACGGCGTAGAGCAGTCGCCCCAGGACCAGTGGCGGACCGCACCCGTCGAAGAACAGCCCGCCGCCAGCCAGCGCGCCGAGCGGCGGGAGGCCCGGCAGGCGGAACGGCGGGCCGAGCGCCAGGCTGCCCGGCAGGCGCAGACCGGTCCTGCCCAGGCTGTTCCCGGTCAGCCCCCGGCGCCCGGTGCTCCCGTGGTCCCCGCAGACCCCTCGGTTCCGCCCGGCACCGTTCCGCCGGGTGCCAGCCCGGATGTCAACCCCGCGGTTGCACCGGGTGCAGGAGCCGGATACGGGGCGCCGGGGGCCGGCGCCAGCCCGCCCGGTTAGATAGCGTAGTAGAATGCCTCCCGTCGAGATGCTTTTCGCGCTGCTGGAGATACCGAGCCCTCCGTCCCCGATCCTCTTCGAGGCCGGGCCGTTCGCCCTGCGCTACTACGGGATCTTTATCGCCCTGGGCATAGCCGCCGCCACCTGGCTCACGAGCCGGGAGCTCGAACGCCGCGACTACGACGGAGCGCTGGCGCTCGACGCGCTCTTTTTCGTCGTGCCCCCCGGCTTTATCGGGGCGCGCATCTACCACGTGATCACCGACTGGGACCTCTACGCCGGCGACCCCTTTCCCGCCGTCTTCGAGGTCTGGAGCGGCGGCCTGGGCATCTACGGCGCCGTAGCCGGCGGCTTTCTCGGCCTGCTCGCGTTCGGCTGGTACCGGGGTGTAAGCCCGCTCACGGTAGCCGACGCCGCAGCCCCGGGGCTGGTCCTCGGACAGGCCATCGGCCGGTGGGGTAACTACTTCAACCAGGAGCTCTTTGGCCGGCCCACGGACCTGCCGTGGGCCATAACCATAGACCCCGAAAACCGCCCGGCGGGCTTTGCCGACGCCGAGACCTTCCACCCTACCTTCCTCTACGAGTCGGTCTGGAACCTCCTCGTTGCCCTCGTGTTGCTGTGGTTCGCCCGGCGCTTCGCCGACCGCCTTAAAGCCGGTGATGTAGTCCTCCTGTACGTCAGCCTCTACTCCGTTGGTCGCTTCTTCGTCGAGCTCCTGCGTATAGACCCGGCTTTCATAATCGGGGACGCCGTGCGAGGAAACCTCTTCGTTAGCAGCGTGCTGGCAATCGGCTGCGCCCTGGCTCTGCTCCTCCGGCACTCCCGCAACACCCGCAAGCGCCGCGTCAGGTAGAAGGCCGGTTGTTGACAAAGATTCTCCTCCTGCTAACCTTCATAAACGAAAAAGAGTTTCAGTTAGCGAGGAGTGAGGTTGGATCTCGGTTCGGTCGTGGGCAGGATGCGGGGCAGAGGCTACAAGGCTACCCCGCAGCGGGTGGCGGTTCTCGAGGCGCTGGGGGCTGACCAACATCAGAGCATGGAGGAGCTTCGCGGGCGCTGCCCGGAGGTGGGCCTCGTCACGATCTACCGCACGCTGGACCTTCTGGGGCGACTCGGCCTGGTGCGGAGGCTGGACCTCGGTGACGG
The DNA here is from genome assembly GCA_004563715.1 of Actinomycetota bacterium. GTDB lineage: Bacteria > Actinomycetota > Rubrobacteria > Rubrobacterales > Rubrobacteraceae > SIRX01. The sequence goes on along the minus strand of SIRX01000182.1, from coordinate 389 downwards.
ACCTCGCTACGAGCTGGCCGAGAGCCACCACCACCATCTGATCTGCGAGTCCTGCGGCGATATCTCCGAGTTCGAAGAATGCCCCCTCGACGTGGAACGGCTGCCGCTGCAAAACTCTGGCTTCGAGGCCAGTTCTCACAGCCTCGAAGTTTATGGCCGGTGCGCGGTGTGCCAGTAAAAAAATTTCTCTGGCGATGAAAAAAAGTTTCAACTAGGGGAGACGGAAATGCTGAAGAAGCTCAAGGTGGTCCTGTTTCTAGCACTCTTGGCCGCGATGGCCGTCGGGTGCGGAGCACAAGAGGGCGGTCAGGAGGAAGGAGCAGAAGAAGGAGCACAAGAAGGCGAGCAGCAAGAAGAGACAGCAGCACAGAGCAGCCCGCTGCAGGTGG
>SIRX01000181.1 GCA_004563715.1 Actinomycetota bacterium | reverse complement strand
GAACTGCTTGGGTCTGTAACGCTCGACCCACTCCCGGTACTCTCTGACCTCGCGCCCGGCGCGCTCCTTGTCCCAGCCCAGGTGCTTGACGGCTACCTCGGCGGCGGCTTCGTCGACGTCCAGGGCGACGTTTGGGCCGTACCCGACCATCGTGCGCCGGAGGAGGACATCGGAGAGCTTCTGGGCCATCTCTTCGCGGAAGGCCCAGATCACCTCGCAGCCCATCAAGCCCGTCTCGACCGTGGCGGGTGTGGAGAGCGGCATTTTGAGCGAGTGGTCTTCTTCGGCCAGGGCTAGTACCTCTGGTGCGCGGACGCCGTAGAGCTTCAAGAGCCGCTCGGCCAGTTCGCTGGCGAGGCCGCTGGTGGCTTTGAACTCCGCGGCGAAGGCCTCGAAGTTCGCCGTGGCGCCGCCGGGGAGCGGTATCCTGTCGGTAGTGCTCTTCGGGGCGTGGAGGTGGAGCTTATCGTAGACTTCGTCCACGGTCTCGCGGGAGAGGTTGCGGTAGGTGGTCAGCTTGCCCCCGATAATGGAGATCAGGCCGCCGATCTTCGGGTCCTTCTCGGAGTGGTCGTGGATGATGTGACTGCGGGTGACGCCGCTGGTCTCACCTTCCGGCTGGTAGGGCAGGGGTCGGACGCCGGAGTAGGTGTAGAGGACGTCGTCCCGGGAGAGGTTTGCCTCGGGGATCACCCGGTTGGTCTCCTCGATCAGGTAGTCGATCTCCTCATCGTCGGCCACGACTCTGTCCAGGTCGCCCTCGTAGCGGATGTCGGTGGTGCCGATGAGGTAGCGTCCGTTCCACGGCACGATAAAGTACGGCCGGCCGTCGGACTCGGCTTCGACGTAGAGCGCAGTCGAGGGCGCGCCGGGGAACGGGTCCACGACCAGGTGACTGCCCTTCGTGCCCCCGATCATTTTGTTCTCGGAGAGGTCCATGGTGCCCAGCACCTCGTCCACCCACGGACCGGCCACGTTTACGGTGACGGGCGCGTGGGCCTCGTGGCGCTCCCCGCTCAGGACGTCGACGAACTCCACGCCGGTGACCGTGCCGCCCTCGATGATCATGCGGTCCACCTTCGCGTAGTTGAGGACGAGGGCGCCGTGGTCCCGCGCCGAGATGGCGTTCTCGACGGCAACGCGTTCGGCGTACTCGGACTGCCCATCGTAGTAGAAGGCCGCCCCCACCAGGCCCTCGGGGTTGAGGCCGGGATAACGCTCGAGGGTCTCTCCCCGGGAGAACATCTGGTGTCCCCCCACGGTCTTCTCGAAAGAAAGGGCATCGTAGAGGATCATGCCCATCCGGATCATGAGCGTACCCCGGTCCATGTACTCGTAGACGGGCACGCAGAAGCCGAGCGGCCGGACCAGATGCGGCGCGGTGCGGAAGAGCACCTCCCGGTCCCGCAGGGACTCGCGCACCAGAGGGAACTCATAGTACTGCAGGTAACGCAGGCCGCCGTGGATAAGGCGCGTCGCCCACTGCGTCGTACCGCCCGAGATGTCGTCCTTGTCCAGTAACAAGACCCGCAGGCCCCGCATGGTGGCGTCGCGGGCGATGCCGGCCCCGTTGATGCCGGCCCCGATCACGATCACGTCGAAAGGATAGTTCTGGATATCCTGCGGTATCTGGCGGGTCATCTCGTCTCCTTACCCCTGGTCGTGTAACTTCCTGGCGGTACGGGCCTCCATCGCCGCCTCGACGCACTCTTCGGCGTCCGCGCCCGTGGAAGCCATGACACCCGCGGAGAACGCGCCCTCCAGAAAGGGCGCGTCCACGAGCCGGACCCCTTCTCTTCGCTCCGAGGATAGCATCTCCAGCACCGTCTCCGCGGAGAGAACCGCGCTGCCGAGGTCCATAAAAACCAGTACCTCGTCGGCCTCGACGCCTTCGATAGCGGCCTGGATGCGTTCCGGGTCCGTACCGAACTCGCCGCTGGCGTCACCGCCGACCGGCACGACCTCCACGTCTCCCGCCATCTGGCGTACGAGCTCAGCCGTACCCTCTGCCGCCTGCGGGCTGTGCGAGACGAGCACCAGGGCCACCGTCACGAGGACGCCTCCAACGACCGGGCCGCGGCATCGAGCAGCAGGTAAGTGGAGGTGGCGCCGGGGTCCTGGTGGCCCGCAGAGCGCTCTCCCAGGTAGCTCGCCCGGCCCTTGCGGGCGACGAGCGGGATCGTGGCCTCGGCGCCCTTCTGCGCCGCGTCCGCCGCCGCCCGCAGCAACCCCGCGACGTCACCGTCGGCGGCGTCTTTGGCAGCTTCCACAGCGGGGTGCAGGGCGTCCACGATCGTCTTGTCCTCCAGCTCGGCCTTGCCCCGCTGCTTTATCCCTCCGAGCGCCGCTTCCAGGGCCTCCGCCGCGTCGTCCGGCGTAACCTCATACTTGCCCGATAGGGAGGTCGAGGCGCGCAGGAAAGCCGTACCGTACAGAGGCCCGGCCGCCCCGCCAACCTTGCTGATAAGGGCCATCGAGACCGCCTTGAGCACGTCGGCGGGAGATCCCGGGTCCGCCTCCTCGAGCTTCTCCAGGGCCGCCTGGAATCCCCGGTGCATGTTGTTGCCGTGATCGCCGTCCCCGATCTTCGAGTCTAGCTTTGTAAGTTGCTTCCGGTTCTCCTCCATGGCGTCGGCCATAGCCTGGATCATCACCCGGGTCCGTTCCGTGGCACCCACTCAAACCCCTTTCTCTGCGGCCTCCAAGAGCTTCCTGCTCTCTCACCTATTCGGATAGCCCGATCAATATACCACCGGCCCCGGAAGCGAGAGAGGTGGCCCCTTTATACCGTTCGGCGTCCGGTCTGCGCCTCAGACACCCCCGACGTCAAAGGCGTGGCTCCGGCCGGGTTCCAGCTCCCGCACGTCCTCCCTCACACCCACCTTGATGGGCCGGTCCAGGCCGTCGTGCTCGACGGTCACGTTCAGCCTGTCGCCCTGCAAGGCTATCTCCATCGGCATCCCCTGGAAGCGCATGGAGAACGACAACCCGTCGAGCCGCTCTTTCTGCTTTGGATCGAAGTAGAGCACGCCGTCCCGGATCTGCGTCCCCAGGTAGCCCCGCTGGATGAGGTCAAGCGTCCCGGCCATGACCCCCATGTGGATGCCCTCCTGGGTGGTCCCGCCCTGCACGTCGCCCACGTCACTCTCCAGGGCAACCATGTACCGCTCCCACGAGCTCTCGGGGTCGAGCCTGGCCAGCACCCCCGCGTGGGCTATAAAGCTCAGGGTGGAGCCGTGTGAGGTCCTGTGGTCGTAGTAGTCGATGTTCTTGCGCGCGGTGTCTTCCGCGTACTCGTACCCGAGGCGTCCGAAGATCTCTCGCAGCTCCGTCTCGGTGAACAGGAAGAAGAGCAGCACGGCGTCGGCCTGCTTGGCGAGCTTGCACCTGTCCGGGGAGTCGCCCTCGGCCTTGAGTATCCTGTCGAGCCGCTGAATCCTGCCGTACTTCTCGCGGTAGTGTTCCCAGTCCAGCTCTTCGAGGTCTTCGTAGCCTTCGAACTGGCTGATGATGCCGCCACCGAGCTCGGGGTCCGAGTGGAACGGCACGAACATCTTGTGGCTCATCTCTTTCCACCGCTCTATCTCCTCATCGGCGAGTCCTATCCGGACGCGCAGAGAAGCGCGCCGCTTCTCGGGGAGCAGCTCGAGTACCTCCTGAACGGCCTCGGAGATCCAGGCGACCATCACGTTGGTGTAGGCGTTGTTTTTGAGACCCCCCTCCTCCGCTCCCGGGTACTTCTCGTGGAACTCGTCAGGACCCATTACCCCGTGGATCTCGTAGCGGTCCCGCTCCGGGT
>ML214238.1:1818-11430 GCA_004563715.1 Actinomycetota bacterium | reverse complement strand
TTGCGGGCACGAGAGAAGCTCCTTCCATTGGGGAAGCTTGGAGAACTCCCCCGAATGATCGAGCATCTTGTGCCCGCCTTCAACGCGGTCAACATAGCCTTATCGCCTCCCTACCCGCGCAGCCTCTTAGGCGGCCCGCCGGCTTTTTTTGTTCTACCCTTCTTCCTCCGAGGCGTCTCCGGGCCGGAGATGGTTACAATGACCCCCAGCCGTGAAAGAGCGTACCAACGAACAGTGGCTCGCGGAGCTGCGAGGCCCGGAGAAAGACGAAGCCATAGCGGACCTGCGGGCGCTGTTGGTACGCGGGCTCGGGGCGGCGCTGCGCGGACGCCGGATGAGGACCGCCGGCGCCTCGGCCGAAGACTTCGCCCAGGAAGCCCTGATAAAAATCCTGGACAACCTCGACGCTTTCCGGGGCGAGAGCCGCTTCACCACCTGGGCGCAGAAGATCGCCCTCCGGGTGGCCTTTACCGAGCTGCGCCGCCGGGAGTGGAGCAACGTGTCTCTGCAGGAGATGACCGACCGTTACGAGATCCGTGGCGCGGAGCCCCGGGAGCTAGCCGACCCGGAGCCGGGACCCGAGAACCTGGCCTCCCGCCGGATCACGGTAGAGTACCTGCAGCGGCTCATCTACGAGGAGCTGACCGAGCGCCAACGCGAGGCGCTGGTGGCGGTGATGATCAACGGTATGCCGCTGGAGGAGACAGCCCGGCGTATGGGCACCAACCGCAACGCCCTCTACAAGCTGCTCCACGATGCCCGCCGCAAGCTGAAGCGGCACCTGATTTCCAGGGGGCTCTCGCCCCGGGACGTACTGGAGGCTTTCGATGAGAGGTAAGATTTTTCATGCGCAAGGGGTCTGGATACTAGATGTGGAGAGACGGTGGCCATGCTAGACCGCGACGAGTTGAAGAACCTGGTGCGGGAGGCGCTCCAGACCAGCGACGAGGAGCTTTCCTGCGACGACTGCCTCGACGAGGTGGACCGCTATGTGGAGCTGGAGCTGGCCGGCCTCGACCCCGGCTCGGCCCTGCCAATGGTCCGCGACCACCTCAGAAAGTGCGGCGACTGCCGCGAGGAGTTCGAGGCGCTGCTCGCCGCGGTGAGGGAGGTGGACGGGCGTGGCGGGGGCGGCGTGGTACCGGCACGCAGCTTCTGGCAGCGCCTGTTGTTTGGCCGCTAGCCGCGGGCTGACGGTCCCGCGCCGGTAAAGCGCCTGCCAAAACGCGGGCGGTTACCAGGTGTGGCCGGGTCTGGCGTGGGGGGTGAGCGAGTGGGGGCGCTCCAGGCCGTGGGCCTCCATCAGTTCTGCGCGGCCCATCACCTCCGGGGGATCTCCGTCGGCCACCACGCGGCCCTCGTCTATGAGCACCACCCGGCCGGACACCTCCAGGACCAGCTCCAGGTCGTGGGAGGAGATCAGGAGCGTCTCCCCGGAGCCTTTGAGGAAGTGGATCAGCTGCCTCCGGGAGCGGATGTCCAGGTTGGCGCTCGGTTCGTCGTAGACGATCAGGCGCGGCCGCATGGCGAGCACCCCGGCGATGGACACCATCCGCTTCTCGCCGCCGGAGAGGTGGTGCGGGGCCCGCCCCGCGAGCTCCCGGGTGCCGGTTACCGAGAGCGCCGCCTCCACGCGGGCTGCGACCTCTTTCTCCGTCAGTCCCATGTTCCGGGGGCCGAAAGCCACGTCTTCGGAGACGGAGGGGCAGAAGATCTGGTCGTCCGGGTTCTGGAAGACCATCCCGATCTCCGGCCGGAACCCCCCAGCCTTGACCGGGCTCCCGAAGAGGGAGACCGTTCCGGCCTCCGGCCGCAGCACCCCGCAGGCCGCCATGAAGAACGTGGTCTTGCCCGCCCCGTTGGGCCCGATCACGCCCACCCGCTCTCCCGGCTCGACCCTGAGGTCCAGCCCGCGCAGCGCTTCTACCCCCTCGGGGTACGAGTAGCGCAGGCCCGCCGCTTCTAGCGCCGGGGGTTCGGGGGCGCTGGCGGACTCTGGTTGGCCGGGCGCGCTCAGATGGCCTCCGCCACCACGAAGGCGGCCGCCACGCCGAGCACGCCCACGAGCGCCGCCGCGTCGGCAAAGCCGGCCCGGAAGGGGTGGCGAACCCGCTCCGGGCCTCCGTAACCCCTCAGGAGCATGGCGTGGTAGACGCGGTGGGACTTCTCGTAGCTGCGTACCAGCAGGCTCCCGACGAGGGAGGCGAGCGTCTTGAGGTTCCGGTAACCGGGGCGGGCCGCCCGGAACCCCCGGAGCCGCGCCGCCCGCTGCATCCTGCGGAGGTCGGTCCCGATCTCCTCTATGTACCGGTAGGAGAAGAGCGCCATGTCGCCCAGGAGGGGCGGCAGGCCGAGCGCCCGCAGGGCCTTGATGTTGGTGAACACCGGGGCCGTCCCGAAGAGCACCACCGCCACCGTGATTATGGAGATGAAGCGGCCGGCGATCATCACCATCTCCAGGCTCCCTTCTTCCCGCAGCCCGAGCGGCCCCAGTTGCAGGAGCACCGTCTCCCCGGAGAAGAAGGGCAGCACCGCGGCAAGCATTAGTATAAAGAAGCCGGGATACCGTAGCCGCCGGGCAACGAAACCCGCGGGCAGCCGCGAGACGGCGCACAGCGTGAAGCTCACGCCCAGCATCGCCGGCAGGAGCCTCGGGTCTTGCACGAACGCGAAGGAGAGCGCCAGGGCCATGAGCGCGACGAGCTTCAGCCGCGGGTCCCAGCGGTGTACCGGGGAGTCGATGCCGGCGTGCTGGTCGAGCCTCATCCGGTCTTCGCCAGCTCCCTGGGCTCCCCCGGCTCCCGTCCCGGTGGCCCACGGTGGTTCTCCAGCAGCCCCGGGTCTACCCTGAGCAGAAAGAGGACCACGAGCGCCGTGAAGACGCCTTCTACCAGCGCCAGGGGGACGTGCGCCAGCACGAGCGCGGCGATGGCCGCCCGCTCGGCGGTCGCGTCCAGGCTCGCGGGAACGGTGGTGAAGAGCAAAACGGCCAGGATGAGCGCCGTGAGCCCGACGCCCAGCGAGCCCCCGAGGAACGCGAGGAGGCCCGTGAGCTTCCGGCCGCCGCGGGCCTCGAGCCCGGGCAGGCCGCGGCTTCGGAAGAGCAGGGCGGCGAGCAGCGCCGGGACCCCGAGCATCGTCGCGTTGACCCCCAGCGTGGTAAGCCCCCCGTGCCCGAACATGACGGCCTGGAAGAACAACCCCACCAATATGGCGGGAAAGGCGTACCACCCGAGCACGACGCCAAGGAGCCCATTGAGGATCAGGTGCACGCTCACCGGCGGCACCGGGACGTGTACGAGCGAGGCCACGAAGAAGACCGCGGTGAACAGCGAGGCCTTGGGTACCTGGGCCTGCGGGTCCTCTTGCCGGCCTATCCGGCGCAGCGAGTACCAGGTGGCGAGCCCTGCCGTCGCGAAGCCCGCCGCGCAGACCGTGGCCGGAACTATGCCGTCGGGGAGGTGCATTAGAGGCCCACCCGGCTACTTCTTCCTCATGAAAAAGAGCGCCGTCCCGACGAAACCCCACACCCCGGCAGCCGCCATCAGCCCGATCTGCAGCGCGCCGTATCCGCCTCCCGAGAACCCGTCGGCCCCGGTTACCCCGGCGTCCTCTTCCACCGTCACGTTGACGATCGAGCCGTGACCGGCTTGCCTCACCTGCACGGTCCACGTGCCGGGCCTGGAGGCGTCCGGGACGAAGAGGTAGCGTCCCCGCTCGTCGGTGGTCCCGGTCTCCCAGGGCTCGGAGGCGTCTTCCGGGGCGAAGACCGAGACCTGCGCTTCGTCCATGACCTCCCCGGTGTCGAAGGCGGCCCGGACCTCGACCCCTTCGACGGGCCGGTGGTCCAGCACCACGCCGTGGGCCGCCGCCCCGGAGGGCAGGAGCAGCAGCGCCCCGACCACCCCCGCCACGAAGCCCGCCAGCCGCGCGACGGCCCGGCCGAGCCGGGCCTCCGCCGTGCCGCGCGCCGTCCGGGACGTCTTCACCGCCGCTACCCCGTGGCGCCCGAGTTCGCTTCGTAGCAGTGGCCCTCACCTACGTGCCCGAGCGTGGGAAGCTCGCCCTCCAGCTTTTCGTAGTCCTCCTCGGGGAGCAGCTCCCGCAGCTCGTCCATGCTGGCGGCTATTCTGCCGTCCTCCGCCGCCTCCGCGAGCGGCTCGAACCCCAGGGCGGCCTCGTTGAGCCCCGGGTCGTCGGAGGTCTCGTCCCCGAAGAGGTGGTCGAAGTGGAACGTGGCTTCGAGCTCCGCCTCTCCGCTGTCCTCGAGGATTCCCTTGCGTTCTTCTCCCACGTACTCTCCGCAGTAGTACTCGTACTCGCGGTCTACAGAGAGCTCGAACTCGACGGCCTCGCCGTCCTTCTCTGCGGTGCCGGCCAGCAACAGGGAGGCGTCTCCGGCGGGTCCGCCGGATGCCGGGGCCATCCTCCAGTACAGGGCGTTGTAATGGCCGGCCGGGGCCTCGTCGTCCTCCGCGACGGGCACCGACGTCTCCGCGTCGTCTCCCTGTGCCAGGTCCACGGTGCGCTCCTCCTCAAAGGAGACCTCTTCTGCGGCCTGCACGTTCTCGCCGTCCTCGGGCGTGTAGGGTGGATCGCTCTGGTACGCGGTCACCCCGGAGAAGGTGACGTACACGTGCTCGAAGTCCAGCGCCCAGCCGTCTTTGGAGACGAAGCCGTCTCTAGCCCGCTCCTCACCGTCGGCCCGGACCTCCAGCGTGCCGCTGCCTTCGCCGGCCTCCGGGCTCTCCTCCGGCTCCGAAGCGCCGCCGCAGCCGGCGAGCGCCGCGGCCGCCAGCGCCGCGAGGCAGAGCAGGATCGCGGAAAGCCCCGCGCGGCGCCCCGTAGAATCCCCTGTACCGATCAAACTCCGCGTTCCTTTCCCGGAGGCCGGTCTCCGGTCGCCTCGCAGGGACCTAACCTCCGGCTTCTTCGGCGCATCCCGCACAGACCCCTTTGGCCACGACGTGCAGCTCGCGGATCTCGAACCCCCCGGACCCCGCGCCGAGCGTCTCGAACAGTCGGCGCCCGGCCTCGGGCTCCGGATGGGAGATGCCGCCGCAAACCTCGCACACCAGGTGGGGGTGCATCTTCGGCCGGGCCTCGAAGACCCTGGGACCTTCTGGCAGACGGCTGTCCGCGACCAGCCCCGCCTCCTGTAGCACCTCCAGCGTCCGGTACACCGTCGAGAGCTCGATGCCGGGCAGCCGGTCCTTTATCGTCTCCCACACGCGTTGGGCCGTGAAGTGATCTCCGGACTCCGCCAGCACGCGCCAGATGAGCGCCCGCTGCGGGGTCGTCCTCACCCCGCGCTCTTGCAAAGCCTCCAGGTACCTGCCTTCCACCATCTGCAAATTATTAGCAGGTAATACTGATTCGCGCAAATTTAGTGGGCGGGATCCGGGGTGCGGAACCTGAGCGCCCGGCGGACGAGCTCCCGGTCGTGCTCCCAGGCGAAGTCCAGGTCGTCCAGATCGGCGGCGGCGACCCACCGGAACCCCGCCACGTCGTCGGCGGGCTCGGGCTCGCCTTCGACGAGCCGGGCCGCGAACCCCAGCGCCAGGACGAACGGTCCGTCCTCGCCGTAGGTGTGCGTCGCCATTACGAGGGGACCGGTTATATCGTCTATCTCGACGCCAAGCTCCTCGCGGACTTCCCGCACGAGGGCGTCCACGGGATGCTCGCCGGGTTCCAGGGAGCCGCCCGGCACGTCCACGCGGCCCTTCTCCGGCTCGCCGGCCCGGATCGTGACCAGGGCGCGGTCGCCCCGCACGATGGCGCAGCCCGTCGAGGGCGAGGAGTTGCGGTACCAGGACCGGCCGCAGGCCGGGCACCTCATCCCGGTCGGCGAGGCGCCGGCCTTCTCCAGCGGCGTGGCGTCCACGGGGCAGTAGCGGTACGGGGTCTCGGGTCCGAACTCTGCAGCCTTCAACTCAGGCCCGGCTCCTCACGAGTTCCTCGGCGACGTGGGCGAGGCCGTCTACGTCCCGGACGACCTCCACGCGGTCGCAGAGTGGTTTGTAGAGCGGCATGTCGCAGGAGCCCAAAGACCACCCCCACCGGGGCTCCGGTGTTATCCAGACCGTCCGGCGGGCGTGGCGCGTGATCTCCTCCAGCGCCTCCACGTTCGGTGGCTTGCCGTTGTTGCGCCCGTCGCCCAGTATTACGATCGTCGTGCGGTGGTTGATGGTCGGAAGGTGCTCGTTCTTGAAGCGCTCCGCCGCCTTCCCGAAGTCGCTGTTCACGTCGGCGTCGAGGATGCGGCCCGAGAAGATCTCCTCCACCGCCCGGTTCATGTCGTGCTCCTCGAAGACCTGCGTGACCTCCGCCACGTCCGCCACGAACACGAACGTCCGCACCTTGGAGAACAGGCTCTGCATCTGGTACACCAGGTGCAGCCAGAAGCGGGCCAGGTTCCGGGTGCTCAGGCTTACGTCGCAGAGCAGCGTAACCCTCGGCTTGTTCTCCCGGCGGCGGCGCAGCACGGGCTCGAAGGGCACGCCGTCGTAGCGGACGTTCTGGCGCAGGGTGTGGGGGACGCTGATGCGCCCGATGCGGTCCCGCTTCAGGCGGCGGGTCTTCGCACCCTGGATGTTGCGGGCTATGCGCCTTATGGACGCCTCCATCTCCCGTTGCTCGGCTGCGGAGAACCTGAGCATCTTGCGCAGCGCCCGGCGCCGGAACGCGGCGTCGTCTTTCGCGTCCTTCTCCAGGAGCTTCTCCCGCTCCTGCATCTGCTTTATGAGGTCCGGCAGGCCGCGCAGGATGTTCTCCGACTGGGCTTCGAGCTCGGCGATGAGCGCCTCGTCCACCTCCAGCTCGTGCAGGTGGTCCACGAAGTCCTGGAGGTCCACGGCGGAGACGTCCAGCGGAAGCTCCTCGCCGCCGGCATCGGGGACGAGGCCGCCGGGGTTGAACATATTGCGTGAGCGGCGCAGGCGCATGTGGTAGGTAAGGCGCTGGAGCGCGCTCTCCAGCGCGCCCGGCTTGCGGTTCAGGACCAACTCCTGCGAGAACATCGAGAGCCGCATCCGCTCGGACTCGCCGTGGATGTCGTTCGCCGGGCGCATCCGGTCCTCCTCGAAGAACCGCCGCATTTCCGTGGACTCGTCGGTGTCGTGGCTGTGGCCCTCGTCCTCCGGCGCTTCGCCCCCGGCCTCCTCGCCCAGCTCCAGACGAGCAGGCGGCGGCCCGTGGTCGTGGTCGTGCGCCAGCTTCAGCCTCGCGGAGGGCTTCTGTACGGCGGGCCGCATCGAGAAGTACAGGTCGAAGAGCCGGTCGAAGGTGCCCGCGTCCTCCTGGTTCTTGATCAGGGTTGCCCGCAGCGTGTCCTTCACCACCCCGCGCTCCCGGAGGCCGGTATGCTCCAGGGCGCGCAGGGCGTCGATGCTCTCGGCGGGGGAGACCCGCAGCTGGTGGTTGCGGAGCACCTGCACGAAGTCGTTGACCACGGTGTCCATCTGCGAGCCCGCTGCTAGTGGACGTGCTTGTGGACGGAGCGGTGCATCTCGTACATGGCCTCTTCGGGTTTCTCGCCGGTCGGTTCCATCTGCCCGAGGTCCTTACGCTCCCTCGCGTTCACGCCAAGGTGGTCGAGCATCCTCTGGGCGTCGCGGTCGTACTTGGCGATCACGCTGATGGTGCTCTCGATCAGGTCCTTCGACAGTTTGGGCGCGTTGAGGACCACGAGGCTCTGCGCCCAGTCGAGCGTCTCCCCGATGCTCGGGGCCTTGCGGAGGTCGAGGGTGCGGAGGTCCTGGATGGTCTCTACCAGCTCTTCGGAGAGAGCCCCGCTGATGCCGGGGGCCTTGAGGCGCACGATCTCCAGCTCCACCTCGCTCGACGGGTAGCCGATCTGCAGGTGCAGGCAGCGCCGCTTGAGCGCCTCGGAGAGTTCGCGGGTCCGGTTGGAGGTCAGGATCACGACCGGTGGGCGGGCCGCCCGGACGGTGCCTATCTCCGGGATGGAGACCTGGTAGTCGGAGAGAAACTCGAGGAGAAACGCCTCGAACTCCTCGTCGGCCCGGTCGATCTCGTCTATGAGCAGGACCGTAGGCTCGTCAGCCTGTATAGCCTGGAGGATGGGCCGCTCTACCAAAAAGTTTTCGGAGAAAAAGACGTCCTCCTGCCCCCGCAGGACTTCGGCGGCCTCGCGCAGGCTCTCGGCGGGGGCGAGCGTCTCCCCGATTTTCTCGCGCAGGACCTGAGTGTAGAGCAGTTGCTTGCTGTACTCCCACTCGTAGAGGGCCTTCGCCTCGTCGAGCCCCTCGTAACACTGGAGCCGGATCAGGTCCAACTCCAGCGCCCCCGCGAGCGACTTCGCCAGCTCCGTCTTCCCAACACCCGCCGGCCCTTCGACCAGCACCGGCTTGCCGAGCCGGGTCGCGAGAAACACGACCGTCGCCAGCCGCCGGTCCGAGACGTAGCTCTGCTCCCCGAGCTTCTCGCCGACCTCTTCTATGCTCTGAAACAAAACGCTCCTTCTCGAAATCCCGTCCCCGTTGAGAACGGGAGCGGACCACCCGCCCGCTCCCGTTCTCGTACGCCGCTACTCTAGCGGTCCGGCGTGGCGGATGCCACCTACGCCGTGGACGCCGGCTGGCGGCCGACGCCCGCGCTCTCGCCGCGCGCCTCGTAGCCGTGCGTCCGGCGGCCCATCTCCGGGGCCGCGCCCCACACGTTCTGCCGGTAGCCGTTGGAGGTCTTGCGCTCCATCGAGTCGTACATGCAGTCGCGCAAGATCTCCTTGGCCGCCTCGACCGTCAGGTCGCGCGGGTTGCCCGGCGTGCAGAGGTCCTCCATCATGTGCTCGGCCATCTTCTGCAGCTCTTCGTCGTCGCTCTGGATCGCCTCGGTCGGGCGCCCCTCGTACCAGCCCTGGCCCATCCGGGTCTTCGGGTACTCGGCCACCGACGCGAAGTTCTCCGGGATGCCGCAGTCCTTGGCGAGCCTTATCACGGCGTCTATCGCCTGGTCCGCCGCCTGCACCGGGTTCATGTTCGTGGTGTCCTCGCCCATCGCCGTCGCGATGTCCGCGTACCGCTCCACCGCCGCCGGCTGGTTGTACGTCCACACCCGCGCGATACCGATGCCGTTGTTGAGCCCGTGGTGGATGTCGTAGTAGGCGCACACCGCGTGCGAGAGCGAGTGAAGGATGCCGAGCAGGCCGCTGGAGAACGCCTGGGCCGCGATGTATTGCGCCCAGACCATCCCCTCCATCGCCTGGTAGTTCTTCGGGTTGTAGGTGGCCTCGCGCAGGTTCTCCGTCACCATCCGCACCGCCGAGAGGGCCTGCGGCGTGCACGAGAGGTGCTGTACCCGCCCGACGTAGCACTCGGAGGCGTGGGCGATGGTGTCGAAGCCCGTGTAGGCCACGTACTCCGGCGGCTGGGTCATGCACAGCACCGGGTCGTTGATCGCCAGCGTCGTCGTCATCGCCCGGTCGAACGCGACCCACTTGTGCGGCGCCTTCTCGCTCGAAAGGTCCGTGATAACGGCCGCCGGCGTCGTCTCCGAACCCGTGCCGACGGTCGTGTTGATCGCGATGTGCGGCGGGTTCTCCAGCTTCTCGGAGGCGTTGAGGCCCTGGAACTCGTCGATGCTCCGTCCGCC
>ML214238.1:0-1749 GCA_004563715.1 Actinomycetota bacterium | reverse complement strand
CGCCGTCTCGCCCGAAAGGTCCGTGATAACGGCCGCCGGCGTCGTCTCCGAACCCGTGCCGACGGTCGTGTTGATCGCGATGTGCGGCGGGTTCTCCAGCTTCTCGGAGGCGTTGAGGCCCTGGAACTCGTTGATGTTCCGTCCGTCGTGGGCCGCCACCACCCGCGCGCCCTTGGTCGTGTCGTGCGGGCTGCCACCGCCGATAGAGACGAAGCCGTCACACTCACCCTCGCTGAACGCCTTGTACGCGTCCATCACGTTGTAGTCCTTGGGGTTTGTCTCGACCTTGTCGTAGATCGTCACCGAGACGCCCGCGTTCTCGAAGTTGGTCTTGCACTCGTCGATAATGCCCGTGCCCCGGAGGCCCGTGGTCACGAACAATACGTGCCTGAGCCCCATGGCTGCCGCCTCGGGGCCAGCGTTCTCGTACGCCCCCGCTCCCAAGAGCGACCGCGGTTGCTTGAAGAACTCCTTTATTGGGAACTCGAGAACCCTCGAAAGATCCATAAGCTAAACCTCGCTCCTTTCTTCTTCCCCAGCCCTCCGGGAGCCCACGACTCGCCGCCGGGCCTATCTAGTGCATTTCCAGAGAGGGTTGTGTGTGATGAGCTATAGTGGACTCCATGAAACCTCCAATTTTTGTTCGGGAACTGTCGGAAAACGAGCGCGAGAGTTTCGAAGCGGGGCTGCGCTCCAAAGACGCTTTCGTGATGCGCCGATGCCAGATCCTTCTGGCGAGCGCCCGCGGGAACTCTCCCCCGAGGATAGCCGCAACTCTCGGGTGCGCCTCGCAGACGGTCCGCAACGCCATCCGCGCCTTCAACGAGCGTGGACTCGACGCCCTTATCGAGGGCTCCTCGACTCCGAAGCGCGTGTACGCGGCTTTCGACGCGGAGTCTGCCGAGGCTCTGCGGAGTATGCTCCACCGCTCTCCGAGGGAGTTCGGTCGCGAGTCGGGCCTGTGGACGTTGGAGATGGCAGCCGAGGTTGCCTTCGAGGAGGGCCTCACCGACGGGCGGGTTTCGGGGGAGACGATCCGGGCGACGCTTTCGCGCCTTCTGGGCATACGCTGGATGCGGGCCAAGCGCTGGATCACCTCGCCAGATCCCCTGTACGAACGAAAAAAAGGCGGCGCGACCGGCTGATGGCGGTGGCCGATGGAAACCCCGAGTGGGCCATAGGCTTTCAGGACGAGTGCTGGTGGAGCCGGGTGGCGCTTCCCACGTTGAACGCTTGGGGCGAGGAGGGCGATCCGATGCGCCTCTTCCAGCGGTCTCTCGCCAAAGACGATCCCGAGCCGAAGGCCATCTCCTGCTACGGACTCTACCTGCCACAACTCGACGATACGTGGCTGAGGTTCGTAGACGGCAGACCCGTGAGCTCCATAACGACGCAGTTCCTCTCGTGGTGTTGCGGGGAGCTCGAAAAGAGGGGCAAGAAGGTTCTTTTGCTCATCTGGGACAACGCCTCTTGGCACATCTCCAAAGAGGTCAGGCGATGGCTCGGAAAGCACAACCGAGCGGTCAAGGAGAGCGGGCGCGGGGTGAGGATCGTCAGTTGCCTTCTTCCGAAACAGAGTCCGTGGCTCAACGCCATCGAGCCGAAGTGGGTGCACGGCAAGCGCAAGGTCGTCGAACCCGACGGATTGCTCGGAGCTTACGAACTCGCGGACAGAGTGTGCCGGGTTTTCGGTTGTCCGCATTACGAGCATCTTACAGTTCCACAGGAGGTCGCCTGATTGTGCACTAG
>SIRX01000178.1 GCA_004563715.1 Actinomycetota bacterium | reverse complement strand
CAGGCGGGCTTGGCGATGATCTTCAAGCTGATAGAGGCTGCCGAGGGGAGGTGGAGGAAGCTGACTGGGGCTCACCTGGTGGCGTTGGTCAGAGCCGGAGCAAGGTTCGTAAACGGAGGGCTGGTAGAAGGAGATGAGGAGAAGGTAGCCGCGTGATCACGGAGTCTGATCCACAACTCTTGACGATACCTCCCGACCGTAGCCAGGATACGCAAGCAGTACTTTGAGGAAGGTCTTCAGGCGGCTCTAAACCGACGACCTCCAAAGAGAGAGTACCGGCGCAAGCTCGACGGAGAGCAGGAGGCGCGCCTGGTCACTTTGACCTGCTCACAGCCGCCCGAAGGTCAGGCTCGCTGGAGCTTGCGGCTGTTGGCAGATAGGCTGGTGGAACTGGAGGTCGTAGAGGACATCTCCCACCAGACGGTCAGAAGGACTCTTAAAAAAACGAACTCAAACCTCATCTGAACAAGCAGTGGTCAATACCACCGCAGCAGAACGCTGAGTTTGTGTGGCGCATGGAAGACGTTTTGGAGGTCTACACTCGCCCCTATGACCCGCTTCGGCCCTAGGTGTGCATGGACGAGACCTCAAAGCAACTGCTCAGGGACACTCGCCAAGCTCTTCCTATGGAGCCGGCAAGGCCCAAGCGAGAAGACTACGAGTACGAGCGTGGCGGGGTAGCGAACGTGTTCATGTTCATGGAGCCGCTTACGGGCAGGCGCTGGGTGGACATAACGGAGCATCGCACGAAGAGAGACTGGGCGCACCAGATCAAGGAGTTGGTAGATGAGCGCTACCCGGAGGCCGAGAAGATCGTGTTGGTGATGGACAATCTGAACACCCACACTCCTGCCTCACTCTACGAGGCATTCGATCCAAGCGAGGCCAGGCGCATCGCCGAGAAGCTGGAGATCCACTACACGCCAAAGCACGGCTCATGGCTGAACATGGCCGAGATCGAACTCTCCGTACTCAGCCGACAATGCCTCGATCGACGAGTGCCGGACTTCGAGACTCTCCAGAGTGAGGCACAAGCCTGGCAGGAGCACCGCGATGAGAAGGGCATCAAGATCGACTGGCGCTTCAGAACGGAGGATGCGCGCATCAAGCTCAAGCGCCTCTATCCTTCACTTCAGGAGTAACGATGTACTAGTATTCAATTGAGTACCGCGCACCGTCGAGCATTTCGCGAACAGATTTGGACCTACTATCTATCTTGTTCATCAGTTCTCCTCTCTTACCTCACGCCGCGTAGAGCAGCTTCTGTAGTTGGTGTATGGCTTCCCTCAACTCCTCCGGCCCGCCGAAGAGGCCGGCTATCTCCCGCACATTGCCGTGCCCGGAGATGGGCGGGACTTTCAGTACGTCGGGTATGACGAACTGGGCCGCGCCGTGTTCGGCGTACTTCTCCAGCAGCTCTTCCAGCACCGCCCGGGCCTCGGGGCCGTAGTGGTCGAAGAAGTCCTTTTTCTCGTTGCGCAGCCGGTCGGCCCGCTCGCGGCGGGTCCGCAGGGGCGCGTTGAAGGCCAGGTGACAGAGCAGGTCGAAGGGGTCGGTGTCGGGCTGGTTGCTCGCGCGGGTGAGCTCGTCGAAGTCTATGCCGCGCTCCTCCAGCAACGCTATGACCTCCGACCGTCCCGCTGGATCGGCCCACCGCTCGCGGATCTCCGCCGCCGACGGGTAGAGCGTCCTGACCTTCTCCGCCGCGTAGTCGGTGAACCTCACGACGCGGAGTTGACGGCCGTCCGCGTCGAACTCGTGGACGAGGTGGGCGGCGATCTCCACCTGTCCGCCGTCCACGTAGTACTTGCGCCGACGAATATCAGTCTCACCGAGAGGCGCGAGGTCGTATTCTCCGGGCGGCTCGGCAAAGAGGTCTGCGCCGCCCTCGCCGGGCTGATAGGTGATGGAGACGCTCTCCCCGCTGGCATCGATCTCCTCCTCGGTAATGAGCGCCGGATCTCCGTCGAACTCGGGGTCGGCGAACAGGCACGTGGCGCTGCCAGTGTAGTCGAGGATGTTGAAGAAGAGCTTGCCGTAGTCGTCGCGCACCCGCGTGCCCCGGCCGATAATCTGATCTAACTCCGTCATGGCCCCGACCACGCGGGCCAGCACCACGTTCTTGCACATCGGCGCGTCCACTCCCTTGGTGAGAAGCTGCGAGGTAGTGAGGATGGTCGGCGTTGCGGTCTCCAGCTCCTGAAAGCGGGATAGATGACCGCGTCCGATCTGGCCCTCATCCGCCGTCACCCGGCAGACGTAATCCGGGTGTTTCCGCACGAGGTCCGCGTTCAGGTTGTTTAGCGCCCGCCGCATCTCGTCGGCGTGTTCCTGATCCACGCAGAAGACGATGGTCTTGGCGAACCGGTCGGTGCCCTTGAGGAAGTCGGTCAGGTGACGGGCTATGGCCTGCGTGCGGGAGCGCAGCGCGACGACTTTCTCGAAGTCCTTGGTGTGGTAGTCCTCGTCCGGGACCTCGCGCCCGTAGCGGTCGAGTTCACCCCTGCTCGGGCGCCATCCGGCGGCGTCCACGGTCGTCACGACCCGGTGCACCCGGTAGGGAGCCAGGAAGCCGTCCTCTATGCCCTGCTTCAGACTGTACTGGTAGACCGGGTTCCCGAAGTAGCGGTAGGTGGCCCTGTTGTCGGAGCGCAGGGGCGTCGCCGTCATGCCGAGCTGGTATGCCGGCTCGAAGTACTCCAGGATCTCCCGCCAGTTGCTCTCGTCGCGGGCACTCCCGCGGTGGCACTCGTCCACGACGATCAGGTCGAAAAAGTCCGGCGCGAACTCCCGGTAGAGTCCCGGTCTCCGTTCGTCCTCGGCGACGGCCTGGTAGATGGCGAAGTACATCTCGCGGCCCTTGCTGATGTGGCCGTTCTCTATCTTCCACCGCGCGGCCCCGAACGGCATGAAGACCTTGTCCTTCGGGTCGTCCACCAGGACGTTCCTATCGGCTAGATACAGTATCCTGGACCGCCGGTGCTCTCCCGTGCGGTTCCACCGGCTGCTCCAAAGCTTCCAGCAGATCTGAAACGCCACCACCGTCTTGCCGGTCCCGGTCGCCATCGTCAGCAGGACCCGCCTCTCGCCCTGCAAAACCGCCTGGACGACCCGGTTGATCGCGATCTCCTGGTAATATCGCGGGCTTTTGCCCGTCAGGTGGTGGGAGGGGGTGAGCAGGCGGTCCGCCGTCTCATCGTCGAGCCCCTGTCCGCCGCGCAGACGCTTCCACAACTCGTCGGGCTCCGGAAAAGCATCCAGCTCTCGTTCCAGTCCCGTCAGGTAGTCGAACTCGACGATGCCTTCGCCGTTGGTGGCGTAGGCGAACTTGAGGCCCAGAACCTCAGCGTAGTCCTTCGCCTGCTGGAGTCCGGTTCCCGGCGATTTATAGGCCGCCTTTGCTTCCACTACTGCTACCGTGAAGTCTCGCGTGTACTGCAACAGGTAATCGGCCCGCTTCTGCGGTCCCCGGCTTGCTTTTGAGCCGGCGACAACTATACGGCCGTCGGTGAAAGTCTTCTGCTCCGCGAAGGAATGGGGAGGCTCGTCCCAGCCTGCTTGCGTCAGCCTTGGGATGACATACTTCCGGCAGGTGTCCGCCTCGTTAATTATCCGACCAACCTTCCACAATACGACAAGCTCCCCAGCTACAAAATATATAGTAGCCGATCACGCCGCGCCCGACGTCGCCTGTCTGGTCGCCGTTCCGGCCGGTTAGAGAGTAAACTGGCCCCTGGAGCGCCACCACGTTGTTGAAAACGACACTGGGAACCCATGTGACGGAGAACAAAAACCTGGAGCCTCCAGAGGCCGAGCAGCGGGAGGCCGGGGAGTCAGAAGAAGCCCGGAAGCCGCCGGAAGGACAGGAACCGGAGGAACGGGCGGAACCGGAGAAACGGGCGGAACCGACGCCGATCCTGATCTCCCGCCGGACGCGAAACATCCTTCTTGTGGGCATACTGGTGTTGTTCTTGCTGCTCATGTGGGCGGCGCCGAGCGCGGTGGTCATGACGCTCGGCGGGGTGACGCTGGCCCTGATCCTTTCTTTCCCTACCCAGGCGCTCTCGCGCTTTATGCCCCGCGGCCTGGCGATACTGGCCAGCTTTCTCCTCATGCTGGGCGTCTTCGGCCTCGGCATCTCTTTCCTCGTGCCGCTGCTCCTGGATCAGTTATCTTCTTTCGTCGCCGCGATACCGGGCCTGGTGCGGGACGCCAACCAGACCCTGCGAAGCATCGTGGCACCCCTGGCGGAGAACGATCTGCTGCCGGGGACGCCGGAGGAGTTCGTCGCCAACCTCAACGAGAACCTCCTCAACCTGGCCCAGAACCTGGCCCAGAGCGTCCTCGGCAGCCTCGGCGGCTTTGTCTCGGGGACGGTGAACGTGGGGCTGGCGCTCTTCGGGATATTCTTTATCGCGGCGTACCTGCTGGTGGACGTCCGCCGGGTGAGGGCGGCCGTTGTGGGGCTCGCGCCGGAGAACTACCGCCGGGACGCCGAGGAGCTGTGGGGGTCGCTGGGGTTCTCGCTCTCCCGCTACCTGAGCGGGTTGGGGTTAGTCATGTTCATCCAGGGCGCGCTGTCGGCGGCGGCGCTCTTCGTGCTGGGGGTTCCCTACGCGCTGCTCATCGGGGTGTGGGTCTCCGTCACGGCTGTCATACCGCTGCTGGGCGCCTGGCTCGGGGCGGTGCCCGCCGTCATCCTCGCCCTCTCCATATCCCCGGTACGGGCCCTGATCGTCGCCCTGCTGTTCTTCCTGATCCAGCAGTTCGAGGGGAACGTACTAACGCCGCGCGTCCAGGGCCAGGTCCTGAACATCCACCCGATCCTGATCTTTCTGGCGGTTATAGTTGGCGGCGAACTGGCGGGCCTGCTCGGGGTCGTCTTCGCCGTCCCCGCCCTCGCCGTCCTGAAGGTCCTCGCAGACTTCTTCAGTGTCCGGCTGCGCACCGAGGGCTGATCCCTCCTCGAAACCGCTCACCCGGCCCGAGGTTACAGATCGGATGTCGGGAGCCACTCCTCTACCAACCGGACCAACTCCAGCGGATGCGTCCAGGCTAGCGCGTGTCCGTCGCCTGCGAAACGCGCCGCAACTCCAGCGCCCACGCCGGCACCTCCTGTGCGAGAGCCGCCCGCAGCCCGGTGGGCAGGTTCGTGACCTCCTCCCAGCTCCCGACGTGCCGGAAAGCAAGGGCGTCATAGACCTGCTTCAACCGGAACCCCGGCTCTCCCCGCTCCTTCAGCAGCCTTGCAGCAGCGGGCAGGTACGCTTCGATGTCCACGTGCGTCTTCACAGCGCACCTGATTACATAGCTCCTGCGGTCCATTCCCAGTAATACTTATCCGAGAACGGTGCGCTCGCCGTTACTCGCCTGCGGTAGCGTACAGGCCGCCCGACGTACTCGCCGGCGCGGAAGGCACTGCCAAACTACCCGGGTGAGGGGTGCATCAGCAACCGCGGCTCTCCTGCGCCCCGGTGCGTAAAGTAGAGGCTATCCAGCTCCCCGTTCATCACCGGCCTCTCTCCGTTCTCCTCTGCGGTCGCCCCCGGCCGGCCGACAAGAGCCGGCGTAGGAATTTCACCCAGGGCGACCACGCCTGCACCTGCGGAGGCTCGCCGAGCGACGCCTGCGCGGCGGCCAGGGAGTCTTTGATTAGGGCGTCGTGCAGCGGCCGGAAGAGAAGGGGCCAGGACAGAAGGGCCGGGCCTCGGAGGGTCATCTTCAGCGTGTGCCGCAGCATGGCGGGGCCTCGGAGCGTCTCGATCACCTCGAAGCCGTGAAAGCCGTCGAAGCCCTTCGGGCCGGTGAAGCGGAACCGGACGGACCTGTTGGGAGTGTACTCCTCGACGAGGTACCTCACGGGGCCGTGCCCGCCGGCCGCCCCGACGCCAAGCGGCCCGTCGAGTTCCATCCGCGGCCAGCTGTGGGCCGGCCACAGGGCGTCCCCTTCCGAGGCGAGCGAGTCGATGAGCATTCCGACCCGCCCGGGGTCGGCGCGCAACTCGCGCTCGTGCACGTTGGTAACCTTCATCTCCCCTCCCGTTTGCCTCTCTGTGCCTCCGACCTCTCCCGGACTCCGACCAGGAACAGTATGAGACCCGCCGCCACGAGGCCCAGGGGCCAGAGGCGCTCCATGACGGCCGGCCGGTGCGACTCCGCGAGCCCCTCGAGCAGTGCCAGCAGCTGGTCCCGCGGCAACCACCGGCCGTTCGCCATCACCCCGGCGGGGTCTCGGAGGTTCGACACGTCCTGTAGAGGGTTCTCTTCCGTCAGGATCAGGTCGGCCTTCAAACCTTCCGCAACCGTTCCGAACTCGTCCCGCTCCCCGAGAGCTTCGGCGGCGCTGGCCGTGGCCGCCTCGATGGCCTCGTAGGAGCTCAGGCCGGCTTCGGTCAGATAGCCCAGCTCGTCGTGCAGGGAGAACCCGGGGACCAGGTACGGGTTCGTAGCGTCCGTGCCCGCCACTATCTCCGCCCCGCCCTCATGCAGTTCGCGCGTCGTGCTCGTGTAGAGTTCGTGGATGCGGCCGGAGTAGTCGGGACCGCGGTAGGCGATGTCCTCCCGCATCTGCGGCAAGAATAGCCGCCACGTCGCGCGGGTGCGGGGCGAGACGTAGCGCATCCCGGCCGTGCGCCGCTCCAGCTCCTCGACTTCCTCTTCGGGAACGAGCTTGGTGTACAACCCGATCGTCGGGCAGTTGTAGACGCCGGCCTCGCGGGGGTTCCGGGCGTACCTTTCCAGCTCGTCTTCGGGCACGAGGAGCTCCGCCGCATCCGGGTCCAGGTAGCCGGTGAGGTGCTCGATGGAGCGCTGCCCGCCGGCGAGCACGCCGTCGAGGCCGACCCTCTTCGGAGCATGACCCACAACGGGCAGACCCCGCTCCCGGGCGGCATCGAGGATTGCGCGGTAGACCTCTGGCGAGAGGTGGTCGTAGACCTTCACGAAGTCGTAGCCGCGCTCCGCCTGCCACGCCACCGATTCCCGGGCCTCCCCGGGTGCGCGGATCACAGGCATCATCGGGGTGCTGGCCGGCTCGCCCTCCATAATGGGCCCCGTCGTGTAGATCCTCGGCCCGAGGAGCCCTCCGTCTTCCACCTCCTCGCGCAGCGCCAGCTGGTCGGGGTAGCCCAGAGCCCGTTTGAGTCCCGTGTTTCCCCACATGTTGCGCACCGCCGTCACGCCGTTGGCCAGGTAGAGGAGCAAGTCATCCTCCTCCTCGACGTGGACGTGCATGTCCACGAGGCCGGGCATCAGGTACTGTCCCGCCCCCCACACGACGAGCGCCCCATCGGGCACGGCAACCGCACCGCGCTCCCCGACCTCCGAGATCCTTCCGCCCCGCACCACGACGGTCATATCCTCCAGCACCCGCTCCTGATCCATCTGCACCACGTTCACCCCGACGAAGGCCACCGGCTGATCGTTCGGCAGCAACTCCCGCGACGCCTCGCGCACGTACGGCTCGCCGAGCGGGATGTACCCCCCGTTAGAGAGGTAGAGCAGACCGAGCCCGACCGCCGCCAGCACCAGCGGGACCACGTAGCGGAGCGCCCACCTCACCGCTACGCTCTTCCTCTGCCCGGTCCGGGGAGCAGCAGCCCGGCCCTCGAAACCGTCGTAACGGCGGTGAGACAGACGAGGGCGGCGAGCGCGGTCCCGGCTACCGCGAAGTCCTGCAAGGCCAGCGTAGTTCCGGCGGCAACGAAGAGGAAGGCCCCGTAGTAGCAGCCGACCGGGTCGTAGCGCAGTCCCGCCCTACCCGAGGTCAGGACGAACAGCGCGAACGCCGCGACGATGAGCAGCGGCGCCCAGATCGGGTACACTCCGACGATCGTGAACGCCACGAACGCCGCCAGCGCTACGATCAGGTCCGCTACCGCATCCAGGTAGGCGCCGGAAGGTGAGCAAGCGCCGAGGCGGCGCGCCAGAGGTCCGTCCAGCACGTCCGTCGCGGCGGCGAGAACCAGGACGCCGAGTAGGATTCCCGCCGGAGCACCATCCACGATCCCCCAGAACAGCACCGGCGCTGCCGCCGCCCGCAGAACGCAGAGCGCGTTCGGGAGGGGAGCGAGGGGACGATGTGACTCCCCCGCAGGAAGCATCGTCCGCACGGCTACCGGTTCTCTCCCAGACCGGCCGCTACCTCCCGGCCGGCCCGTCCGGCGAGCTCTCTGGCCACCTCCTCGTTGGGGCGGGGGTCCCCATCCACGTTCGGCCTCCATACCGTAAGGGGGAGCGAGAGCACCAGCTCGCCTCCCGCATCCCGCACCTGCCCCTCCAGCAGCGCCCGGGAGCGCTCGACCTGTCCGCTGGCCGTCACCACCACCGCAACCGGCTTACCTTCCAGGTTTCCGACCCGCTCCACATAGCGACTCACCGGCCGCGCCGGCGTCCACCAGTAGGTCGGAGACCCCAAAACCAGCAACTCGTAACGCGAGAGGTCCGTCGGGGCCCGCGCGCCTGCCGGTACCCGTTCCACCCGCCAGCCCTCCTCCAACAGCCCATCCGCAAACGCCCCGACCACCTCCGGCACGTAACCAGAGAGACCAGGATGGTAGACCACAAGCGCCGTCCCGCTCTCCCCCTCAGGGTTCAGCACCACGACCTCCCCGGCAGCCTCGCTCTCCGCCACGAAAGTCCAGATCCCACCGCCCGCAGCCAGAACCACGATCAAGACCAGCACCCCCCGGGCCCACCTGCTCCGCGACATCGTAGCCAACCTCCTCAGCGAACCAATATAACGACGATAATATAATATTATTATACGAAACGCAAGGACTAGTCAGGGGAGGCGATATGGGCGAGGCACGGGGGCGGAGAGGTCGGAGGCGGGCTGCACGGGGGGACAAGCGGCTGAGAGAGGAGATCCTGGCGGCCACCGACCGGCTGTTGTTCGAGGCTGGGGACGAGGGGAAGGTCTCGGTAGCCGGAATCTGCCGTTCGGTCGGCTGCACGCCGCCTTCGCTCTACCACCACTTCGTGGACAAGGAGGCTTTGTTGCGCGAGGTCTGTTCGCACCGGTTCGAGCAGTTCGCCGCCGAGCTCGACGCCGCGGCGGCCCAGACCGAAGATCCGTTGGAGCGGGTCCGGCACAAAGGCCGGGCGTACCTGGGGTGGGCCATAGAGCACCCCGAGCACTACCGGGTACTCTTCATGAGTCGTCCCGGCGGTCCGGCGGGCGGCGAGATGAGCGACGAGCCGGGAGCGGGGTTGCGGGAGCTTATCTCCGACGTCCAGGAGTGCATGGCAGCCGGCCGGTTCGCATCGGACGACCCGGTCACGGTCGCCGTGGTACTCTGGTCGGCGGTGCACGGGGTGGCCTCGCTGTATATCTCCAACGCGGGCATACCCCGCTCGATGGCCGAGCAATGGTTGGAGAAGGCGACCTCAGCCCTCTACCGGGGCCTGGCACCCGGAAAGGAAGGGTAAGCCCTTTGCAGGCTACCGCAGGAAGTTCCGCCCGGGAAGGTCTTCTTTCTCGACCCCGAGCCAGGCCGCGACCGTCGCCCCCACGTCGTAGAAGCCGTGCCGGACGCCGAGGTCTTGCGGCTCGCCGCCGCCGACGACCAGCAGCGGCACGCGCTCGCGGGTGTGGTCGGTGCCCTTGAAGGTCGGGTCGTTGCCGTGGTCGGCGGTAACGATGAGCAGGTCGTCCTCCGTCAAAACGTCGAGCAGCTCCGGCAGCCGGTCGTCGAAGCGGCGGATGTTCCGCGCCATGCCCTCCGGGTCGCGGCGGTGGCCGTACTTCGCGTCGAAATCCACCAGGTTGGCGAAGACGAGACCGCTCTCCAACTCGTTCAGGGCCTCCAGGACCGCGCCCACCTTGGCGCCGTCGTCGGGCTGGCCGGGGAGGTGCCGGGTTATGCCCTTGCCGTCGAAGATGTCCTTTATCTTGCCGACGGCGACGACCTCCTTGCCGGAGGCCTTTATTTTATCCAGGTAGGTGTTCTCGAACGGGGTTATCCCGTAGTCGTGGCGGTTCTCGTTCTCGCGTTCGTAGTTACCCGCCGAGCCGTGGAAGGGCCGGGCGATAACGCGCTCGACCAGGATACTACCCTCGCCGATGAGCATCTTGTGGGCCTTCTCGCAGGCTTCGTAAAGTTCCTGCAGCGGGATCACCCCCGTGTGGGCGGCGACCTGGAATACGGAGTCGGCGGAGGTGTAGACGATCCAGGAGCCGGTCTTCTCCTGGTCGGGGCCCAGCTCCTCGATGATCTCGGTGCCGGAGGCCGGCCGGTTGCCGATGACCTCCCGCCCGGTCTCATCCTCGAAGCGCATGACGATCTCCTCGGGGAAGCCCTCCGGGTAGGTTGGCAACGGCTCGTCGAGTACCAGGCCCATCATCTCCCAGTGGCCGGCGAGCGTCGCCTTGGCGGACGAGCGCTCGACCATCAGGCCGTGGGAGGCCCGGGGCCTGTCGGTGGGCGGCACGCCTTCTATGTCCTCCACGTTGCCCAGGCCGAGGGTCGCCAGGTTCGGCGCCTCAAGGCCGCCGACGGCGCGGGCGGTGTTGCCCAAAGTGTTCGCGCCCTCGTCGCCGAAGTCGGCGGCGTCGGGGGCGTGGCCGGCACCGAGACCGTCGAGGACTACGATCGTGGCTCTGCGTCCCATGATCTCTCCCTACCCTCCAATGGTCCCGATCAGCATCCCGGCGATCGTAGCGCTCATCAGGTTGGCGAGCGTGCCGGCCAGGACGGCTCGGATGCCGAACTCGGCGATCAGGGGCCGGCGTTCGGGTACGAGGCTGCCGAGGCCGCCGAGCAGGATCGCCAGCGACCCGAAGTTGGCGAAGCCGGTGAGCGAGAAGGTGATGATCGCCGCCGTCCGCTCGCTGAACTGCTCGATCTCAGGAGCGAAGTTGGAGAAGGCCACGAACTCGTTGAGGACGAGCTTCTGCCCGAGGTAGCTGCCCGCCTCCACCGCCTCCGCCCACGGCACGCCGATGGCGAACATGAGGGGGGCGAAGATCCAGCCCAGGATGAGCTCGAAGGTGAGGTCTCCAAAGCCGAACAGCCCGCCTATGGAGCCCAGGATCAGGTTCAGGAGCGCGATGAGCGAGATAAAGGCGATCAGCATGGCCCCGACGTTGAGGGCCAGCCGGAGCCCGTCGGAGGCGCCCTGGGCCGCCGCGTCTATGACGTTGCGGGGCCCGCCCTCTTCCAGGGTCGTCTCCTGGGCCTCCTTGTCGGTGGCGCTGACGGCCTCGTCGTCGTCCGTCTCGACCACCTCCCGGGCGTCCCCGTCGAGGGTCAGCGGCTCGCCGGTCTCCGGCATGATCATCTTCGCCATCAGGAGGCCCGCCGGGGCGGCCATAAAGGCGGCGGCAAGCAGGTACTCCAAGGGCGCCCCGAGCAGCGCGTAGCCGACGAGCACCGAGCCCGCCACGGTGGAGAGCCCGCCGACCATCACGGCGAAGAACTCGGAGCGGGTCATCCCCGACAGGTAGGGCCGCACCACGAGCGGGGCCTCCGTCTGCCCGACGAAGATGTTGGCGGTGGCGTTCATCGACTCGGCCTGGCTGGTCTTGAGCAGCTTCTGCAGCGCCCCCCCGATAATGCGCACGACCCACTGCAGGATGTTCCAGTGGTAGAGGACCGCCGTGAGCGACGCGAAGAAGATAATGACCGGCAACACCTGGAAGGCGAAGACGCTGCCCTCTTCCGGCAGAATGGGCCCGAAAAGGAACCCTATACCCTCGTTCGCGGACTCGATCACGGCCTGCACGCCCTCGGTCACGGTCTGCAACGCCCGCTGGCCCACGTCCCAGTAGAGGACGATGACCCCGAAGGTGATCTGTATCGCCAGCGCGCCGCCCACGGTGCGCAGCCTGATCGCGCGCCGGTTCGCCGAGAGCGCGAACGCGAGACCGAGGACCACGATCATGCCCCCGATACCCCACAGTATCTGCGTCAAATCCCCTGCCTTTCCAGCCCCGGTTCCGGTGCCCCGGCCCGTGGACGGCTCGCCTACGGGCATATTCTCACAAACCACGCGGCGCCGGGCCACCCGGATCACCTGGAATCGCCGGTAACCGGGTATGTAACCCCGTAGTGCGGATACCGAAAGAAGGAATCGTGACAGACGAGATAACGGTGAGAGAGGTCGAGGATAGCGACGCAGAAGGCGTCTACGCCCTGTCCTGCGAGCTGGCCGCTGCGGTCGGCGACGCAGCCCCCGAAGAAGAGGCGGTGCGCAGAAGCTTGAGGGCGCTTCTGGAAGCCCCCAACGCCCGGGTCCTGGTGGCGGAGGACGAAGAAGGCGTGGCCGGGGTGGTGAGCCTCTGGATCAAGCCGGACCTCGCCCACGGCGACACGGTGGTCGAGGTGCCGATGCTGGCCGTGGCCGAGGGCCGGCGGCGGGAAGGGGTGGGCAAGCTCCTGATGCGCGAGGCGCGGCGGCTGGCCGCCGGGCACGGGGCGAGCCTCGTGGAGCTCGTCGCCACCCACGACAACGCCACCGCCCGGGATTTCTACCGCTCGCTGGGCTTTGTGGAGACCGACCACGTCTCCCTGGAGTTTATGGGAGACCTGGAGGACCCGCCGGAGCCCGAAGAAGAGTGAGCCTTACCGGGCGACCAGCCCGCCGTCCACCGGCATCGGCACCCCCGTAACGAACGAGGCCGCATCAGAGCAGAGCCACACCACGGTCTCCGCCACCTCTTCCGGCGTGCCCATCCGGCCCACGGGCTCCATACCGGTAAACTGCTCCTGGGCCTCCGCGCTGCCGCCGGTCGCCCGGTCTACCATCGGCGTCCATATGACCCCGGGGCAAACGGCGTTGACCCTTATTCCCTGCCGGGCGTACTCCAGCGCCGCCGTGCGGGTGAGCCCCACGACCCCGTGCTTGCTGGCGACGTAGTGGCAGATACCCTCAAAGCCCACCAGCCCCGCCACCGAAGCCGTGTTGACGATGGCCCCGCCGCCGGCCTCCAGCATCTGCGGGATCTCGTACTTCATGCACAGCCACACGCCCTTGAGGTTGATACCGATGACCCGGTCCCAATCCTCCTCGGCCTGGTCCGCTGTAGGGGTCCCCATCACCCCCTCGATGCCGGCGTTGTTGTGGGCGCAGTCCAGACGCCCATAGGTCCCCACGGCCTGATCCACGAGCGCTTTCACGTCTCCGGGGCGCGACACGTCGGTCCTGACGAAGACCGCCTCCCCGCCGGCCTCTCGGATGCCCTCCGCCGCCTCCTCCCCGCCTTCCACGTCTACGTCGGCGGCCACGACCTTCGCGCCCTCGCGGCAAAAGGCCAGCGCCGACGCCCGGCCTATGCCGGAGCTGGCCCCCGTTACCAGCGCAACCTTACCCTGCAGAGACCCGGCCATCTCTCCTCCTTTCGGCACACGCGACGCCACCAATTATAAACTAGACTGATGTTCGTTAGAACCAGAAGATCAGGGCGGCCGCAAGGACGATGACTCCGGTTACGGCGGCCGAGACGAGTATAGCCCTCGGGTAGGAGATCTCGCGCACCGTCGCGAGCCCTATGGAGAGCAACACCGCTCCCGCGTAGACCCCCGCGACCCACCGCAGCCCCGGGACCGCCGAGAGCGGTAGGTAGAACCCGAGAGGGTAGGCGACGGTCCGCCAGGTAACGACGTAGCCGTATCGGCCGCCGTAGGAGCCGAGATAGTAGGGGAGCGCCACGAGGAAGGAGAGCGGCAGCGGCACCAGGAGGGCGGCGAGCGCCGGGAGCGTCCCGCCGGCAAAAAACCAGAAGGCGGCGGCGAGCAGGCCGCAGAACGCCAGGAACAGGCCTGGCGCGCGCACGTCCGGGACCCTCGGCAGCGCCTCGAAAAACCGGACCGGGTGGACCAGCAGGGTCGCCAGCATCCGCAGAAAACTGGAAAACGGCCGAGAGACGTCCCAGTCGCTCGCCCCGCCCCGGATCGTGTCCCGGTTGTACCCGCGTTTCGCCATGTCCCCAGTATATAGCCCGCCGAAGCCGGCAGAAGCCTCCGGCGCCCCGCCCGATACGGAACCCTACCCCGGAAACGGCGGGCTGCCGGAAAGACACGTTGAGATATTCTCATGCTGGTTTAATGCCGCTTTAATGTTGCTGCCCCAGACTCAGGACAGCCCATACCCGAACCCAAGATCACGTACTTCAGGAGGAGCGCTGAGAGTTTCTTCCCTGCTGGCCGCCACGGTAGTTTCGGTGCTGGTCTTCGTGGCTTTCTTCGTGGGGTGGTCCTTGAGCCGCCAGCAGGCCGAAGACCAGCCCGCCTCATCGCGGGAAGAGACCCGGATGTCGGAGGCGTCGCCGGTCTCCTCCCCGGCGGCCGAGATGCCCCCGGAGGACGTGCCCGGTGAAGACATCCCCCGGATGCCCCGCTACCCGGGCTCCATGCGCGTGGAGTACCGGCACGACGACTTTGGCCCGCTTCTCTTTACCGAGGTCGAGTACCTGACCACCGCCCGGCTGGACGCCGTCCGGGAGTTCTACCGCGACGTCTTCCGCGAAGAAAGCTGGTCCGTCGCCGACGTCGACTTCAACCGCGGCGCCTGGATGTTCTTCGTCACCCGCGGGGAACGCGAGGTCTTCGTCGAGCTCCGGCCGGAGGGCAGGCTGGTCGAGGTGGACCTGGAGCTCAGCGAGCCGGATCCCACCGAACCCGAGGAGCCCCCAGCCGGAGACCCTCCGCAGAGCCCGGGCGAAGATCAGAACGCCCCCCGACCCGAGCAGCCCGCAGAGCAACCTCCGGCTCAAGCCCCCGCGGCAGCGCCTGTCCCGACACCCGACCCCGCGCCGGCTCCTGCGCCAGCACCTGCGCCAGCACCCGCGCCCGTTCCAGCGGACGATGAGGACCCGGACGACTACTATGAGGGGGACTACGACGATTAGCCGGCGGGCGGCTCGAAGCGGTATCCGACACCCCGGACGGTGGCGATGCAAGATTGTTCGCCGGGGAGGTCTATCTTGCGGCGCAGGTAGCGCACGTAGACATCCACCACGTTGGAGCCCGGATCGAAGGCGTAGTCCCAAATCGCCGAGAGGATCTGCTGGCGGGAGAGGACCTGGCCCGGATGGCGCATAAAGTACTCCAGCAGGGCGAACTCGCGGCTGGAGAGCTCGATCTTCTTATCCGCCCGCCACACCTGGCGGGAGAGGAGGTCCACCCGCAGGTCGCCGGATTCGATGCGGGAGGACTGCGGCTGGTCGGAGCGGCGGGTCAGGGCGTGGAGGCGGGCGAGCAACTCCTCAAAGGCGAACGGCTTGGTCAGGTAGTCATCGGCCCCGGCGTTGAGGGCGCTCACCTTGTTCTTCACGTCGTCGCGGGCGGTAAGCATCAGCACGGGGAGGGTGGGCCGCTCCGCCCGGATGCGCTCCAGGACCCGGTGGCCGTCGAGCTGGGGCAGGGAGATGTCCAGCAGCACGAGCTCCACCGACTCGTCGGCCGCCAGCCGTGCCCCCTCCTCCCCGTTGTCCGCGCTAACGAGCTGGTGGCCGTGGGCCGCGAGGCCCCGCTCCAGAAACCGGACTATGGCCGCCTCGTCCTCCACGATGAGAATTCGCATATACCCACCTGTCCAACGCTTGCCGTCGCGGGTAAGATTACGGGGGTTAGTTTACCCAAAGCGCGGGGTGCGCGTAGTGGAGACTAGAGAAAACCAAACCCGACCCTGGCACATTACCATCCTGGCCGTTGGCGGCCTGCTCGGGGCGATCATTATCGCCGGGCTGGTGGGGCTCTGGCTCAACCACCGCGTGTGGCAGGCCAGCGACGAGGGGCTCCGGTACGACGTGGAGCTAGAAGACCACGGCGACGACCTGCGGACAGCCGTCCTCGACGTCCGCCACTACCACCGCAACCTCTTTTTCCAGGTGCAGACGGAGGCGGGCATAACCCGGGGCGGCACGGCGGACTTTGAGCAGGCATACGAGCTGCTCCACCAGGAGATAGACGAGCTGGAGGAACTCGGCGTCCGCGACCCCGAAACCCCGCAGCCGGAGGACTTCCGGCGCATGGCCGAGGGGTACTATGCCGACTTCCGGCCGGCCATAGACCGGGCGGAGAGCGATCCCGAGGGCTTCAACGAGGCCAGCGACCAGGGGCTGGTCCGCATAGACCAGATGGAAGCCGCCGCCCAGGAGGTGGATAAGCTCGGCGAGAGGCTCTCTGCGAACTCGTTCCAGAGAGTGGAACAGACGGCTACGACCTCGCGCTACATACTCTTCGCGGTGATCGGGGGTCTCCTGCTGGCCGGGGCGGTGCTGGCCTACCTGGCGGTGCGGGTGGTGAGCGAGCTGCGGCGGCTGTACGCAAACCAGCAGGCGGCGGCGGAGAAGCTGGCGGAGGCCTCCCAGGCCAAGACGGACTTCCTGGCCGACGTCTCGCACGAGCTGCGCACGCCGCTCACCGTGCTGCGGGGCAACGCTGAGGTGGGCCTCGCCCTGTCAAAAGGCAACAGCGACCACGCGGAGATCCTGGAGGAGATAGTTGAGGAGTCGGGGAAGATGAGCCGGATGGTGGAAGACCTGCTGTTTCTCGCCCGCTCGGACTCGGCCTCGCTGCCGCTGGCGTTCCAGAGGGCGGACGCCGAGCTCTTCCTGGCGGAGGTCGCCGGACGCGCAGAGATCCTAGCCCGGGAACGGGGCGCGAAGCTGGAGACCCGGCTGCGTGGCACCGGCCAGCTCCGGCTAGACCCTACGCGGATGGAGCAGGCCATCCTGATACTGGTGGACAACGCCGCCAAGTATGGCGCTCCAGAGGGCGGCCGGATAACGCTGGCCTCCGCGTCCGGCTCCGGCGAGCTGTACATCGAGGTCGAGGATCGTGGGCCCGGCATTCCGGAGAAGGAGCTGCCGCGCGTCTTCGAACGCTTCTACCGGGTGGACAAGGCCCGCTCGCGCAAGGAGGGCGGCACGGGCCTCGGGCTCTCCATCGCCCAGACCATCGTCCAGGCGCACGGGGGCCGCATCGAGGCAAAGAGCCTCGCAGGCGAGGGAACCCGGATGGCGATCTACCTGCCGCTGCTACCGGGGTCGCCGCGGGAACGCGTTTTTTCCGGGGAGCCCGGAAGAGGCGCGCAGGCGGTGATAGGCTTCGGCCGCCGGGACGACCACAAGTAACAGGCTCTGCTCCCGGCAACACACTCCGCTTTCAACGGCACTCCTCGGGTTGCTGCCGGCAGTAGGGCGTGTCGCCCGGAAATCGGCCCCGGTTGCGCGCCACCCAGGAGTAGGCGGCGTCCTGTACCTGCCGCACACCCGGCAGGGAGTAGAGCAGCAGCGGCAAGCGGGTGCCCAGCGCGGCCGCCAGGGCCGCGTTCATGGCCCCCGCGCCGCGGTAGCGGCATCCGTAGGGCTCTCCTCCGGGCGTGACAGCCCACGCGGCCTCCCGGCACCGCGCGGCGCTCAGGCCGTGGGTCTCCGGGACACCCGGCTTCTGGTATGGAACCGCCGTCACGCGGCGGCCGCGGTCCAGCGCCCCGACGAGGCGCGCGGAACGCGTTCAGAAGCCTCAGAACCCGTCGAAGATGAGGATGATGTTATCTGGCGGCCGTTTCATCGCGCTTTTCCTCCGGCGACCCAACGTTCGAGCCGGGCCAGCGCGCGGTCCAGGTCGAAGAACGAGGCGAAGATCAAGCCAGAGAGCTGGTAGCGGAATTTGATCTTCATGATGAAGTAGATGCCCCAGTGCATGGCGAAGGCGTTGAACGCCCACAGCCGGGAGAGCCGACCGTCGAAGAGCGCCGCCGAGGCGCCGACCTCCAGGAGCAACGAACCGTAGCCCATCGCCTTGAAGAGCGCCAGCCGGTCGTGCAAGGCGTAAGCGAGCGGGGCCGGCTCGTCGCCCAGAAGCTCCTTACGAAGCCCGTCCACCATGACCTGGGCCCGCAGCGCCTCGCCGTCGCCCCACCGCCACCCCAGAGGTCCCGCCACCTTCGCCACGCCGGCCAGGAAGTAGGTGAGCGCGGTGACGGTGCTCATGAGCTTTACCGGCCAGCCGTAGCGCCAGCCGGCCTCCGCGGGCGGCTCGGCTCTGTCCAGGGCGTCGAGCGAGAGCGCGTCGGCCGAGGGCGTGAGGCCCAGTATCAGGGCGTGCAGCACCAGCGCGTTGTCGTTGTGGTAGATCATGGACCATGAGTTCCGGTACGAGAGGACCCACAGAAGCAGCCCGGCAAAGACCGGTCCCGTGTAACGGTGCCGGATGCCGAGCATGAACGCGACGTTCGCGAGAAACGTCGCGACGAGCATCCGCCGGAACACCGGCACCGGCAGGGGCTTCTTGAGCACCGAGACGATTCCCACTGGCTTGAACAGCTTGGGGTCCGAAGCGGCGACCTTTAGCAGCATTCTGTAGCGCGCTCCCAGGTAGTAGAAGACGTACGCGCCAAGGATTAGCCTCAGCAGGGCCGGACGCTCCGGCGGCGCTTTCTGGAACCAGAAACGGTTCAGAACACGGAGCAGCGGGCTCATGCACACCTCCTCTCCACGGATGTGGAGGCGAGAACCCGCTCCGAGAGGGGTTCCTTTTTGCCGGAGAAGTAGTCCGAGAGCCGGTAGCGGCCGGTGACGACCTGGACGGTGACGATGCTGGCGAGGGGTCCTTTCTTTCTGCGGGCGACCCGCGAGGCAACGGCCGACATAGGTCGTCGGCCTGGTCCTCGCGCACGAGGCGGTTGATCTGACGCCGCACCTGGTTGAGGCCGCCGCGCCCGGCGTACCTGTAGGGCAGCAGGTGACGCCCGCCCTTCCCGTCCAGCCCCACCAGGTAGTTAAAGGAGACCTTTTTCCGCCGCTTCGCGGAGAACATCGGGTAGTAGGAAAGGGGGAAGATGTCCCGCGCCGCCTCCCGCCAGTTCTGGGCCACGGGCCAGAGCACCGCCCCGACCACCAGGAGGCTGAACGCGCCCGCGAGCCCCCGGTCCCGGGCCTCCGCCGGGCTTACCCCGGCCGTACCACAGAGCCGCTCAATCATCGTCGTCCTCCTCAGGGTCATCCCCGGTATCCTCGCGGCGCGCCGGAGCAGTCTTGACGGGTCGCCTCCGGCCGGCACGACTCCCGGGCTCCGCCATGAGGTCTTCGAGGAGCGAGTCCGTGCTCTGCCCGGAGCCGTTTCCCCGGTGCTCGCGCAACGTCCCGGCGCCCACCTCCAGGGCGCGCCCGTCCTGGAGGGCGTAGACTCGGTCGGCGGCGAGCAGCGTGGGCCGGCGGTTGGTAGCGACGATTACCGTCTTCTCCGCGGACAGCTCGCGCAGCCGCTCCACCACGGTGCGGACGGTGACCTCGTCAACGGCCGAGAGCGCCTGGTCGAGCAGGAGTATGGGCGGACCGGCGGCGAGGGCGCGGGCGAGCGCGACCCGCTGGCGCTGGCCCTCGGAGAGGGTCCGGCGGCCCTCCCTGATCTCCGTGTCCCAGCCGTCGGGCAGGCTCTCCAGGAGCCCGTCGAGGCCGGCCAGATAGGCGGCGCGCTCTACCACCTCGTCCGGCACCCCCTCGGGCACGCCGTAGGTCACGTTCTCCTCGATGGTCCCGTCGAGCAGCGGCGTGTCCCCCGCCACGAAGCCAACCTTCGACCGCAGCGAACTCAAGGAAACCTCAAAGACGTCCTGGCCGTCCACGGTGATGCGCCCGGCGGTCGGCTCCAGAAAGCGCGGCAGCAGCTCCAGGAGCGTGCTCTTGCCCGCGCCGCTCGGCCCGGTTATGGCGACGAGCTCACCGCCGCGCGCCGTGAGGTTGACGCCGCCTAGCGCCCGGGTGCCGTCGGGGTAGTCGAAGTACACGTCCTCAAAGCAGACGATGCCCCCGTCAAGCTCCAGCGGCGGCAGCTCGGACTCGCGCGGGCTCTCGGGCTCCTCGGCCAGCGTCTGGGAGAGGCGCTTCACGGAGATCTCCGCCTCCTGCAGCGTCCGGTCGGTTATCGTGATGCGCTGGAAGATCGGGGCCAGCAGCCCCACGAGCGCGTAGAAGGTCACGAGCTCGCCGGCGGTCAGCCGCCCGGCCGCCAGCTCCCAGCCGGCGAGGGCGAGGGCGAGCACGGTGAACAGGGCCACGGCTCCCGCCGACGCCCCGAGGAGCAGGCCCCCGGCGGCCTCCCGGCGGGAGCCGTGGTCGGCGACCCGGCGGTTGAGCTTCCGCACCCGCTTCCCCTCCTCACCCTGGCGGCCGTAAGCCTTTACCAGCTCCAGGCCCTTCATGCGCCCGTTGAGGTGCGCCGAGAGCCGGGACCGGCGCCGGCGCATGTCCCGGCTGGCCTGCTGCAGCCGCGGGTTGATGATCCGGAAGATCACGGCCACCACCGGCACCAGCGCGACCACCGCGAGCCCCATGTACAGGTCCAGGTACAGGAGCACCGCCAGGACCCCCACCAGGACCAGCACGTCCTGCACGAGCTGCACTATCCCCCGCGACACGAGCCGCTGCACGGCTCGGGCGTCGCTGATAAAGCGTATGAGCAGACGCCCCGGTCCGCGGCGGCGGGTGTAAGCGAGGGGAAGCCGCTGCAGGTGAACCCACACAGCGTCCCGCATCCTGGCGGCCACCCGCTGTCCGACCTTGCCCGAGAGCGAGCGCTGCTGGTAGGTCGCGTAGCCTTTTAGCAGCGCCCCCCCGGCGAGCAGCGCGATGATGGTGCGCCCGTCCAACCCCGCCGGCGTCGAGGACGGCCGTCCAGCCGCCTGACCGAGCAAGGAATCAATGAATATGCCGACCAGGATGGGAATAGCCACCTCGACGACGGTGAGCACCACCGTCGCCGCCGCGACCAGCAGCAGCACCCGCCACTCCGGCCGCATGAACGGCCAGATGTGGCGGAGGGTCTCTACCAGCTGGTTCTCCGTGAGCCGTCGCATCGGGGTACGTCTCACCTACGCTCCGGGCAGCGCCTGGACGGGGACCGGCTCCGGGACGGCTTCCTGGCTATCCGGCCGGGCCTCGCGTCCGAGCGCCTCCAGCAGCTCGTCGCCCATCAGGCGCTCCAGGCTCAGGCACGGCATGCCGGTAGCCTCCTCGGCCTCGCGCACGGCCAGCGCGCTCTGCGTCAGCGCCCCGGAGGTGGCGCGCAGCGGCATCCCGGCGGCCAGCAGGGCGCGGACACCGGACTCGGCCGCGAGGCTGTCCCCGGCAGCGAAAAAGACGTGGTCCACGCTCCGGCGCAGCTCCTCGGACTCCAGCAGCATCCGCGTCTCGCGCTGGTAGATGCCGTCGGCGATCTCCAGCACGATGTAGTCTGGGTTGGCGGCCCGCAGGTGCGAGACCAGGGTCCGGTAGACCCCCAGCACCTCGTCGCGGTCGAGCATGTAGGTGGACGGGTAGCCGGCGGCGACGAAGTCCAGCACGGGGCGGGCGCCGCAGCTCTCGAAAAAGCGCCCGTCCTTGCCCGCCGCGGTACCCGTGACCTTGGCCGCCGCCACCCGAAAGCCCCTGCGGCTGAAGGAGCGGGCGATCATGCCGGCGGTGGTGGTCTTGCCCGAGTTCATGGACGAGCCGACCACGAGCACGACCTCGGCCCCGGAGAGGGGCTGCGGGCCGCCAGGGTCCTCCGGGATCGCGAAGTCCCGCTGGTTGAGCACCTCCCCGTCGCGGCCGTGCACCAGGCCCATAACGCGCAGCCGGGTAGGCTCCTCGACCTCCGCGTGCCAGGAGACGGCCTCGCCGCACACGCCGCCGACCGAGAGCAGGTCGCACTCCCCGACCGGGAACCGCGGCACGTAGCCCTCGAACTGGTCCGTGGCGTAGCGGTTGCCGAAAGCGCCCACGATGCAGTCCCCGGGGAAGATGTCCATCGTCACCCCCCGGCGGACCTCCAGCTTCTTGTTCTTGCCGATCTCCAGCACCTCGGCCATCACCAAGTCTCCCACGCGCGGGGCGCGGCGCATCCCGGCCAGCCCGGCGAACGCCTCCAGCGGGACGGCGCGGGTGGTAAAAGCGTACTTCGTCGTCGGATCCTCGAACGCCGGCACAACCATAACGTCCTCTCTCCTATTTGCTCTACCGTATCCGTCACCCGATAGATGCCCGGAGAGCGGTTAAAAGATCGTTAAACCCGCAAAGATGAGAGGTTTCTAATCCCGCGGGGGGTTACCCGCCCCGGCCGCGCCCGGTAAGATACGGACGTTACACGAACCGGGCGGCCACGCGCCGTCCCGAAGAGAGGGGAAACATGACCCGCACGACCTTGCTGCTGACGGCGACTACGGCGCTACTCCTGCTCGTGGCCCTCGCGCTCCTGCTGGTGGGCCTGGACCTCGGCCCGGGCGAGCTGGCGCCGCGCCATAGAGCTTATTCTATCTTCGTCTAGCGGAGGAAGTAAGAGTTAGCTCAGGCTTCGCGGGGCCGGGTAGCGGCTAGCGGACGACGCGGAAGCGCCAGGTCCCGACCGTCTTCTTGCCGTGGGCGTCGGTCGCCACGACCCTCACGGTGTGACGCTTGTAGGAGAGCCGGGGGCTCCTGAACGTGAGGCGGTCCGTGCCGCGGTTGTAGGCGAAGCGGGTCTTTCTCTTGCCGTCAACGAACAGGCGGATGTTGGACTTGGCGAGGTTCGTCGGCCGGTCGCGCACCGTGGCGCGGATCGCGGGCCGGCGGTTCTTTATGGTGGTGCCGGGTTTGGGGCTCATGGCGGTGATGGTGGGCGGAGGGTTGGCCTTGTGGAGGCTGGCCCCGATGTCCGCATGCCCCGCGCCCAGCAGCCCGGCGTAGTCCGGGTTCTTCGCGTCCAGCGAGCGGGCGGTGCTCTTGATGAAGTTTTCCACGCTCGGCCGGTTGTCGTCGGCCTCGGGCTTGAGGGTAGGGTTCACGCTCCGGATGAGCGCCGCCTGCCCGGCCACGAACGGCGTCGCCATCGAGGTACCGGCCCAGGAAGCGTATTGCCCGGTGGGGAAGGTGCTGTAGATCTCCTCCCCCGGCGCGGAGATATCTATCCACTTGTCGTCGCTCCGGACGTCGTAGTTGGAGAACTCCGACTTCTTCTCCTGGTCGTCCACCGAAGCGACCGCTATGGCGCCCTCCTCGGCGGCCGGGTACTGGGGCGTGCTGGAGTTTCCGTTGCCCGCCGCGCCCACTACCACGACGCCCTCCGGCGGCACGTTCTCCAGGACTTCGGCCTCGTTCTCGTCATCATCGTCGTCGTCCGGGACGAGGTCCTCGAAGATGTCCTCCAGCAGGTCGGACTCGCGCCGGGAGCCGAGGCTCAGGTTCATCACGTCGGCGTCGTTGCGGACCGCGAAGGCGATGGCCTCGGCGATCAGGAAGACGTTGCCGGTGCCGTCCGAGTCGAGCACGCGCAGCGGCATGATCCTGGCCTCGGGAGCCGTGAGGTGCACGATGCCCGCCACGTGGGTGCCGTGCCCCGTCTGCTCGTCCACCTCGCCGTCGGCGTCATTGTCTACGCCGTCGGGCCTGTCCGCGGGCACCCGGTTGTCGTCAACGAAATTGTACCTGGCGGCCGTCAGGCTGCCTTGCAGCTCCGGGTGATCCAGGTCCACCCCCGTGTCCAGCACGGCGACCACCGCGCTCCGGCCCCGGCTGATTTCATGGGCCGCCGGCAGGTTGAGCGCATCTATGGCGTACTGGCTGGAGTATGGAGCG
The DNA here is from genome assembly GCA_004563715.1 of Actinomycetota bacterium. Taxonomy (GTDB): domain Bacteria; phylum Actinomycetota; class Rubrobacteria; order Rubrobacterales; family Rubrobacteraceae; genus SIRX01. Next base: position 2,942 of record SIRX01000178.1, on the reverse strand, counting down.
GGATCGGCAGAGGGAGTGGGGGTGCTTCCGCTAAATGCTTTGTGGCGAGGATCGCCCTCGGGGGCCTCGGTTATGAAGTTCGGCTCGGCGTAGGCTATCCGCCTCCGGGGATCTTCCTCCATCTGCTCCGCCTTGGCCTCGGTGCTCGTGCCGTCCGTTATCTCTAGCAGGTAGATCTTGGCGCAGGTGGCGCAGTTCTCCAGGAGAACTTCCTTGGTGACCGTGCCGTAATCCCTGTTGACCTGACCTATCGTCGCGTTCGTCCTGGGGTCCAGCTTTACGACGACCTCGCCCTCGACGAAGTCATCGTCGGCTTCCTGGGCGTGGGCGGGAGCCGGCCAGAGAAGCAGGAGCGCCGCCAGGAGCAGCATCGTGAGCGACGCTACCATCGCGGTCGAACGTCGGTGTATAACTCTGGTGCCCACGGTCCCTACCTCCTGATGAAAGTCTACTGTCCTGCTCCTCCATAGAGTGCGCCGGAGCGCCGCGTTTGATACACGGACCCTACCCGCCGCCGGTTAAAGCCGGATGATAGGGAGATTAGAAACCTTTAATATTCATACTGAACCGCAGATATTTTTGCGTCAGCGCCGGCCCATGAGGACGAAGGGCGCCCAATAGTAGGGGTGGGGATGCTCCCTCATTACCTCTAGCTGGGCGGCGCGCAGGGCGGCGGCGGGACCCGTGCCCTCGCGCAGCCGGGCGTGCCAGCGCTGCATGAGCTTCGCCGTCGTCTCGTCCTGCACGAGCCACAGGCTGACGACGAGCGAGGCGGCCCCGGCGCCGAGAAAGGCGCGGGCCGGGCCGAGGATCTCGTCGCCCCCGATCACCTCGCTGCGTCCCGACTCGCAGGCGCTCAGGACGACCAGGGCGCCGTCCAGGTCCAGCTCCATCACGTCGGAGGCCATCAGCCACCCGTCGTGCAGCTTGAGCGCCGAGAACATCGGGTTGTCCGCCCGGAAGAGCCCGTGCGACGCCAGGTGCAACACGTCGCAGCCGGGCGCCGCCTCCCGCAGCGCCGCCACGGTCGCCTCCTCGCCGACGCGGACCGTCGCGCCGGGCAGGTGCTCCGCGACCGCCCGGGCCTCGGCGACGGTGGCCGGCACGAGCGGGTCTTCAACGCCGAATACCGCAGCCCCGCCGGAATCGCGCCGCGCCCGCTCTTGGCAGAGCGCGAAGACCGTCGCGCTCGGGGCGTAGGAGACCTCGAAGCGCTCGATCAGGTACCGCTCGCCGTCGAACAGCGCGTGGAACGGCACCTGGTGCAACGGTCCGTGCGGAACGACGGCCAGCTTCGGAGGCGAGCCTCCGTCTCCAAAAGACGATTCTACTTCTCCGAGCAACGGCTCCAGCGGCGCCACCAGCTCGGCGTGCAGCGCGGCCAGCACCTGCCGCGCCGACCGCTCCAGCAGCGCCAGGTGCTTGCTCGCGAAGTCTCCCCCAACGCGGAAACGATCCCACTGCGCGGCCAGCCGCTGCAGGAGACGCCGGACCTTCTCCACCGACCCGACGTCCCGCACAGCGTGGAGCTGTTCCCGGGCGTTGACGAAGGCCATGACCTCGTCACCGATCACGTGGTAAGCCAGAAGCGTCACGTCGGATGGCAGCCGGTCCTCGATGTTCTCTATCTGCGAGGGGCTCTCGAACACGTCGGCGGTGGAGCCGGTGGCCGCGGCCCGCAGCCTCAGACGGCTGATCTCCTGCTCCAGCGATGTGGCCCGCGCCTGAAGCTCCGAGAGGGGAACCCTGCTCTCGCCGTCTATCGAGCCGCCGAGCATCTGGCCGTAGGTAGCATTTAGGTCGGCTTGCAACTCTCTAAATTTGACCTCCAACTCGGGATCATCTGGTGCCAGGCTCGGCTCTACGACACCCGTGAGCAAATCTACCAGGGCGCGCGACTTGGCCCGCTCGGCTACGGCGAAAGCCTGGCTCAGGCTTTCCTCATCGTCCTGATCCAGATGAAGTTGCAGCAACTCCTCGTAGGCTATAGTCTTGTTCCGCAGGAAGGAGGCTCGAATTGTTTCTTGTGGAACAGTGCCACGCAGACGCTCGATCTCCTCAAGGGCGGATTCGAGAAGCAGAAGAGCTTCCTCGTTACGTCCCTGCAACCTCTTCAGACGACCGAGACGCTCGTTCAATCGGTAGCGCAATTGCGGCAGTGCCAAACGGCCAACGAGTCTCTGAGCTGCGAGCAGATGCAACTCTGCTGCAGTTGAATCAGCCATCAACAGATCCGCCAACCGTAGATAAGCATAGACTTGATGAACTGGCCACTCATCTTTAGAAACAAGCTCTGATGCTTGAAGCGTTATCTCCAGAGCTGCTTTCTGGTCACCATGAACGGCCTTTAATGAAGCTTGTTCCAACAATACGCCAGAAAGCAGCGGCATGTTGCCAGCTGCGGCAAAGAAATTTACTGCCTCAGCAATAACCTTTTCAGCTTCCTCGAACTTCGACATGGCGATCAAAGTAGAACCTTTGCCCCAAAGTGCCAGGGCAAGGTCATGGGTAACACCTGCAACTCGCAGCAGATCGATAGCTTCCTGATATGTTGCTAACGCTTCCGTATATAGATTGAGTTCCAGGTAAGTGTCTGCTGTGTGACGCAGAAGAAGATATTTATCTGCAAGTTTGCCAAGAGATTCCAATGGGCGACGTGCCTCTTCAAACGCCTCAAGACTGCATGCGTAATTGCCGAGTCGCAAGTACGTCTCTCCTATATTCGTGAGCGTCTTAGCACGCGAAAGGGGTAATGGTATCTCATCAAAAATAGCAGCCGCCGCTTTTTGAGCTGCTAACGCTTCCGTGCTCCTACCCAGAGATGTGAGTAATGCCCCCCTGTTGTCTATAATCTCCCCAAGACGCTCTCTCATACAAAGAACCTCATAACCTGCTTCAGCAGACTTATAAGCGTCAAGCGCCTCATCGTAACGTCCCATATA
>SIRX01000177.1 GCA_004563715.1 Actinomycetota bacterium | reverse complement strand
TCTTCCGCCTCTCTCTACTCGGGACCACTCCTCTAGACCCTTTGTACCGCCCGTTGTTTTTCGTGCTCGGTTCTTGTGCAGATTATACCCAAGTATAGACTGCTTACCCTGTTTGCATGCGAATTCGTTCTCTCTATTTCTCTCTATGTTCCGGCTCGGAAACGAGCGGGGCGGTTCAGGCTGCGTCCCGGCCCCACTTGAAATCTACCCCCTCCCGCTTGGCGACGAAGAGCAGGTCGTCGCGCAGCCCGCCGATGTCTTTGTCGTAGATGGTAACGATACAGAAGCTGCAGTGACGGTAGGCCCACACGAAAGGCGCGAGGTCGCCGTAGACCCGCTCCCGGCTGGACATGCCCCAGGCGTCGCGCAGCTCTAGCTCGTGCCCCACCAGGTCCAGTCCGACCCGCCACCCTTCCTCCGTCGGCACCTCAAAGTACCCCCGCAGGCTGCCGGCCGGCACCATGGTGTTCTCCAGGTCCGCGGCGAAGGCTTTTTTGTGCGCCTCGACCCCGGCCAGATACTCGGTATCGTCGACCAGCCGCGGGGGAGCCGGGGTATAAGTACGGCCCTCCGTGATCCTGACGCCCTCCGGAGGATAGAACGCGACGAACGGCACCGGAGAACGCCAGAGGTGCTTTATCACGCCGAGCGCCAGGTTGCGCCTTCCGGCCGGGTCTCCAACGGACTCCGCGAAACGCATCCCGGCGAGCTTCATGTGGCGCGGCTCCCACGGGTGCGGCTCCCCCACACTCCGTGGCCTCCGGCGGCGCCTGCTTATCCGATTCACTCCTTCCACAACACGGGCATTTTAGCATCGAAACCGGCCACAACGACAACGGCCTGCGGGAACGGACGAACAAAAAAGGCGGGGCCGAAGCCCCGCCCGGAAACCTGGTGGCTTCGCCTTTACTGGCGGCTCACCAGTATGAGCCACACCAGGGTAAGGAGCGCCGTAAGCGCCGCCGCTATGTAGGTAAAGGCCGCCGCGGTGAGCACGCGCTTGGTCCCGCTGGCCTCCCCGCGCGAGAGTATCCCGTAACGGGTGAGCTGGCCGTAGGCCCGGGTGGAGGCGTTGACCTCCACCGGCAGCGTCACCAGGTGGAACGCCAGGATAGAGGCGAAAGCTATAACGGCGAGCTGGATAAACAGCTGGCCGAGGCCGCCGCCCACGCCCAGGATAATGCCCATAAAGAACAGCGGGAACCAGAGCTGCCCGGCGAAGTTGACGATGGGGAAGATCCCCGCCCGCAGCTTCATCGGCATGTAGCCCGTGGCGTCCTGGATGGCGTGGCCCACCTCGTGGGCCGCCACGCTAACGGCCGCGATGGAGTTCTTGTTGTAGTTGCCCTCCGAGAGGCGCACGACCTTCGGGCCGGGATCGTAGTGGTCGGTGAGCTGCCCGGCTACCGGCTCGACCGGCACGTCCGTCAGGCCGTTGCGGTCCAGAATCATGCGGGCCACCTGCGCCCCGGTCATGCCGCTGTAGCTCTGCTGCTTGGAGTACTTCGCGTAAGCGCTACGCACCCACATCGCGGCGATGCCGGAGATGATAATCCCCAACACCATAACGATTATGTAACCGAATCCTATGCCTCCGAACACCGGTTTCCTCCTTGAAAATGCTTTCTATTGCTCACAAATATTCTACTACACCTGTATACGATCGACCCGTTCCAAAAGTTTCACCCCGACCCAGCGGAGAGGGGCGGACCCGGGTCCGCCCCTCTGTACGATCCACCCGCGCTGCGGCGGCTGGCCGTCGCTAGCTCTGGCCGGAGACCTCCTCTTTCAGCTCGTCTACGGCGGAGGGGTCCGCCAGAGTGGAGGTATCCCCGAGGTCGTCGGAGCCTTCCGCCACGCCCCGGAGGATGCGGCGCATGATCTTGCCGCTGCGCGTCTTGGGCAGGTTGTCGGTGAAGACTATCTGCTCGGGTTTGGCGTGGGGACCTATCCTGTGCCGCACCTGCTGTACTAGCTGGGCCTTGAGATCGTCGGAGCCCTCCCGCTCGCCTTCGAGGGTAACGTAGGCGAAGATTGCCTGTCCCTTGTCCTCGTCGTTACGCCCCACGACCGCGGCTTCGGCCACGGCCTCGTGCGAGACCAGCGCGCTCTCGACCTCCATCGTGCCGATCCGGTGTCCCGAGACGTTCATTACGTCGTCTACCCGGCCGGTTATCGTATAGTAACCGTCCTCGTCGCGCTTGGCGCCGTCCCCGGCGAAGTAGGTGTCGCCGTACTTCTGCCAGTAGGTCTCCCGGTAACGCTGGGGGTCGTTGTAGAGCGTCCGGAGCATCCCCGGCCACGGGCGCTTTATGACCAGGTTGCCCTGGTTGGCCCCCTCAAGCTCGTTGCCCTCCTCGTCGTAGAGGGTGGGGAAGATACCGGGGAACGGACGCGAGGCGCTGCCGGGCTTCATGGTCGTGAGGCCGGGGAGGCCGGTGATCATGATCCCGCCCGTCTCCGTCTGCCACCAGGTGTCCACTATGGGGCACCGCCCACCGCCCACGTTCTCGTGGTACCACTCCCAGGCCCGCGGGTTTATGGGCTCGCCCACCGTGCCCAGAAGCCTGAGAGACGAGAGGTCGTGCTTTTCCAAGTCCTCGGTGCCGCTCTTCATGAAGGCCCTTATGGCCGTCGGGGCGGTGTAGAGGATGTTGACCTTGCGCCGCTCGACGATGTCCCAGAAACGGTCGGTGTCGGGATAGGAGGGCGTGCCCTCGAACACGAGCGACGTTGCCCCGTTGGCCAGCGGCCCGTAGACGATGTAGGAGTGGCCCGTAACCCAGCCGATGTCCGCGGTACACCAGTAGACGTCGTCCTCTTTTACGTCGAGGACCCAGCTGGTGGTGGTCTTGACGTGGGTGAGGTAGCCCCCGGTGGTGTGCACGATGCCCTTGGGCTTGCCCGTGGAGCCTGAGGAGTAGAGGATGTACAGGATGTCCTCGGGGTCCATCTCCTCGGCGGGGCACTCGCTCTCCGCGTCCCGCATGAGGTCGTCCCAGTACTGGTCGCGGCCTTCCTGCATGGCCACCTCGTCGCCGGTACGCCGCACGACGACCACTTTCTCTACCGAGGGGGCGTCCTCCAGCGCCTCGTCGGCGTTGGCCTTGAGCTGGGTGGCCTTGCCGCCCCGGGGCCCGGCATCCGCGGTAACCAGCACCTTCGCCTCGCAGTCGTTGATCCTGTCGCGCAGCGAGTCGGCGGAGAAGGCCCCGAAGACCACCGAGTGCGGCGCGCCGATGCGGGCGCAGGCGAGCATGGCTATGGGAAGCTCGGGGATCATGGGCAGGTACACCGTTACGGGGTCGCCCTTGCCCACGCCGAGGCCCTTGAGGACGTTCGCGAACCTCTCCACCTCGGCCTTTAGCTCCGAGTAAGTAAAGACCCGCTCCTGGTCGGGCTCGTCGCCCTCCCAGATGATAGCCGCCTTGTCGCCCCGGCCCTGCTCTACCTGGTAGTCCAGGCAGTTGTACGCGGCGTTCGTCTTGCCGCCCACGAACCACTGGGCCTCGGGCGGGTCCCAGCGGAGCACCTCGTCGAAGTCCCTGAACCAGTGCAGCGTACGGGCCTTGTCCGCCCAGAAGGCTTCGAAGTCCCGCTCGGCCTCGTCGTAGACTGCAGGGTCCTGAACGTTGGCCTGGCGTTTGAACTCCTCCGGCGGCTGGTACGTGCGAGCTTCTTCCTCGCTGCCGCTGTTAGTGCTCTGCTCCTCGCTCACGCTTTTCTCCTTTCCCCGTTTACACTCCTGCTCGGGGCTCGTTGAATCCCCGCCACTTGGCCTTTGCCCGGCGCATCAGGCTTCAAAACTCTGCAGCGTTACACCCCCGTGACCACCCCGTGACATCGCCTACACCAAGATAGCTTCCGGCCGCCCGCCGGTCAACCAGCTCGTTTGCGGTCCAGACGGTCCAAACGCTTCCGGAACGCGCCCGCCGAGCGGGCGTCGCCCGCAGCGCCGAGAACCTCTATGGCCCTCTGGCAGATCCCCGCCGCCTGGTTCAGATCCCCCCGGTACTCGTACAGCGCGGCGAGCCGCTCATAACAGAAAGTCCCTGCGTGCCCGAGCTCGACGGCGGCCCGGCAGTGTCCGACGAACGCGGCCAGATCCTCTGCCTCCCGGCGGTTCTTGAAATGTGTTTGGGCGAGACACACGTGGGCGAGCTGCCGCTCCTCCGGGGTCCCGGAAGCTTCCAGCGCCGCGCGCCCTAGCCGGCGGGCGAACTCCAGATCGCCCGCAGAACCGGCCCGGGCTCCGGTAATCGCGAGCAACTCCACCGGACCGGAAGAATGCTCGGCGGCGTGAGCCTCGAGTACGGCCGCCACGCCCCCCGCGTCTTCCGGCAGGTCCAGCGCCGCGTGGCGCGCGAACCGGGCGCGGTCGTCCCCCGGCAAAGCCCGGAGAAAGGTGGCTACTTCTTCCCAGCCACCCGTCACCCCGTCTCGACCAAGCCTCTATGTTCGGTGGTAAACACAGTCCGCAAGCAACCCTCGCGCATTCTAGCCCGTTTGCACCTGGAAGGTCCTCGGGCATGACGACGTGTAAACCTTCCGTTAAACGCAGAATAAATCTTTGTTAAACTCTTGCGGTTCATGCGTCGTTACAGTACAGGAAACCCAACGGAGTCCGGCGCGGGCGTCGACGCGCGATTTCCGCGGGCGTTGCTTACGCGGGGAGACTGGATCTACCTGCTCAGCTTGTTGGTCCCGCTCTTTGTGTACAACGTGGGGTTGAAGGTCGTCCGTGTTCTTACCCAGCTCAACGTGCCCGGCCCCGTGGGGTTCATAGACCAGGTGCGTTCGGACGTGTTCTTCAACCTGGGATACGCGCTCTTGTGGGTTGGGGTCTTCGCTTTTTTTCGCAAAGGCCTTTTACGCTGGATCTCGCTCTTTCTCTTCCACGCAGCTACCCTGCTGATAGCGATACTGACGACCAGCACGCATTTCTTCTACAAAACCACCGGCTCCACGCTCGACTACAGCTTCATCGTGGTCTCGCTCTCCAAGTTCGGAGAGACGTGGACGGTCATCTCCTCCGAGACCTCGACGCTACACTGGTTATTGCTAACAGCCGTACTCTCCTACGCGTTGGCGGGCCCGGCCATAATCACGCGGTATCTGACGCGCGGGCGAACCGCGGCAACGCGCCCGACGACTAGCTCCTGGAAAGCCCCGGCGGTGGCGTGTTTGGCGGCATTCGCGGCGGGTGTGGTCTCGGTGTTCCCCAGCGCCACGGACGTGAGCAACACGTTTTCCCGGGATGCCGTAGTCAACATCGCCCTTACCGAGCTAACCAAACCGGACTTCGAGCGGGAAATACAGCCGAGCCTCGTCGCCGGAAACCAGCCGACCGAGGCCACGCTCCTCCCCACGCCCGGTACCGACCGGCGCAACGTAGCGATAGTGTTCCTGGAATCAACCCGCGCCCGGTCCGCCACCCCGTACAACGAGGAGCTCCAGACGACACCGTTTCTAAAAGAGCTTGCCGACGAGGGCCTTTTAGCCGAATACGCTTACACGATCGTTCCGCACACCTCCAAGGCCCTGGTTCCCGCCGTCTGCGGCGTGGACCCCCCGCTGGACACCAAGAACACCGAGTCCGAGCCGGGCGTGATCCCCGCCCGCTGCTTGCCGCACCTCCTGGGCGAACAGGGATACCGCACGGCGTTTTTCCAGGCTGCCACCGAAACCTGGGAACGGCGCAGCCAGCTGGTGGACAACTTCGGCCACGAAGATTTCTTTCCCCTGGAATCCATGGACACGGAAGGTTTTGAAGAGGCCAACTACTTCGGCTACGAAGACGACATCATGCTGGAGCCGAGCCGCCGGTGGCTGCAAAAAGAACCCGACCGGCCGTTTCTGGCGACCTACCTCACCGTCACCGCCCACCACGACTACGTGGTCCCCGAACGTTACGGAGAAGAGGCGTTCGTCGAAGATGAGCTTCTCAACGACTACCTCAACACCCTTCGCTACCAAGACTTCTTTCTGAGTAACCTCGTCCAGCAGTACAAGGATCTGGGCCTCTACGAAGACACCATCTTCCTGGTGTTCGGAGACCACGGCGAGGGTTTCGGCGAGCACGGTTTCTTCCAACACGACAACACCATCCACAACGAGGGACTGCGGGTTCCGTTCGTCATCCACGACCCCGAACGTTTCGAGGGTGGCGAGCGGCTCGAAACGCCGGTCAACCTGCTCGACGTCCTGCCGACCACCGCGGACCTTCTGGGCTACGACATCGGCAACGGGACCTACCCGGGGCGCTCGATGCTCGAACCGGGTGCGGAGAGGACGCTGATGGCCAGCTGCTACCACGAAAACCGGTGCCTGGCAAGCATACAAGGTAACGAGAAGTACATCTACTACTACGGCAACCAGAAAGACGAGTTCTTCGACCTCGCCCGGGACCCCTACGAGCAGGAGAATCTGATCAGCGAGCAAAACCCCGAAAAGCTCGCGGAGCTGCGTCGCGAACTGCTGACCTGGCGGGCTCAGGTTACGGCCTCATACGAGAAACGCCTCTACGGGGGCGCGGAGAACAGCCCGCAAGAGTAACGTCTCTCTGGCCAAGGAAAGGCATATCCCTTAGACTTGGCCGATCATCAAGCAAACGAAACAGGACCTGAACGGAGGTTTGATGGGTGATCTCTTAAAAGGCAAGAAGGTGCTCGTGACCGGTGTTCTGGACCGGCGCTCCATAGCGTACTCCGCGGCGCGGCTGGCCCAGGAACAGGGCGCGGAGATAGCCCTGAGCAGCTTCGGCCGCGCCGCCTCTCTCACCCGGCGCACCGCCAAGAAACTGGACCCCGAGCCGCCCATCCTGGAGCTTGACGTAAACAAACCCGAGGACATCGAGTCCGTCGCCACCGACCTGCGGGAGCGCTGGGGCGAAGTAGACGGCATCGTACACGCCATCGCGTTCGCCCCGGAGGACGCCCTCGGGGGCAACTTCTTGACCGCCGGCTGGCCCTCCGTAGCCACCGCCCTCCAGACCTCGGCCTACTCCCTGCAAGCGTTGTCGGTGGGCCTGGCGGACCTCATGAAGCCCGGCTCCTCCATCGTCGGCCTCGACTTCGACGCCCGCGTCGCCTGGCCCGCCTACGACTGGATGGGCGTGGCGAAGGCCGCCCTGGAATCTACCTCCCGCTACCTGGCCCGCGACCTGGGCGGGCGCGGCATCCGGGTAAACCTGGTCTCCGCCGGACCGGTAAAGACGCTCGCCGCCAAGGGCATCAGCGGCTTCGAGGAGATAGAAGGCGAATGGGGCCGCCAGGCTCCTCTTGGGTGGGACACCGCCGACCCCGAACCCGTGGGCCGTGCGGTGGTCAGCCTGCTCTCCGACTGGTGGCCCGCAACCACCGGCGAGCTGATCCACGTCGACGGCGGCTACCACGCGATGGGCGCGCCGATCAGGTAGCCAGGCGCTACCCGTACCGCTCGACCCACTCCTGGCGGCGCTTTTTGTAGTGCCCGTCCTCGCGGGCCTCGACGTACTTCGCGTAGAAAATGCGGGCGGCGCGGGCCTTCTCGTTGTCCAGGGCGTCGGGCTCCTGCGGGAGCTTCTCGCCCTTTTCATCGTACTTCCTGCCGGAGCGGTGGTTGGCGTAGCGGCGGGCGCGCGTGTAACCCATCTGGAGGAACTTCCGGGCCATGTCCATGCCGACGAAGTCGTCCTGCTCCTTGTAGCTGAGGAACATGGCGTAGATCCTCTCGGACGACTCGCGAGCTACCTTCCCCGTGCGGAAGCGCCAGTGCGGGAGGATCTCGCCCTTGTAGGGCTGCACGAGCAGCACACCTTGTTCACCCTTGCCGACCCGGTAGAGGTGCGGCTCCTCGCGGAAGTCCACGTTGTCGAAGTCGAGCGAGTAGTCGAAGCCGGACATGGCGCTCTCAGACGCGGCGGGCGAGCGAGGCGAACTTGGTGTACTGCTCCAGCCAGGCGAGCTGGGTCTTTCCGGTGGGACCGTTGCGGTGCTTACCGACGATGACCTCGGCGATGCCCTTGTCATCGGAGTCGGGGTTGTAGTACTCGTCGCGGTAGAGGAACATCACCATGTCCGCGTCCTGCTCGATAGCCCCCGAGTTATGACTCACCACGCCATCTGCGAGCCATGAGGCCGGCCCCGGAACGGTAAGGTCGAAAACCTCCTCCTCTCCAGAGGGAACGACCTCAACCACCCGATCCCAGAAAAGGTCGCTGGTGGAGAGAGCCCGCAGTTCCTCATCGTCGAGTAGTTCAGCATACTCCGTCAACAGGCCACGCGAAGGAGCGAATTGGAACCGGGCGGATCCACCGTAAGAAGTTCCCCGTGCTGCTGCCATCGCTCGGTGGGAGATTCCACGCGCCGACATGACGACTTTCACCTGCTTGAAGACCTCGATGGGTAGTGTATCCACGTTCGTAACCGCCGTTTTCCATTTGAGGTCCGCCCAGAGGAGCTTCGCGGCCTCTGTTTGTCGAGAACCGAAAGTCCCAACAAGCTCAAGAAAACGTTTCTGATCTTTCGCTCCTGAGACCACGGTATTGAACATCGGGCGATGATCGCCTTGAGAGATCTCGCGGATGCGGGCGACGATGCCGAGCCTCAACAGCAGGGCAGCCACGTCCTCGGCAAGTCCTCGGCTGCTGGTAGAGAAGCAAATCGTCGAAGAGCCTCGCGACCCGGGCCGACGGGCGAAGATCGTGCCATCGGTGGCCCAGAGATGCCTGAGCAAGACGGCAACTTGACGGTTGTTCAGGCCGAAAGCGCTTTCCGGGACACGCTTTTCGAAGGATCGCTGAGCGAAGACCCCGAGCTCTCTCAGCCAGAGGTTTACACCGGCGGGATGCCAGCGGTTTCCGTTGCCGCTGAAGACCAGTTGATGCCAGTTGCCCCGGTCAGAATGACGGTTGACCTTGACCCCAAACTCCTCTTGGGCGGCTCCGGCGACCAGACGGCTGTTCTCTTCGGAAGCTGTCGTATAACGTAGCGGTTGTCCGCTGAGATAGCTGCCGTCTCCGATCAACTGTCCCAGCAAGGCGAGACGTGCCTCCGGCCACTCCTCTGTGTTCTCCGGCTCGGGAACGCTCCTGGCTATCGCAACTCTATCGCCCGATCTTATCGCGCTGATCCGGATCCAACCATCCAACCCGAAGAGACGATGTCTGGCTGTCGCCCGGATCTCACGCCCACTAGCAAGCCTGACGGTGAAAACCGGACGTTTGCCAACGCTCCAGACCTTCTCGCTCTGGGCCGCGACGATTCGGCCTTCGGAAGTCATCGCCAGCACCTTCGGAGTCTTGCCAACCAGCCGGCGCACCGGAACGCGTCTCCCGTCGGCGAGATGTACCAGCGTGTCGCCGGTAACGCAATCCCGCAGGTCCGAGAGCAAAGGCCGCTTGTCGTGGCGCTGCTCGACGGCCCGGGAGAGCTGGGCGATGGCGAGGACCGGCACGTCGAGGTCGCGGGCGAGGACCTTGAGGCCGCGCGAGATCTCCGCTATCTCCTGCTGGCGGTTCTCGCGGCCGTTGCCGATCATGAGCTGCAGGTAGTCCACCACGACCAGCGAGAGCGGCTTTTCTTCCTGGGCGTTGAGCCGGCTCGCCAGCCGCCGCACCTTCGCCCGCATCTCCATGAGCGTAATGCCGGCGGTGTCGTCGATCCAGATGGGAGCCCGGCTGACCTCCGCCACCCCCCGCACCAGCTTGGGCCAGTCCTCGGCCCGGACGTTGCCGCTCCTCAAGTCCCGCGTAGGGATGCGCGTCGTCTGCGAGATGAGCCTCTGGACGAGCTGCTCCTTGCTCATCTCCAGGGAGAAGATCGCCACCGGCAACCCCTCCACGCCCGCCGCGTGCCAGATGGAGTTGAGCGCGAACGCTGTTTTTCCCATCGCCGGCCGGGCGGCGAGAACTACCAGGTCGCTTTTGTGGAAACCGGTGGTGAGACGGTCGAGGTCTTCGAAGCCGGTCTCGACGCCCGTGACCTCTCCCTCGGACTCGTAGAGGCGCTGTATCATCTCCAGCGCGCCCGGCGCGAGCTCGGAGACCGGGGCCAGCCGCTCCCGGAGCGTCCGGTTGGAGACGCTGTACACGAGCTGCTCGGCGGCATCCAGGGCCTCGTTTACGTCCTCCGGCTCCCGGAAGGCGTCGTCGGCGATGCGGCTGCCCGCGTCGATGATGGCCCGCAGGAGCGCCTTGCCGCGCACGATCTCCGCGTACCGGGCGGCGTTGGCCGCCGTGGGGACGCTCTCGACGAGCTGGAAGACGTAGGCCCGGCCCCCGATCCGGTCGAATTCGTCCATGCTCCGCAGCTCGTTGGTGAGCGTGAGCTGGTCTATGGGCTCACCCCGCGAGTAGAGCCGCATCATCGCCCGGAACAAGACCCGATGCGTCTCGGAGTAGAAGTCCTCGGCCGAGATCGACTCCGCCACCGAGGCCACCGCGCTCTCGGATACCAGCATCGCCCCTATAACCGCCCGCTCGGCGTCCAGATCGTGCGGCGGCACCCGGGCGGCATCAGCCCCGCCCGCTACCTCTCTTATCCTCCCCCGTCGCTCCATCCCCGTAATATGCAGCAAAAAAGGCCCCGATACAACGGTACCGGAGCCCTTCTTTTTTAAGCCTCTACTTCAGATACACGTAGTACCTGAAGTTCAACTACAGCTTGGGTACGACGATCACCTTGACGTTTGCCTGGACGTCGCCGTGCACCTGTACGGGGACCTGGTGGGTACCGAGGGACTTTATGGGCTCTTCCAGGAGGATACGGCGCCGGTCGAGGTGGATATCGCGGGCTTTCTGGACGGCGTCGGCTATGTTGGCGGCGGTAACGGAGCCGAACAGGCGCTCGTCCTCGCCGGTGCGGGCCTCGATGGTTATGACGCTCTTGTTGAGGGTCGCGGCGATCTCCTCGGCCCGCTCGGCCATGCGGCGCTCACGCTCCTCGGCCTCCTCCATCTGGCGGCGGGCCTCCTCCATCTTGGCGGGGGTCGCCACCTCGGCCAGGTTGCGGGGTACCAGGAAGTTGCGGACGTAGCCCCGGCTCACGTCCACGATGTCGCCCCGGCGGCCGATCTTGTCCACGTCCTGCGTGAGTATTACCTGCATTCGCCCCCCTCCTACTGGCCCGCCACGTAGGGCAGCAGCGCCATCTCGCGGGCGCGCTTGATCGCAACCGCCACCTCGCGCTGTTGCTGCGGCGAAAGCCCCGTTACCCGGCGGGCACGGATCTTGCCGCGGTCCGAGGTGAACCGGCGGAGCATATTGTAGTCCTTGTAATCCACGTACCCGAGCTTCACCGGAGGCTTCTTTTTCACCGGCCGCTCCTGCCGCGAGGATCCGCCGCTTCTTCTCCTACTCATCTTCTGTTCTACCTCCTAATTATCGAAGAACTCAGGCCGGAGCTTCGGTGGCTTCCGGCGATGGGTCGTTTCGCGCGTAGTCCGGCGGCAGCTTGACGACCATGTGCCGCAACACGTCGTCGGAGACCCGCAAGATGCGCTTCAACTCCGGCAGCGTGCGGTCCCCGGCCGTGAACTGCATGACCGCGTAGAACCCGTCCGTCCGGTGGTCTATCTCGTAGGCCAGCTTCCGGCGGCCCCAGTAGTCCATCTCCTTCATCTCTCCCCCGGTCCGCTCGATGATCGTGCGGAAGCGCGCGAACGTGCTCTCGACCTGCTCCTCGTCGAGCTCGGGGATTACTATGAGCATGGCTTCGTAGGTGTCGATGTTTTGCCTCCTCTGGTCTTTTGCGGCTTCCCGGGCGCGAAACCACGCCGTAGAAGCAGGGGCTTATGAAATTGCCGGGGTAGTTTACCAGCGAGGTCCGCGTGTTACAAACGCAGCCGCGCGGCCCGGCACTGTCGCCGGGTTCACTTTGCCAGCGTCCGCCGCGGATATACTCATCAGGTGGGCAACGAGAGCCAGATCGCCGTCAGGACCGTAAACCTGGCGAAGACCTACGGTCAAGGGCCGACGGCCGTCCGGGCGCTGGAAGACATCTCGCTGGAGTTCCCGGGTGGAGAGTTCGCGGCGATCATGGGCCCCTCGGGCTCCGGCAAGAGCACCCTGCTCCACGTCCTGGGCGCGCTGGACCGGCCCTCCTCCGGGGAGGTAGTGGTCGGCGGGGTAAACCTCTCCGGGCTCTCCGACAAAAAGCTGACGTTGCTCCGTCGGAAGCGGATGGGCTTCGTGTTCCAGTTTTTCAACCTGATCCCGACGCTCTCGGCCGAGGAGAACGTCTTGCTGCCGGTCCTGATCTCGGGTGAGAAACCCGCCAAGTACGCGGGGCGGGTGGACGAGCTGCTGGACCTGGTGGGCCTCACCGCGCGGCGGGAGCACCGGCCCGACGAGCTCTCCGGCGGCGAGCAACAGCGGGTGGCGATAGCCCGGGCGCTGGTGCGGAACCCCGACATAATCCTGGCCGACGAGCCGACCGGAAACCTCGACTCGCAGACCGGGACCGGGGTGCTGAACCTGCTGCGGGAGTCCGCCGCCCGCTACGAACAGACGGTCGTCATGGTCACCCACGACCTCCGCGCTGCGGCCGCCGCGGACCGGGTGGTTTTTCTGGGTGACGGCCGGGTGGTGGACGAGCTCCGCGACCCGGTCCAGGACGAGATCCTGGAGCGCATCAGGACGCTGGAAGCCCCCGGGTGAACGGTTGCTCTTAAAATGCCGCCCCGCCGGACAGGAACGCCAGCAGCAACAGGGCCGTGATGGCGAGCAGGGAAAGGCCGTTGAGGACCGTACCGAGCCCCGCAAAGAGCTTCCCGCGCCGCTGTTGCGCGAGGCCCGCTACACCGAGCCCCAGCCCGGCCAGGTTGGCTACCGGCACGCCGAAAGAGAGGAGGGCGGCCAAAACCCCGAACACCGTCAGCCTCTGGGCCGTCTCCGGATCCAGCGCCTCCGGATCGAAGTTTTGAGGATCTATAGCCCCCTCGCCCGTCTGGTTCACGAGGAACGAAGCCAGGTAACCGGCGACGGCGATCACGCCGACGAAAAGAAGCGCCGAGACCAGGAAGAGCACGAAAGAGGCTATGCCCATCCTGGACTGCTTGTTTTCCCTCCCGGCCTCGATCCGGGGTCCTTTCTAACGACCTGCCTGCCGGACCAGTTTATGCAAGAAACGGCCCGGCGGCAATCGTGAAGCTCAGCCGGTTCTCGAACCTGAGCCTGCGCAACCTGGGCTCCCGGCCCCAGCGCACGCTGCTCACCGCCATCGGCATCGTGCTGGGTGTAGGCATCGTCTTCGGGGTCCTCACGCTCTCGAACACCATGTCGGCCACCTTCCAGGAGCTGTTCTCCCGCGCCTACGGTAACGCCGACCTCACGATAACCGCCGCCGGGGGCAGCGGCACCTTCGGCGAGGAGGTCGTCCGGGAGGTCCGCTCCACGGGCGAGGTGGCCTCCGCCGCGCCCCGGCTCTCGCTGCCGGCCTCCCTGATCCTTGACCAGGCCAACGAGAACGGGCTGCCGGAGATCCAGAGCATGCGGCTCTTCGGCGTTGAGCCGGAGTCGGCGGCCCTGGCGACGGGCTTCGACCTGACCGAAGGTCGCTACCCGCAAGACGGCCCGGAGCTGACCCTGGACGGCGGCACCGCAGAGGCCGCCGGGCTGGAGGTCGGCGACCGGGTGCGCGTGGGCACGCCGCAGGGACCGGAGGAGCTGGAGCTGGTCGGGCTCCTGCGGATACCCGGCGGCTCTTTCGGCGGGGTGGCCTTCGGCCTGGCGCCGATGCCCTACGCCCAGGACGCGTTCGACAGCGCGGGTGAGGTCTCCGGGGTCTCCGTCGGCGTGGCGGAGGGCGCCGCGCTCCCGGAGGTTCGGCAGCGGCTGGAGGACAGGCTCGGGGGAGGCTTCCAGGTGGAGCGGTCCACCACGCGCACCGAGCAGGTCAGCAACCAGTTGCAGGGGTTCCAGATCGCGCTGCTCTTCTTTGCCGGCACCGCCCTGTTCGTCGGGGCGTTCCTGGTCTTCAACGCCCTCTCGATGACCGTCCTGGAGCGCACCCGCGAGCTGGGGATGCTGCGGGCCCTGGGGTCCACCCGGGCCATGATCGTCCGCTCCGTAATGATAGAGGCCGCGCTGCTGGGCCTGCTGGGCTCGGTGGCCGGGGTGCTCTTTGGTTACGGGATGGCCCGCGCCCTCGTATACCTCTTCGGCCAGGCTTTTGCGTTCGAGATCACGGAACTCTACCTCTCTCCTTTCGCCCTGGTCGCAGCCATCGTGGTAGGCGTCCTCGTGACGGCGCTCGCCGCGCTCTACCCGGCGTGGCGGGCCGGGCGGGTGAGCCCGGTCGAGGCTATGCGCTCCCGGGCGGAAGGCAACGGGCCTGGGCGGCGCTGGGCGCGCTACGCCCCGCTTTTCGGGCTGGCGCTGGTCGGGGTGTGCGCGCCCTGGATCTACTACCTCGCCAGAAACCTCTCGACGAACCTCGACGGCCTCGTGTACGCTTCGGGGATCGCGGGTGTGATCGGCACGTTTCTCGGCGTCTCGCTCGTTATACCGGCCCTGGTGCGGCCCCTGGCGCGGCTGTTCTCGCCCGTACTCCGCCTCCTTTTCGGGGTGGAGGGCCGGATGGCGGCGGCCAACGCGACCCGCAACCGCGCCCGGACGGCGTTGACGGCCTCGGCCCTGATGGTCGGCATCTCGCTCGTCATCGCGTTCTCGGCCCTCGGCGGCAGCGTACTGGGCACGATCCAGGCCTCCCTGGAGGACTCGCTGGGCAGCGACTACGTGGTGCAGCCCGTCGCCCAGAACTCCAGCGCCACCTTCTCCACCGAGCTACCGGAGAGGGTCTCGGAGGTCTCCGGCGTGGAGGCGACGACCACGCTCTCCTCGACCTTTTTGCGGCAGGGCGAGGAGGTCAGCTTCGTGTTCGGGGTGGACGAGGGGTACCCGGAGATCTTCAACGTCGCCCTCGCCGCCGGTGTCCCGGACGCCTTCTCGGAGCTGGAGAACGGGGCCGCCCTGGTCGGCAAGCAGCTGGCCGAATCCCGCGGCCTCGAAGCCGGGGAAGAGATCGAGCTTCCCACGCCCCGAGGCCCGCAGGAATACCCGGTCGCGGGCATTCTGGAGACCGACTTGGTCGGCGGCGGAGGCGGCATCTACCTCTCCCGGGAGATCCTGGAACGGGACTTCAACAAGCGGGGCGGCGAGTTCCTGGCCATCAAAGCGGCGGCCGGCACCGACCGGGAGGCTCTGGGCAGGGAAGTCCGGGCGGTCCTGGAGGACTACCCGCAGTTCACGCTCTACTCCAACGCCGAGTGGAAGGCGCAGATAGAGGGCGACTTCAACCGCCAGTACGTCTTCTTCTACGCCATCATGGGCGTCTCCGTGGCGGTCTCGGCCTTCGGGGTCGTAAATACCCTGTCCATGAGCGTCTTCGAGCGCACTCGTGAGATCGGGATACTGCGGGCCGTCGGGAGCACGCGGCTGCAGGTCGGACGGCTCATCATCGACGAGGGGGTGGTTATCAGCCTGATCGGGTGCCTTATCGGGGTGATCGTTGGCTCCGCCCTGGGTTACCTGTTCGTCCGAGGCTCGGGGGCCGGCGGCTTCGAGGTGACTTTCTTCTACCCCACCGCCTCCGCCCTCTACGCCCTGCTGGCCGGCCTGTTCGTCGGGATATTCGCCGGCCTGCTCCCGGCCCGCTCCGCGGCCCGCACCAACATTGTTGAGGCCGTACAGTACGAGTAGCGCCGGGGCGCCTCCCGACCAGCACATCTGCTACAACATAAAGATGAGACCCGGAGGCGGCTCCAGAAAAGACGCGAGGTCCAGCCCCGTAGCCCCCCCGAAATGGCCGGTGGTGGCGCTGGTGCCGGTGGTGTTCGGGATGCTGTGGCTGTGGTGGGACGTACAGAGCGGGGTGCCCGGGGTACTCTTGGGCGGGCTGCCGGGCACGCTGCTGCTCGCGACCGGGCTCTCGAACCTGTTGTGGGCCGGCGACGCGCGCATCTTCCAGTTCATGTCGCTCGGCGCGCTCTCCGGGACCCTGCTGTCCGTTCCCGCGGCGTTCGTTTTCGAGCCGGTATCCGCCCTCGTGCTGTTTCTGGGTTCCACGATGAGCTTCGTCGCCGCCGGGTACCTGTCGGTCGGGCAGGAGCCGGTGCCGGAGGAGACGCCGACGCCCGAGCTGGGCCTGCGCCAGTCGGTGCGGGCCGCGGGCGACGAGCTTTCGATGTGCTCGATCGTGCTTACCACGTGGCCACACGCGGTCGGACGCCAGGCGAAGCGTTCCGGACGCGAGCTGTACCGGGCTCTGGAGCTATTCGAGGAGCGTGGCTGGTTTGACGATCCCGCCGGGTATCACCGGAAACCGCCTCCGCCCGAAAAGACCCACCGCCGGATGGATCGCTACCGGGAGTGGGACTTCGAGCACGTGAGCTTCGGCAGCGGTTACGATCCGTGGCCGGAAGAGCCGGGCCGGGACCGCTGGCTCTCTTACGGCGCCAACCGCACGGCCTACGCCCGGGTACTCCAGCATCCCGGAGACCCACGGCCCTGGCTCGTCTGCCTGCACGGCATCCGGATGGGCGCCCCGGGCGGCGACTTCTTTCTCTACCGTCCGGAGCACCTGCACCGAGAGCTAGGCTTCAACCTCCTGCTCCCGATACTCCCGCTCCACGGGCCCCGCCGGGAGGGGCTCGTGGGCGGCGACCGGCTGCTCTCCGGCGACGTTATGGACCTCGTTCACGCCGGAGCCCAGGCGATGTGGGACATCCGGCGGCTCACCGCCTGGCTGCGGATGCCGGAACGGGCGGCCCCGGCCGTCGGCGTGCTCGGCTACTCCCTCGGGGGCTACACGGCGGCCCTGCTGGCCAGCCTGGAGAAGGAGCTGGACGCCGTCATCTGCATAAACCCGGCGGTGGACCCCTCGCGCCTTTTCTGGCGCAACGCCCTCTCGCTCTCCACCCGCTACCTCAAAACGTCCGGCGTCACGGAAGAAAGAACGGCCGCGCTGATGCGCGTGATCTCCCCCCTCTCCCTGACGCCCCAGGTGCCGCGAGGGAAACGGACGATCTTTGCCGGCGTGGCCGACCGGGTGGTGCCGGCCAGCGAGGCCGCCAGCCTGTGGCGCCACTGGAACGAGCCCCGCGTGGCCTGGTACCAGGGAACCCACCGGGGCTTTCTGCGCACCGAAGAAGGCCGGGATCTGGTCCGGGCAGCCCTGTACGCCTCGGGCATGAGGGCCGGCGGAGACCGGCCGGAACCCGGCCCCCGGGACAGTCCTAGTTGACCGCCTCCAGAACCGCGCACTTCAGATAGCGCGTCTCTGGTACGGTGAGTATCTCCGGGTGGTCGGCCGCCTGACCGCGCCACTCCCGCACCCGCATCGTGCGGCCCGCGTCGGCCGCGGCAGACCGTAGAACCTCCTCCATCGCCTCCCGCGAGAGGTGATGGGAGCAGGAGCAGGTGACCAGCACGCCCCCTGGAGAGAGCAGCTTCATGGCGCGCAGGTTGATCTCCTTGTACGCCCGCCGCGCCCGGGGCAACTCCCGCTTTGCTTTGGCGAACGCCGGCGGGTCGAGGATCACGGCGTCGTACCGCTCTCCCCCATCCGAACGCGCCCGCAAAAGGTCGAAGGCGTTGGCGCGGGTAAACGTGACGTTCTCCAGGCCGTTCAACACCGCGTTGTCCCGCGCGGCCTCCAGCGCGGCCTCGCTGGCGTCGACGGCCTCGACGCTGTCGGCCCGGAGCGCCGCGTGCAGCGCGAAGCCTCCGGCGTACGAGAACACGTCGAGCACGCGGCCGCGCGCGTAGCGTCCGGCGGCGAGGTGGTTCTCGCGCTGGTCCAGAAAGCCGCCGGTCTTCTGCCCGCCCCACAGGTCTACCCGGTAACGCACCGGCCCCTCCCGGACCACCACACGGTCCGGCACCGCCCCGTAAAGCACCGCCGGAGCCGTATCCAGACCCTCTTTCTTCCGCGCGGCCTGGTCGTTGCGCGCGAGGATGCCTGCGGGCTCCAACAACCCGACCAACGCTTCCACCACCCACCCCAGCCGTTCTTCGACCGCCGCGGAACCGGCCTGGACCACCAGGTAGCCGCCGTAGCGGTCCACCACGAGGCCCGGCACGCCGTCAGCCTCCGCGTGGAGCAGGCGGCAGGCGTCCGAGCCTATCCGCAGGGAGCGCCGGTAAGCGACGGCGCTTTCGATACGCCGGGCGAACCATCGCCGGTCTATAGGGATCTCGCCCCGCTCCGCGAGGCGAAGCGAGATCTCGCTTCGCGGGTTGTAGAACCCCCGTCCGAGAAACCTGCCCCGGCCATCCACCACGCGCACCACGTCGCCGGGCTCTCCGGCGGCCGCCGCTACGTCCGAGCGGTAGACCCACGGATGTCCCGCCCGCAGGCGGGCCACCCCCCGGCTGCGGAGAACCACCTCTGGCCCCGCGCTACTCAACCGGCCCTGGCATCCCGTGTAAGCACCTTTACCCGTCCCAACCTCTGAACTTGCTAGCATCCGCGATGTACACTCAATATACCTCTATTCCACAAAGGAAGGTGCAAGTTGGCGGCGAAGCGTGTAGCGGTTGTGGGAGCCGGAATGGGCAGCCTCGCGGCGGCGATCCGCCTGGCCGCCGCGGGCTTTGAGGTGGAGGTCTTCGAGAAGAACGACCAGGCCGGCGGGCGTATGGGCCGGCTCGAAGCCGAGGGCTTTACCTTCGACACCGGCCCGTCGCTCCTCTTGATGACCGACACGTACCGAGACCTCTTCCGGGCCGCCGGCCGCCGGCTGGAGGACTACGTAGACCTCATTCCCCTCGACGCGAACTACAGGGTCAACTTCGGGGACGGAGACTCGCTGACGATCCGGCGCACGCTCCCCGAGCTGATCGAGGAGCTGGAGCGTATAGAGCCCGGGGTGACCCCGCGCTTCTACCGCTTTCTGGAGGACGCCTGCTACAAGTACCGCCTGGGGCGCCGGGAGTTCGTGGAGCGGGACTTTGACCGGGCGGGCGACTTCTTCGGCCTCAGGAACCTCCGGCTCCTGCTGAAGACGAACGCTGTGGGCAACTACTACCGGAACGTCTCGAAGTTTTTCCGCACCGAGAAGCTGCGCCAGGCCTTCAGCCTGCAGACGATGTACCTGGGCCTTTCTCCGTTCCGGGCCCCAGCCGTCTACTCGCTCCTCCCGTACACCGAGCTGGCCGAGGACGGCCTCTGGTTCCCGGCGGGCGGTATGTACAGCCTCGTCGAGGCGATGGAACGCCTGGCGGTCGAGCTGGGCGTCAGGTTCCATTTCGACAGCCCCGTCGAGGAGGTGACCGTCGCCAAGGACCGGGCGCGGGGCGTGAGGGTGGGCGGCGAGGAGCTAGCGTCCGACGCCGTGCTCGTGGGCGCGGACCTGCCCTACGCCTACCGGGCCCTGCTGCCCCCCGCCGCAGACAAAGACTTCGAGGGCCGCCGCAAGAGAAAGAAGCTGGAGTACACCGCCTCGGCGTTCATGCTCTACCTGGGCGTGGACCGCAAGCTCGATACCATGCTCCACCACAACTTCTACCTCTCGTCGAGGTACAAGGAGAACTTTGAGGCTATCTTCCGGGATCGGGCGTTGCCGGAGGACCCCTCGTTCTACGCGGTGGCGGCGTCGCGGACGGAGCCCCGGATGGCCCCGGAGGGCATGGACACCCTTTTCGTACTCGTACCGGTACCGCACCTGAGCCCGAAAGTGGACTGGCGCCGCGACGGGCCGGCTTTCAAGGAGAAGGTGTACGGGATGTTAGAGAAGCGATGCGGCGTACCGGACCTCCGGGGCCGGATCGTCTACGAGAAAGTGCGTACGCCGGAGGACTGGCGGGACGACTACAACCTGGAAGAGGGCGCGGCGTTCGGCATCGGACACGGCATCTTTCAGGTCGGCTACTTCCGGCCGCCGATGGTCTCCCCAAACATAAAAGACCTGTACTTCGTCGGGGCCAGCACCCGCCCCGGCACGGGCGTCCCGCTGGTGACCATCGGGGCCAGGCTCGTCGCCGAGCGCATCCGGCGCGAGGTCGGGACCGCGTAGTGCGCCTGGACCCGGCGGGTGGTCAGACCCTGGAGACCCGGCTGAACCTGCCGGAGAGCTACGAGCTCTGTCGCCAGGTTCAGAGAGACCACAGCAAGACCTACTACTTCTCGACCCGGCTCCTGCCGCCGGAGGTGCGTCCCCACGTCTACGCGCTCTACGCCTTTATGCGGTACGCGGACGAGATCGTGGACAACCCCCACGGCACGAGCCTGGAGGAGCAACACGCGGCGCTCGACGCCTTCGAGGCGGAGACGACCTCCGCCATAATGGGCGAGGACCCGGCCAACCCCGTGCTACACGCCTTCTCCAACACCGTCCGCGCCCGCGACATCGGTCTGGACAGCATCACGGCCTTCATGAAGAGCATGAAGATGGACACGCGCGTCTTCCGCTACCCGACCTACGAGGACCTGGAAGCCTACACCTACGGCAGCGCGGCGGTCGTCGGCCTGATGATGTGCCAGGCCATTGGCGTCACGGACGAGGCCGCCAGGCCCCACGCCGAGGCCCTGGGCGTCGCGATGCAGCTCTCCAATTTCCTGCGGGATATAAAGGAAGACTGGAAGCGCGGCCGGGTGTACCTGCCCCAGGAAGACCTCGCGAGGTTCGGCTACCGGGAGGAAGAACTCGGTAACGAAACCGTAGACGAACGCTTCGAAGACCTGATGCGCTTCGAAATCGAGCGCGCCCACGAGCTCTACGCAATAGCCGACGAGGGCATGAAATACATCCCGCGGGGCCGCCGCTACCCGGTAATGGTCGCCCGCAAGCTGTACGCGGCGATCCTCGACCAGATCGAAGCCCAGGACTACGACGTCTTCACCCGGCGCGCGGAGACCACCCTCCCCTATAAACTCTGGGTCGCCGCCAGCCGGGCAGCGCAACACCCCGGCGATATCCTCGCCCGGCTCCGCGACCGGGGCAACGCCACAACCTCCCTCCCTACCTGACCTACGCCTGGCCTACGCCCGCGGAGCCTCCGAGCTTCGTCTTCCCGCCTCGGAACCCTCATCTCCCACGCGTTGCATATAGCGCAAGAGTTTTATTATATGCTTTGAGTAATTTCGGTTGCTAAAATCATTTTTTCGTGTATGATCCAGCGCGTGTATTGAAGGGGCGCGTACATACGTAGCATCGAATATGCTCGGCGGGTAGTACAGGAGGGTATCTCTACCGTCCATGCATCCTGCTTGCTATCTGGAGGGGTATTTCCAGGCTTGAGCGGCGCGGGCGAGAGCGTTTTGCGGGCCATCAGCCCGATGAAAGGGGGAAGATGAGACATACGGCAGCTGCGCAGAGGGATCGGTCTGTGACATCTGGTGAGGAGCAGTTGTACGGGGAGAACCCGGTCGAGGTTCGGGAGTCGGACCACTACCGGTACGAGTACATAAAGAGCTTTGTGGAGAAGTGGGACGAGCTGATCGACTGGGAGCAGCGGGCCGAGAGCGAGGGGGACTTCTTTATCCGGCTGCTCCGGGAGCGGGGGGCGCACAAGATCCTCGACGCCGCCACGGGGACGGGCTTCCACTCGGTGCGGCTGCTGAACGAGGGGTTCGACGTCGTCAGCGTGGACGGCAGCGCCGAGATGCTCGTCAAAGCGTTCGAGAACGGTCAGCGGTTCGGGGGACACATACTCAGCACGGTCCACGCGGACTGGCGCTGGCTCAACCGGGACGTCCACGGCGAGTACGACGCCATCATATGCCTGGGCAACTCCTTTACCCACCTCTTCGACGAGCGCGACCGGCGCCGGACGCTCGCCGAGTTCTACGCCATGCTGCGCCACGACGGGGTCCTGATCCTCGACCAGCGCAACTACGACGCCATCGTGGACCACGGCTACTCCAGCAAGCACCGCTACTACTACTGCGGCGACAGGGTGCGGGTGGAGCCCGAGCACGTGGACGAGGGGCTCGCCAGGTTCCGCTACGACTTCCCCGACGACTCCGTCTACCACCTCAACATGTACCCGCTACGCAAGGCGTACACGCGGCGGCTCATGCAGGAGGTGGGCTTCCAGAAGATCGAGACCTACGGGGACTTCCAGGAGACCTACCGGGACGAGGAGCCGGACTTCTTCGTCCACGTCGCGGAGAAGCTCTACGTCGAAGGGGATCAGGGAGGTCTGGAGGGATAATGGCGGACTACACGCAGGCGGTGAACACGGCCCGGGACTACTACAACTCCGGCGACGCGGACGGCTTCTACTCGAAGATCTGGGGCGGCGAAGACATCCACATCGGCATCTACCGTTCGGAGGACGAGCCGATCCTGGAGGCCAGCCGCCGGACGGTAACCCGGATGGCCTCGCACGTAAAGCAGCTCGGGCCGGGAAAACGGGTGCTGGACCTCGGGGCGGGTTACGGTGGTCCGGCGCGCTTTCTGGCGGAGAACTACGGTTGCGAGGTAGTCGCCCTCAACCTCAGCGAGGTCGAGAACGAGCGCAACCGCCGGCTCACCCAGGAGAAAAACCTGGAGCACCTCGTCGAAGTCGTGGACGGCAGCTTCGAGGACGTTCCCTTCGATGACGGCTCCTTCGACGTGGTCTGGTCCCAGGACGCGATCCTGCACAGCGGGGAGCGCGAGCGGGTTCTTGGGGAGGTAGCCCGGGTGCTGCGGGACGGGGGCGAGTTCGTGTTCACGGACCCGATGAAGGCCGACGGCTGCCCCGAGGAGGTCCTGCAGCCGATCCTGGACCGCCTCCACCTGGACTCCCTGGGTTCTCCGGAGTTCTACCGGCAGGCGGCCAGCGAGGTGGGCCTGCGGGAGCTGGGTTTCGAGGACCACACCGGACAGCTCCCCACCCACTACGCCCGGGTCCTCCAGGAGACCGAGCAGCGGGAAAGCGAGCTATCGGAGACGGTCAGCCGCGGCTACCTGGAGCGGATGAAAAAGGGCCTCCGGCACTGGATCGGGGGCGGCCGCCGCGGACACCTGGCCTGGGGCATCCACCATTTCCGCGCCGGGTAGCAGAGGGAGGAACATTATCTCGAACAGCATGGAGGGGACCAAATGAGCGTGACGGTAGTATTGGGTCTGGCGTGGGGCGACGAAGGCAAGGGGCGGGTCTGCGACGCCCTGGCAAAGGACGCCCGCTACGTCTCGCGCTACTCGGGGGGCAACAACGCCGGCCACACCGTGCGCGTCG